>DATAYL010000580.1:0-11546 GCA_036272575.1 Bryobacteraceae bacterium | reverse complement strand
GTGCGGTATTCGCTCGAAAAGCTCAGCCCTGGCAAGAAGTTTTATTTCGTTGCTAACGAAAATTGTAATTGCAGCGAATGTCCCTACATGAAGATGAATACGCTTGAAAAGGTACGGGATTGCCTGGCCGATTTGACCCCGCGCATCGAACTCGCGCCGGAATTGATGGAGCGGGCGCGTCTACCGATTGAGCGTATGCTGGCGGTGCGTTAAGTTGCAACCGGTCGTGGATACATTCGGGCGCGTGCACTCGGATCTACGGATCAGCGTGACCGACCGTTGTAATATTCGGTGTTTCTACTGCATGCCGGAAGAGGGCGCGGAATTTACCCCAGTTTCTCGTCTGCTGAATTTTGAGCAGATCGGCAGATTTGTCAAAACCGCTGCAAGTGTTGGCTTTCGCAAAATACGTTTGACCGGCGGGGAGCCGCTGCTGCGTCCGCGCCTGCCCGAGCTGATCGAACAGCTCACCGCCATTGACGGGATCGAAGATCTGGCGCTCACCACTAACGCCGTTCTGCTCGAAAAACATGCCGCCGCCTTGTATGCGGCTGGGCTGAGGCGCTTGAACGTTCATCTGGACACGCTCGATCGCGCCCGATTTGAACGGATCTCGCGGCGCGATGAACTGCCCCGCGTGCTGGCCGGCATCGAGGCGGCGCGGGCAGCCGGATTCAAGAAGATCAAGTTGAACGCGGTTGCCATGAAGGGAATTACCGAGGGAGACCTGGTTCCGCTCGTCCGCTACGGGCGGGAGCGAGGCATGGAGGTACGCTTCATCGAGTTCATGCCGCTCGACGCACAGCGGATCTGGTCCCTCGACCAAGTTCTGACCGCGGACGAGATGCTACGCCGGCTCGCTGCGGAATTTGGACCACTCGAAGCGGTGCCAGACGCTGATCCACGCGCGCCCGCCACCGAGTACCGATTCTCTAACGGCGATCGGATCGGATTGATCGCTTCAGTCAGTAAACCCTTCTGCATGAATTGCAACCGGCTGCGGCTGACCTCCGATGGAAAGCTGCGCTACTGTCTGTTTGCCCGCGAAGAATCAGACATTCGACAACTCCTCGAAGAAGGTGACGAAAGCGCGCTAGAAGCTGCCATCCGCCGCAATATTCAAGGTAAATGGCCAGGCCACCAAATCGGTCAAGCCAGCTTCATAGCCCCGCAACGTCCCATGTACTCGATCGGTGGCTAAGAGATCAACCTCGCCGGCCGCCGTTCATCACGCGCAGCAAAATGTTTAACGCCGCGACGAAAACGTTGAACACGCCTGCAAAGAGCATGAGCGCACCAGGAATCGGACTGTCCGCAAAGGGTGAGCGCAGCACGCTGCTGGTCGAGAAAACCAGAATGCAAACGCCGAGCGCTCCAATCGCTACGCTGATCAGAATGCCTAGCACCCCGATATTCAGGAACGCGTTCAGGATCACCGCTCCGATGATCGAAAAGAATAGCCCAACCATCAGCCCCCGTGGAGCCGAGAAGCTGCGCCCCGACGCCATCACATAAAGCGTGACACCGATAAACACAAAAGCCGTAATGGCGAGAGCGACCAGGATCAGAACCGGTGCATTGCGCCGGGCGATCCACAGGATCGGAGAAATGGCGATACCGGACACAAAGCCGTCCCCAACCAGCGCGCTCACGCCCAACACGGGATTGTGTCGGGCCGCGATGGCGATACGCGGTACAAGATTCAACAGCAAAATCGCCGCAATCCAACCAAGCCAACCGGAAAAGAAGCGGGCCAGCGTGTCTGAAGTGGCGCCGATATAGCCGCCGGCCAGCGCGCTGAACACGCTTAATCCGAACAGCAGATATGTCTGTTTGATAACGGCTGCTCCTTGCGCCGTTAGCGGCGTGGTCGCCGTGAGCTTGTTCCAGGTGGAGTCGGACTGCGGATACGGGTTCATTAAAGCTCCTGCTACCAGAATAGCTTCAGTTCGCCGTGGTCGCTTTCAAACAGTTTTGAGCGCTTCCGTTCTTTGTAACCACCGCCATGCTGGCGGTGATGCACGGCTTTTAGCTGCTAAGCCGATGGACTGGTAGTTCTTCGGCTGAAAGACACGGTGGGCAGTGGCATCTCACTTAGGGATTACGGGCGATTATGGCGAATTCGAAATCATCATCAACCTCGGCGGATCCTCGCGAGCGCTTTCCTAAGCCGCCATTTCCGAAATCGGAGCAAGCGGCGCCGGGGAGTTCAAACGAACTGAATCCGCCGGCCGATTACGGTGAGGCGAGTTATAACGGCTGTGGGCGTCTTAAGGGACGAGCAGCCCTGATTACCGGCGCGGACAGCGGGATCGGACGGGCGGTCGCGCTTTGCTTTGCTAAGGAGGGGGCCAATGTGCTCTTTGTGCATCTTGCGGAGGAACAGGCCGATGCGGACGAGACGGTCCGCCTGGTGAAGGAAACCGGCCGGAAAGCCATCGCCGTGGTCGGTGATATCCGGAAGAAAGAGTTCTGTCAAAAAGCTGTGGCGCAGACGCTCCAGGAATTCGGGACCCTCGATATCCTCGTCAACAACGCCGCGTTTCAGCGGACCTACGATAAGTTAGAAGATATTCCCGAGGATGAGTTCGACACCACCTATCGGACGAATGTGTACGGCGCGTTTTTTTTAACGCAGGCGGCGTTGCCACAGATGAACCCGGGAGCGTCGATTATCAACGTTTGCTCGATCGAGTCGTACGATCCTAAGGATCAACTCGCGCCATATGCGTCGACCAAGTCGGCTTTAGTTAGTTTGACGAAGAGCCTTGCTAATTTTGCGATCGAGAAAGGCGTGCGCGTCAATGGAGTTGCGCCGGGACCAGTTTGGACCCCCCTTATTCCGGCGACTATGCCGAAAGAACAGGTGGAGAACTTCGGCAAGAGCAGTGTGTTTGGGCGACCGGCGCAGCCGGTCGAACAAGCAGCGATATTTGTGTTCCTTGCTTCGGATGATGCGAGTTATGTAACTGGCGAGATTTATGGAGCTACGGGCGGGAAGATGCCTTTCTAGTCCCAAGTAAGTGGGGTTTTATTTGGAGCGGCGTCGCGATTTACTACGCCGCAAGATCCTTCAGACGGAGAGAATCCAGCCACGAAGGGACTTTACGGCCGATAAAGTAGTCGATGCCAGCTCCGACCGACCACTTCAACCATCCTAGCCAGGACGTTTGCATCGAATCCGGCTCGGCCACAGTACAGGGCAGCATGTCCGGTTCTATCGAAAGAAGCAGGCCTCCAGGCTTCGGTGCCGTGATCATACGCTCCAGGGCCTTCCGGGCAGGCAGGAGATGGTGGAGCAGAGCACGCGCGACAATGAAGTCGTAGGAACCCGCCTCTAGCACCTCCTGAAGAATATTGATCCGACGGATCTCCATGGGATCCAGCAACTCTGACATGAGCCTCGAGGGTTGCTATTCACCCACCAATTCAGTTATCGGCATCGCGGACCTTGAATGTCCAGCGGATGACGTGGACAAAATGGCATGAGCAGATTATCAAATAAGCTGTTTCGAACGGTAGACATTTACAACGTTGCGGCGGGAGTTTGCTGCGGCACGCGAACGGACGGCGGGTGCGAGTGCGACGTGCGCAGCGCCAATCAGGGGATGCTGGAAGCAGTTGGTCGCACTGATTGGATGGATAAACTCGCTCCCGGTCAGCGCATTGAAGCCGATGCCGATGCGAAAATATATCCAAGTGCAATGGCAGTCAGCCACACGCATAGCTCGTTGGCAATGTGTGCGGTCGTCCCAAAGGTATCGCGTCCCATCGAGTGATACCGGACCAGATCACAATGCCCGTCGGTTATCGCCAAGCTCGCAGCAAAGCCGTCCGAGCGACACAATCGACGAACGGGCCTCTATCGAATGCAAGCAGTCTGAGCAGCATGGCAGCCAAGTCTGGACGCCTTCACATAGGTATTTGCTTATTGCTTTCTTGTTCGCCCTTACTGCAAATTCGTGCGTGCATTCGTCCCGATCGGAACGTAAGAAGGCGAGTTCAATAACAGTTCTGATGTGGACTTCGGCTCCGACGAGAGCCATAGATGGAGAACTGATGTCTGAATTTACCCGGGAAACAGGCATCACTGTGGAACTCATACCTGCGCCGGAATCGAGCTGGCGGCGCTTGGAGGATGAACTAAAGAGTGCGCCTACGGGGCTGGACGTTATCGAATTCGATCTAGCCTGGAGCTCGCACTTAAGAAGTGAACTGGCCGACCTTCGCGATGCTCTTGGTGACCGCATTCATGATGAACTGCCCGGCACGGTCGACAGCGTAGTGGCTGAGAACCGTGTCATGGGCGCGCCGTTCTTCATCGATTACGGCCTGCTGTTCTATCGGACAGACTTGCTGCAGAAGTACGGATTCAGCCATCCGCCTGCGACCTGGAACGAACTCGAAACACAAGCACGAATCATTCAACGAGGAGAGCGCGGAGCCAAGCACCAGAACTTCTGGGGCTACGTCTGGCAGGGAGACGCCTATGAAGGACTCACCTGCAACGCTCTCGAGTGGCAATATTCACAAGGCGGAGGCAATTTGGTTACCGCTGGCCGCGAGGCAAACATAGCCAATCCAAGGGCTGTGGAAGCATTCGCTCAAGCGGCACGATGGATAGGAACCATCTCACCTCCGGGCGTACTTGCCTACACGGAAGAGGACTCGCGGGACGTTTGGCAAAGCGGGAATGCTGCTTTTCTACGGAACTGGGCCTACGTCTATGCACTGGCGAAAGCAGACCCACAGATTGCAAGCCGCTTCGCGGTTTCTCCTCTGCCCGCGGGTTTCGACTCGCATTCGAGCGTGATCGGAGCATGGTATCTAGGCATACCAGTCTCCTCTCGGAATCGGTCGCGGGCAATTGCTTTTATTCGTTTCATGACCTCACGCAGAGTGCAGGTGCGGAGAGCACTTGCGGAGGGGAACTGGCCCACACTCAAAACCGCATACGACGATCCGCAGCTCAGGAAAAGCGAATTGTTCGAAATAGCTTCCGAAGCAGCCAATCGGATCATACGCCGCCCTGTCGCTCTTCTCGGTTCTTTGTACCCTTGTGTTTCCGATGTCTACGCGCGCGGCATTCACAGAATCCTGAGCGGGGAGATCGCGGCTCGCTCCGGAGCGCAGCGTGTACAGGCGGACATCACCTCGGTCCTGCAATCGGCTGGCAAACAGGGGTGCCCGTGAACATCGGATCCCGCCTGACAGCAGCTTTTTCATCCGTTTTGTTCATCATCGGCGCAGGTGCAATCGTTACGAACTGGCAATTCGCCGCAGTGGTTTCCGATGCAAGGCGGATCATTGCCGTCGACAATCGGCTAACCTCCGTCCAGGAAGTTGAGCGCGACATCGGCACTGTTTCGCGACATATCTCGAGCCTCATCGAGCAGCAGCGTGAAACACGGTTGCTAGCCGAAACGCAAGCCATGCGTAATGTGCTGGCTCAGCATCTCAGGAACGCAATGGCAGCCTTCGGAGAGACTGGCCGTGCTCAGGCACATGCGCTGGCTGCTTCCACCCGCAGCGTCTATGAGGAACTGGATGCGATTGATCGGCTTGCTCAAATTAAGGATTGGCAAGCGATTCGCCTACGGGTCAACATGCAGCTCGATCAGATACTGCGCGAGATCGGCGACGTTGTGCACCAGGTCGCGAATGCTGTGCAGCTAGATCGTGAGGCCGCCATGCAACAGGTCAATATCCGCCGTCAACGTGCTCAATTCATCTTGGCTGCAACGGCTGTTCTTTCCCTGTTTGCATCACTTTTGCTGGGCTACTACGTCACACGTTCCATTACGAAACCATTGCTGTCGCTTAAGCGCGCCGCGCACCAACTTGCTGACTGCGACTTCGATCTGCATGTCCGAACGGACACAAATGACGAACTGGCAGAAGTGGGACGCGATCTGCTGGTAGCCGGAAACAACCTGCGGGCCTCCTACTCTGCATTGCAGCGGTCAAATGCAGACCTCGGACGCTTCGCTCACGCTGTGAGTCACGATCTCCGGGAACCGCTGCGAGTGATCAGGATCTTCTCGCAGATGCTCGAACGTCGACACGCAGCGATGCTTGGGCCCGCAGGTTCGCAAGAGATAGTCCAGATTTGCAACGCGGCCCGTCGGATGGATGAGTTGATAGAGGGCATCCTCGCTTATTCGCAGTTGACACACTCCGGCGGTGATGGACTGGAAGAGCTGAACATGGCAGAAGTAGTCGAGACTGTTCTGCATAATTTGCAGCTTATGGTCTCGGAATCTGCCGCTGACATCCGCATTGAGCAGCTACCCCGCATCTGCGGCAGCCGCGTGCAGATGATTCAGGTGTTACAAAATCTTATTGGCAACGCGCTGAAGTACAGGCGAAAAGATGCAAAACCATTCATACACATCAGCGCTCAACAGGAATCGAAGGGCTGGGTATTCAGGATAAAAGACAACGGCATCGGTATTCCGTCCGAGTACCACCGGCGCATCTTCGATCCTTTTCAGCAAATCGAACCGTCGCGGGCGGGCGGTGTGGGCCTCGGTCTCGCCACAACCAAACGCATGGTCGAGCAACAAGGAGGCACTTTATGGGTACAGTCGGATGGAGCGAATGGGTCGGAGTTTTTCTTTTCGGTACCCTTGCGCTCGCCTCCAAGACTTTGAAGGCCGCGGAAAAGCCGGATCAATCACTATCGCGGAGTCGTTGCGGCTCCGAATTTTCGTTCCGCTTTTAGCCGACCGTTCGAGCGAAGACCTGGGAGCGACCAGATCAACTCGGCCCATCACCTTCGCTCATATCCAGGCTTACCTCGTCTATCCTTGAATCTGACTGGTAGTGCACATTTGTGCAGGAACTCGCCCTCAACCGTTACAGAAGGAGCATCACCGCCTTTAGTGACCGCATTTACCGACCCCTCACCCTTGCTGGATATTCCTGCGTTCCGACCAGAAATGGCCTTTCCTGAGCTGGCGAACGAGATGATCGAATGTATTCGCGCCGACCAACTCGGCATCTCCGAGTTGCCGGACGCGAGTACAATCTATGACGTCGCCGTTATTGGGCCCGGACCTGCCGGGTTGGCCGTCAGTGTCTATGCCGCATCGGAAGGTCTCTCAACGGTTGTCATCGAAGGCATCGCTCCGGGCGGACAGGCGGGCACAAGTTCAAAAATTGAGAACTACCTCGGTTTTCCCACGGGGATCTCAGGTCAAAGACTCGCGCACGTGTCTGGATGCAATCGTTTAAATTCGGCGTGCGATTCGCAATATCGCGAGAGGCCGTCGCCATTGAACGACACTCGGACCTGCAATAAGATCACCTTGGAAGGAAGTCTTTCCTTTTGTTCGCGAGCTGTTGTGATCGCGACTGGCGCTCAGTACCGAAAGCTTGAACTGGATAACTTGGAGAAGTTCGAGAACCAGGGCGTTTATTATGCGGCCACCGCTATGGAGGCGCCGTTCTGTCGAAATAAGGAGGTTGTCGTCATAGGAGGCGGCAACTCCGCCGGACAAGCTGCCTTGTTTCTTTCTCAAATCGCCGCTCACGGCAGGTTTGGATAGGCAATCTCAAACTCATCCTCTTTGCCGGTCGCCGCCAGAGCTGAATCCAATTCGGCGAATCATCCGGGCCCAATATGCGACAGAGTCCTCCCAATTTACTGAACATAACGCCTGGTGCTGTCTGCGGCGGCTATGCAGGTAGGTGGTCGGGCACTTTCGGGGCAGGCAAGGGACTGGCGCGACGCTCCGTCAAACAGGTGACTCTTGTTCAAGGCGCGACTACAATGAGCCACAGGCATCTATGGAGAATCAGGAAGCTTTATACCGTGAACAGATTGAACAGCTGAAGGATTACGCCTTGTTCTTCACGGATGTGAATGGTGTGATAAAGACCTGGAACGCCGGTGTGGAGCACCTGTTCGGGTACTCCGAAGGGGAATGGATTAACCAGCACGCTTCCATCATCTTTACTCCTGCTGACCAGGCGGTCACGCTTTACGAGGCTGAAATGCGCATCGCGCGCGAGCAGGGTACGGCCTCTGACATTCGATGGCATCGGAAAAAGGATGGCACAGAGCTCTTCGCAAACGGTGTGCTCAGCGCCGTCCTTGATTCGGCGGGCCACCTGCAGGGATTTACCAAGATTATCTCGGACGAAACTGCACGCAAGCAGCTGGAAGATTCGCTGCTGGCTGCGAACACGGCACTCGAGCAATTTGCTTATGCGGCCAGCCATGACTTGCAGGAGCCTCTTCGGAGCATAGCTATTTATGCACAGCTTCTGCTCCGGGAAGAGCGCGAACAACTGAGTTCTGCCGGCACCGAGTATTTAGCTTTTATTACCAGCTCCGCTGCGAAGATGAATACCCTCATTCAAGACCTCTTGATCTATGCTCGCGCCGGTGTGGCAAACACACCTCCAGCGCCGGCACCTCTTGATCAGGACGTAGAGGCGGCGCTATCACAACTCGCAGGAGTGATTCAAGAAACTGGCGCCCGCGTGACGCACGATCCTCTACCGGTTATAACGGCTGAACGCCACCAGACTACACGCTTGTTTGTAAACCTGATTAGCAATGCTATTAAATACAGATCACCGGAACGCGCCCCGACGATTCACATTTCCGCCAAGCCTATTGACGATCGATGGACAACAATTTCCCTGGCTGACAATGGAATCGGTTTCGCACCGGAACATGCGGAGAAAATCTTTGACCCATTCACGCGTTTGCATGGCCCGGAGTATTCAGGGTCCGGTGTGGGTCTGGCGATCTGCCGACGTATCGTAGAAAACTGGGGTGGTCGAATATGGGCCAAATCCAGGCCTGGTGAGGGATCGATCTTTCACTTCACGGTGCTTCGATCTTAAGATTGTCACTCGAAGTCATAGCCAGGAGTCTGGGACATTCAACGATAGAATTGTCACGCAGTCGTATGCTTTGAGGAGTGAACTATGCCTTCTGAACTTTTACCGCAAGCGTGGCAGCAAGCGAAGGACCGGCCTACTGGTTCCTTAACAGCCTCAATATCATCAAGGCAACGACGGAATCGACGGGCGGTGCCTTTTCCCTTGTTCATCACACGGCGCCTCCGGGCCATGCTACGCCTTATCATCTCCACCACTTCGAGGACGAGGCGTTCTATGTGCTGGACGGGGAGTTCACTTTCATTTGTGACGGGGAAAAGACAATTCTCGGTCCGGGGGGATATATATTTCTGCCGCGTGGGATTCCACATGGAATTCGCTGCACCGGTTCGGATCCTTCCACAATGCTTATCTTCGCGATGCCAGGAACGGGATTCGTAGGCATGATGATCGAGATGGCGGAGCCCGCAAAAGAGCGCGTCTTACCCATCCCTTCCACGCCAGACCTTGAAAAACTTACGATGCTTTGCGCGAAATACAAGATCGACATTCTGGGACCGCTTGCTGCCTGAATATCCAGATGAAAACGGCCGTCGTATGAGAATCATCTTCCGTGTTTTGCTTTCCTGCGTTGCCTTGCTCAGTGTCGCAGGGCGAATTCCCGCTGCCGACTCACGCCATCTTCTGTATGTAGCGAGCCCGGGAATCCGCAACTATGTGCAATATGGCGGGGTCGGCATCCTGGTTTTTGACATCGACCATGACTATAAATTTGTACGTCGCATTCCTACGTGGGATGTGCCCGCAGGGAAGAAGGCGGAAAACGTCAAAGGGATTGCCGCCAGCGCCAAAACTGGGCGGGTGTATGTAACGTCGCTCGATAGCATGATCGCTATTGATGCTCTGACAGGCAAGAAGCTGTGGAGCAAGACCTATGACGGCGGATGTGACCGGATGGCGATTTCGCCGGATGGAAAGATTCTCTATGTTCCGGAACTCGAAGGGCCGGCCTGGCACGTAGTGGATGCAGTGAGCGGCGAAGTGATTACCACAATCGAGACGAACTCCGGATCTCACAACACGATCTGGTCCGCTAACGGCGCGCGCGTCTATCTGGCGGGTCTGAAAGCGCGTCTTCTTTCGATAGCCGATTCGAACACAAATAGAGTTGTGGGAACCGTAGGCCCGTTCGACAACGTAATCCGTCCGTTTACAGTGAATGGGCGCGGCACCTTGGCGTTCGTCAACGTGAATGGTCTGTTGGGCTTTGAGGTGGGAAATCTTCAAACGGGGAAGAAGCTTTATCATGTGGAGGTTCAGGGCTACAAACAAGGTCCGGTGAAACGCCATGGCTGTCCGAGCCATGGAATTGCGCTAACCCCCGACGAAAAAGAACTTTGGCTGGCCGACTGCGCGAACAGCACTATCCATGTATTCGATTCAACCGTGATGCCACCCAAGCAACTCACTTCGATTAAGGCCAGGGACTGCGTCGGTTGGCTGAGCTTCAGTATGGACGGAAGAACCGCTTACAGCTCTACCGGCGAAATTATCGATGTGGCGACCAGGAAAGTGATTGCGTCGTTGCGGGATGAGAACGGAAACGACGTACAAAGCGAAAAAATGCTCGATCTGGTGATCGAAGGCCGGAAGGTCATTCAGGCAGGAAATCAATTCGGTGTCGGCAGGAAGCATGCTTGATGTTTGACTCGCCGCTGTTTGCCTCTAAAGACATGATTGTTTGATGCCAATTGATGACCTACACTAACACTTGCGCTCGACAGCAGAATTCGAGGCAGCTTTCGAGAAACGGGGTTCCTACCATCATGAAGAAATTCAGCGTTGCCGCATTCAGCGGTGTTGTGTTGCTGGGCGGTTTTTTGTACGCGCAGCAGACGCAACCGTCAAAGCCTTGTCCGGCAGAGGGATTTAGTGGAGGGTTCAGTCACGGCTGTCCACAAAAACAGTTTGCGAACCCCTCTGATATCTCGGGAATGATGGCGGCGTTGCCGGATAAGCCATTGGCAGTACCCCAGGGTCTTCGTCATGTGTTGGTATTGTGCAGGGCCAACGGCTGGGTACATACTTCTATTCCTTTAGCGGCGAAGATGGTTGAGTATCTGGGGGACAAGACAGGCGCCTGGATGACGACCATCACCTATGATCCCGCCACGATCACTGCTGAAAATCTCAAGCAATACGACGCGCTCTTTCTGGACAACACCACCGGGCAGTTTCTGGATGACCCCAGCGATAACACGGCAACCCAGGCGCGTAGGCAGGCGCTTCTCGACTTCGTCAAGGGCGGGAAGGGGCTAGCTGGTATTCACGCTGCGAGCGATTCGTACCACACGAGCCCACGCCCGGCTTCACCAGGTGGAGCGGAAACTGCGCCAACTGGCACCTGGCCGGAATTTAATGAAATGATTGGCGGTTTTTTCAAATTTCACTGGCCCTACCCGACTTTAATTACCGTCAAAATTGACGATCCAAACAGCCCGCTGACTTCGATGTTCTCGCCTCGTGGCTATGTGATTGTGGACGAGACGTACACCTTCGCGCAAGACTCGTTCAGCCGGAAGCGTGTTCATGTGTTGACCAGCGTCAACTACAAGAAAATGAGCCCCGACGATAAGGCCAAGGAACCGGCCGCCACGCGCCGCACCGACGGCGACTACGCATTGAGTTAC
>DATAYL010000579.1:0-12778 GCA_036272575.1 Bryobacteraceae bacterium | reverse complement strand
GCAAAAAGGAAGCATCTTCGAGGTTGTGTATCGTCGGCTGGTACCACGCCTGGGACATGGGCAAACCATCGGAGCAATTACGCATCGGCTCTGTCGATTGATTTGGATCATTCTGCACCAGGGGGTCAGTTACGAGGAACGCGGCCCGGCCGTAAGTCAGAAATCGAAGCGACGCCGCACGACAAGAATGATTAGGGAACTTCGTAGCTTCGGCTATGAAGTACAGCCGCTCAGTGTTCAAATGGGCACCGCTTGATTGCGACGAGTGCATTTTCGACCTTGAGTTCTAACGTTAGGGTGGATCTATTGAATACTGTTGGCCCAGCTGCGGACAGAGCAAGCGTCCGTGACTTCGTCGGTCGCGAAGATCTGGTCGGAGGCGGCAAGAATCAACTCCTTTCGTCAGAGATTCCGTTTTTTCAAGCAGTCGGCCGCGAAACGCGAAATTGCGCCGTTATACCGCCCATTCTGTTCCAAGAGGCCGTAGTGCGCGGAGGGACTGATGGCTTCGAGCCGCGCCCGAGGAATGTGCTCATGCATATACACACTCGCACTGGGCAGCGTGGTCGTATCTTGTTGCCCGACCAGTACCAGCACCGGAACCGAGATATGCGCTAGCTCTTCTTTCGCATCCCAGCGGAACATCGCCAGCGTGCCCCGGGCGACAACATCCGGCGACGACTTGTACCCGTAGCGCGCAATGAGGTCCACCTGTCCCCACGTTTCAGATCCGCCAAATCCCGACTTGGCGTTCAGCAACTGCGCCGTGCCATTGCGGTAGCTCAGCCAATTCAGAACCCGCACCACCGGTGATAGCGCACTCATTGCATGCAGCAGCGGTTCTCCGACCGGCTTTCGCAGAGCCTCTGATTGCGTCGCATTCTTCGTTGTCGTTACCGGGTTGGTGTAGGAGGTATCTACCTGCACGATGCCGGTTACTCTCCGCCCCATCTCCTGTGGGAACAAGCGGCAATAGGTCAGGTTGATCATGCCGCCGATACTGTGCCCCACTAGGACCACCGGCTTGTTGTTCGCCACTGTCGCCACCACCAGTTCTAAATCTCGAGCCATTCGTTCCAGGCTGTAGTCGCCGTCGGACGGCCCGCGCGAAGCGCCCAATCCCGGCAGGTCCCACAAAATTAGCCGGAACTGCCGCGCCAGTTGTCGCTTTGCGTAATACCATTCCGTGCTGTCAATGCTCCAGCCGTGTGTAAACACCAACGTCGGTGCATCGTCACGTCCGAATACCTCCACATGTAGGCTCTCCCCGGCAGGGCCGCTCGCATTTCGAGTGATGGCCGAGTGAAGCTGTTTGGGTTCGTCCTGCCCGCTTCTAAAAGGCAGCCGCACCAGTTCGCCGCCGAAGAAAGTGAACAGCAGGAGCCCCACCCCAACGGCCAGCGGCACGGAAACGGATTTGTCGGCCAGTGCCCTACGCCCTGCCCATTCATGAGACGCACGATTGTCATACTTTTCAACCGCTACCCCACCGGTGGTCCTTTCTCTCACGCGCACTTGCTGCATTTGCAACTGCGGCAGCAACTGTCGATAACGACGGTAGGCATGAGCTAAGAGCGCCAAGGATGCTCCAAATAGCAGCAGCGAGAAGACCCCGACAATGGCATTGAGTAGAGCAGGAATCGGCAACAACATATCGATCAGGCCTCATTCCGGACGTTTGTTTCCATACCAGTGAGCTCCGTTGTTAGAGGCGGCGGGGAACGGTAGCTGTACCCTCGTTCTAGCTGGGAGTTTTTCGCAGTTGTCCAAAGATTCTGGGGCCAGCAGAGGCGCTGATATCCCGTCCCGACACCTCCGCGAAGGCCAATGGCCTCGGGTTGCCCAAAATGTCAAAACGTCAAAAGCAGTCAGAGCGACGGCGCAGTAGGGCGAGTAAAGCGCTTCTTTCTGATGATTGGACAACTGTTCTAGCTTCTCGCGCTGCGGTGGGTTCTGGACATGCCGCGGCAATCTGACCCGAGGTCAGCATCCGTTCACGAGGGCGAGGCAGCAAAGTGTCCGCGCGGTTCCCCGACAGAACTCGCGCCCCGGTTGACAGATCTGCTGTTGTCGCAATGCTTAGATCTACCCTGGGCCGTCACCGGCGATCTACGCCGTATTCGCGATGCCCAAGTTCCGGTTTGCGCGTAACCGACCATGGCTGAATGGCCCCATTCCTCTGAAGCCAACTTGGGGCGCTTAGGCTCCGCTCCGCGACGTCGAGCGTCATCACCCAGATGACGGGAGCGGGACTACCGGGATCTATTGCTGGAAATCACAGTTCATTCAGAGACAAGGGCATGTGTTGCGTTGTTTAGCTCTACACGGGTAGTGCACAATTTTCGAGGACGGAATAGAGATCTAGAACGGTTCAAGAAGCTGTGATTTCGGTATTTTGCCAAAAGCAAAGCTACTCAGAACCGGTGGCGCCCTGCGCGGGCGGGCCGAATCGTCGAGCTCTTTCAGGAGGGTGGGGCACTCGATGCGCTGCCATGCGTGTCGGGCGGCTTGGACGCGGCGGTTGCGCTCGTTTTCGTCTAGCGCAATGCGCGCGAGATGCCGGTGGGTCAAACCGATCGAGTAGGGTTCCTGGATGTGCTCGTAGAGTGGCAGCGCCTCTTCATACCGCTGCCGGGCCTGCTCGTGATCCGAGCGGCGCAGCGCGATGTCGCCTAAGCCCTCGATGCAACTGGCTTCGCCCTGCACGCTCCCCACCTGCCGGTAAAGCGAAAGCGCCTCTTCATACACCTGCCGGGCCTACTCGTGATTCGAACGTTCCAGCGCGATGTCGCCCAGGCGCTGAATGCAATGGGCCTCGCCCAGCACATCCCCCACCTGCCGGTAGAGCGGCCACGCCTCTTCATACCGCTGCCGGGCTTGCTCGTGATCCGAGCGGCGCAGCGCGATGTCGCCCAAGCGCCGAATGCAATGGGCCTCGCCCAGCACACTCCCCACCTGCCGGTAGAGCGGCCACGCCTCTTCATACACCTGCCGAGCCTGCTCGTGATTCGAACGTTCCAGCGCGATGTCGCCCAAGCGCTGAATGCAGTTGGCTACGCCCAGCAAATGTCCCACCTCCCAATAGAGCGGGAGCGCCTTTTCGAATCGCTGCTGGGCCTGCTCGTGATCCGAACGCGCGAGCGCGATCTCGCCCAAGCCCTTGACGCAGTTGGCTTCGCCAACCACACCGCTCACCTGCCGGAAGAGAGGCAGCGCCTCCTCATACCGCTGCCCAGCCTGTTCGTAATTCAAGCGTCCCAGCGCGATGTGGCCTAAGCCCTCGATGCAACTGGCTTCGCCCCGCACGTCGCCCGCCTGCCTGTGGAGCGCCAGCGCCTCCCCGTACCGCAGCTCAGCCTGCTCGTGATCTGAACGTGCCAGCGCCATGAGTCCCAGTCTCCGAGTGCAATTCGCTTGACCCATCAGGTCACCGCCCCTCGCCGCCAGGCCAGCCGCGCGTATCAGCAGATTTGCATCTCCGAGGCCACTAAAGCGGCTGAATTCGGCGAGCGCGCTTGCTGCCGGAATTGCCGCCACATTGCCCGCATCCAGGCTTGCGGCGATCGCCCAAGCTACGTTTGGGAAATTCTCTGAGAGCAATGCGACTGCCTCTTGTCCTCCGGCTTCGCCTACCTTTTCACCTTGCAGCGCCATGCGCTGAAAAAAGTCGCGCGGGAGCTCCGCTTCGTTCGCGCTTGCGGGATGCTTGCGGCGGAGATAGTCTCTCAGGTTGGTCAGCAAACGGAGCCGGCCGGTCTCGAAATACGCCAGCGTGGTGCGCTCGAGCGCGGCGGCGGCATCCAGCTGGGTGGTTTCGTTGATAGTTTCGGTAATCGAGGGAATATCTTCGTGGCGAAGGCCCGCGGACAGGCATGCCAACACACCCAGCAACCGCCGCGCCCCCTCGTCCACTCCTTCCATGGCCAACTCGTAGCTGCGCGCGAGACTTGTCTCTCGATCCTTACCGCCCAGACGCTGCAGCACGAGCGTGCCGCTGGATTCCCAACGGGCCGCCAGCAAGCTCAAATCGGGCGCACCTCCGGTCTGATGCGCCAGAAGCTCGATGGCGCGGGGAACGCCCTGTTGATCGGCCAGCAGACGGTCGAGCCGCGGGTCGCGGCGGTGCTCTTCCCCGGCGATCACGCAGAACAGTTCGCGGGCGGCCTCCGGCGAAAGCCGCTTCGGCTCCGCGGGCTTGCTCCAGCGCATCCCGCCCGGCTGCTCATGCGCCAGAAGGGTGGCAATCAGCCAGACGGTCTTCAGCCCGAGCAAGCTCCGGAGCCACTCCTCGCTCTCGGTTGCGTCGTTCTTCCGGAGCATGCTTTCGAGGTTATCCACCACCAAGGCGGCGGGCGCTTCTTCCAGCCGGGCCAACACCTGCTCCGCGATCCTGGCGCCCGGCTCCAGGCCGAACCACCGCCGCCCCATTTCGGCCTTGAGGTGCGCGGCGGATTCGAGGGCGTCGCAGCGGATTTGATAGCGGCGCGCCCCGAAGCGCTCCCGCACATCGGCATGGTGCAGAACTGCGAGGGCCAGCGTGCTCTTGCCGATGCCGCTCTCGCCCTGGATTAGCAGCGGCTGATGGCCGGCGCTGAGCCAGCGTGCGACCGCTTCTTCTCGCTCGGCGTCGCGACCGATGAAGTGCCCCAGGTCGGGGAGGGTGTAGGTTGAGGGAGGCTGCGGAGGCTGCACGCGTTCGAGCAGAACTTTCATCCCCTCTTTCAACTCGGCGACACTGGTTGCGAGATAAATGTTCGCTATTTCCTGCCTGGTCCTGACCTCGTAGTGAAAGGAACCGCAAAGGTATGCGAACCAGTTGGCAAGGAACAGATCCCTCGCTTTGTGGGGTAGGCGGCCGAGACAATGGCCATCCATCTCACTGTGTTCGAGCGCTTCCAAAGCCTCGGAGGCAGCTTGCGCCGTGTAATCGGCGTCCTCGCTTCCGAGGAGCATGTCGGCATCGAGCACCCTGGGCTTCGCTCTGCTCCTCGACACGCCGCAATCGCTGGAGCGTGATCTTACGTGCAAGGTTGAGTTGGCCGACCCCGGCCTCCTCAAAAAACCCGCCGGACGGCTCGTGCAGGTGCTTCAGTGGGTCGGGCAGCCGGTCGCACAAAATTTGGAGCCAACGCTCGGCACGATTCGCCGGCAACTCCAGCGGTTCGCCCGCCGCCTCGATCAGGCAGAACAGGTCGGCGTGCAGCGCTGAGCGGAGGACGCAGCGCTCGATGGCCATATTCTGGTCGGGGCGGACTCCATGGAGCCATTGCGATATGCCACGGCGAATATTGTGGAAGTCGGTGAAAAACTGGTTGCCAGCAGCCCCTCCGACAACGGTTTCGAGCATCTGGCGGACCGAGTCCGCGCCGCTGCCCTTCTTCATGGCGATGACCGCCAAGCTCGAAAGGATCGTCAACAGAGGCATGGGTCGCCTGGAAGCAGTGTACTAGCTTGCCGCGCTGATCGGGCAACGTTTTTTCTTCAGCGACGCGATCCCAGTATGCTCTCAAAGCAATGAGGTCCATACACGAATTTAAACGCAATATTATTCGTTTCCGGGAGAGCACTCAAAGCCCTCGACTGCCACCTAGTCATCCAGCCTAGATCTATACATCGCCGTTACGGCGGAGCTATCCGGAAGTGTTCGTTTCTGAGCCGCCGTTTGTTGGGAGCTAATCGTCGGCACGCAACAGTATCCGACGAACACGCGCCTCCGACATCACGCACTCGGATCGGGACTTCGGCTACATGCTTGGCTCGGCTCCCCGGCGCTCTCGCGGTTTATCAGGTGCTATGCGCAGTGATTTCAGAAATTCGATTATGCAATCCTGATCGTACTTACTCTGGTTTTGAAAGCCTGTATAAGTATCTTCGGCTTCTCCATGGTGCGCCAGCACGGCCTCCCGCATAGTCGTGTACATCCCGTGATGACCAAACGGGTGCTGGTTTGCGATGCCCCACAACCGGCGCGTGATGAATTTGCCGTTGCCGAGAAAGAATGCCAGCGAGCCTGCCGGCTGGTTCATATCCAACGGTTCGCGATTCGGATCATCAGGACCCGATGTGATGTCATGAAGTTTGAAATCCGTGAATGCAGGAACCAAAACTACATCGCCGGTCGGCTTTAGGCGCGGTCCCGGGAGCTCATCATTGGTCAGGTCGGCCGCGAGCACCGGCGCGTCGCCGGACTGCAAATTGCCGGGCGGGTTATAGGGATTAGGTTCGGTATAAATCCAGCCCTTCCTATCCAAAGGAAGTTGTGGTATGTGGCAGCGGGCACAGCCGATATCAAGAAAGACGCGGCGGCCATTGCCGATCGCGTTTGCGATCTCGGGGTCGGCCGGAATCACCTGGATCGGGACTGGAAGCGTCGCCTGAAATAGGGCCACCGCAGTGATATCTGCGCGCGTCAGTTCGTTTACAAAACCGTCACCATCGGCATCAACGCCCGTGCCGAACCGCTCTTCTGACTGGATTCCGTGATGCTGGTTGAAAGCGTTGTTAGTGAATTGCCGCAGCGAAATGACGTTGCCCGCTTGATGAAAAGGACGGATAATCAGACTCGGCGGCGTCTGCCCGAAGGTTAAGAGACTGGGGGCGGGAATGCCTTCAACGTGTGAAGTATCCCAGGTACCGTCGGAGTGGCGGACAATCTGGCCGAATGAAATGCCTTTTGACCTTAATGCGCGGCCAGTGCCGGGCGCAGTTGCAGCGGCGCTCGCCTGGAGGTCTGCCGTAATCTGGCGCGCCAACATCTCAATAAACCCAGAGCCGAACATGCCAACGGTCTTGCGGGAATTGGCGATTGTCTGAAGCGAAACCGGCAGCCCGCGCTCATCTATTTCGCCCTTAGTAATCAGCGTGTCTGCAGTGCTGAACGTCGCGAAATCAAAGCGCTGGCCCAGTACAAAGACGTTCGCTACGATGTCGCCGCCTCCGCCTATGTCCGGCAGATTGTGGCAGCCAGCGCATGAATTGGCATCCGGCCCGGAGATCCGATTGAAGTTGCGTGGGAACACCACGGGCGCCAGTGGATCACTGAGGGGATTGCCGGTCCCTTTCGTCAGCGGCCGACCGGCGCCGTCCTGAGAGGTCCAGCGTGCGGTAAATAGCTTTTTCCCGAAGTCGATCAAGTCGCCCGTGGAGAGAGTATATTCATCGCCATCTCGCAAGTGAACGGGAATCGCAACCTCTCCGCCGATCTGCGAGCGGTCAAACGCGGCAAGCGCCCCGTAGCAGCCGAATGCGAACAGCGCGAGTGAAAGGAAAAGTTGTCGCCCCATTGGTTCGTCCTGTTGTCTGCCCAGGCATTTGTTAGTGAGCGGGCTCCGGTCTGCTAAGCGCTTTCGAAGGGCTTCTTTAGCCTGACGAGTGGCGCTATTACAGCCGGAGCTCTGATTGCGCTAGGGGACCGGAATACCCACTACCTGCACATTCGCGCGCGAAAACAGCCAGCGGTTCCTAAGATTGGCCGTGACGCCATCGAATGAGAGGTGGCCGGTAGCGGCCCAGAACGGGTTGCCGGTAGCCGGGTCAGGGGCTACGTTGAAAAAATGGCACTCGAAATACAACGTCGCGTCACTGCCGTGCACATGAATCTCGGTTTTGTAGCTGGGCGCGAGTGAGACGAACTTATTTACGGGCTGAAAGGGCGCGGCGACGTATTTGAAGAACGTGCAGAGAGTGCCACGGTTTGCGAAATTGTCGGACGGAGCCGGGCATGTCGACGGATTCGCAGGATCACCGTTGCCGATGTAATAACCATCACGGGCGCTCCCAATATTGAATAAGATCCAGCCATTGTCCGTCCAAAGCGAGAGCATCGCGCCGATGCGTTCGCTAATCACGTCATCCAAATCGCCGTTCACCGGATCGCGCACCGTCGACGCTCGGTGAAATGCCGCCTGCAGCCGGTACAATGCAGCGGCTTGTGCGCCCTGATCCTTAGCCATACGATCTGGGTCGCTTGCGCTGGAGTTGTCCTGTGCCAGCAAACAAACAGTCCCGCCCAGCAGTAGGGAAAAAGCAACGGCCCCAGCGAATGTTCTCAGCTTGGCCCCAAAGCGGCTTGATTTGTTCTGATTGATATGATCACGCCCGTTTTCAACGGCAAAACGAGGATCGAGTGATTTCATTTGTGAATTCCTCCTTCGGAATATTGAATTTGTTCCGACTGCGGTCATCAGCGCCGTCCGTCGGAAACTTCAGAGCAGTTTCTGATCAGCTCTCGATGGCAACTATGAAGGGAAATTCCTCGGGGCGCCATGAACGCATTCGAATCAATTTCTGATCCGCTATGCGCCTGCAGAGACACGGGTTGCGCATTTCATGATGCGAGGTTGATGTTATACTTTCTCCCTAATTTGGAAAATCAAATGTCCGAGAAAACCACTCTCGGGAGTATTGTTCGTTTTGGCGGTTTTGAACTCGATGTGAAGGCGGGGGAGTTGCGGCGGCAGGGGCGAACCGTCCGACTCCAGGAGAAACCGCTTCAACTCCTGATGCTGTTACTCGACAAACCAACTTCCGAGCTGGTGACGCGAGAGGAGATACAAGAACATATCTGGGGCACCAGCCGGTTTCTTGATTTCGAAGACAGTTTGAATCAAGCCGTTCACAAGCTTCGCGAAGCGCTCCGGGACAATTCCTCCAGTCCGCGCTTCCTGGAAACCGTGCCACGTCGCGGTTATCGATTCCTGGTGCCCGTCGACCAAAAACGGCCGAGTGTTTCATCGCCAGGGGCTGGAACGACCAGGCTACTGTCGGCAACCCAGCCGCAAGGCATCACCGTCGGGAGGCGACGCGAACTTTCTGAATTGCGTGTGGTTCTTCAGGCGACCAAGGAAAAAGGTGGCCGGCTATTTTGTATTTCTGGGGAGCCAGGAATCGGGAAAACGACGTTAGTGGAAACTTTCCTGGCTGGACTCGCGCCCGGGTTGGATTGTCGTATTGCAAGGGGCCGATGCTCGGAACGCCTTTCCGGCGCCGAGGCCTACCTGCCCATCCTAGAGGGTTTGGAATCCTTGATGTGCGCGAGCGCGGAGATGATCAGGAATCTCCTTTTTGAAGTTGCCCCGAGCTGGTATGTGCAGACGGCGAGCTTCAGATCTCCGTCCGTTCCATCAACCGCTCTCGCCGCAAATGCTGCGTCTGCCCCGCAAGAGCAGAAAAAACGTGAATTCCTCTCACTGCTCGAATCGCTGACTCGAGAGAAGCCTCTTATCTTCTTTATTGACGACGTCCACTGGGCCGATGTATCGACGGTCGACCTGTTGTCTTATGTGATTCCACACTGCGGTTCGCTTCCCGTGTTGGTGATGGCGACATACCGGCCGTCTGACATCATGCTCGCAAACCACCCCTTCCTGGAAGCCAAGCTCGAATTGCAAACCCGCCGTTTGTGTACGGAACTGGAGTTGGGCAGCTTGCAACGGGAGGACGTCGAGAAGTACATCGATGCGGAATTTCCAGGCAACAAATTCCCAGCGGAGTTCGCGGCCGCCATCGTGCGCCGGACGGAAGGGTCGCCACTTTTTCTGGCCGATCTTTTACGAGATCTTCGTACTGCAGACCTTATCTCGAACGAGGCTAGTCATTGGCTATTAGCACGCCCCGTCGCGGAAATTGAGGGCACGCTCCCGGATTCGGTCCGCGGCATGATCGCGCGAAAGATTGCCAGACTCAGCGAAAATCATCGGAGGCTTTTGGAGTCAGCGAGCATTCAAGGCCTGGAGTTCGACTCCGCTGTCCTCGCGCAGGCCCTAGGCCTGGAGGTTGGCGACATAGAGGATTCGCTCCAATCCCTAGAAGAGCGACATCGTATTATTCGGTTCATCGGTCAGCGGGACTTTCCGGATTCGGCACTAAACCTAAGGTACGCTTTCTCGCATGCCCTCTATCAAGAATCGCTTTACGCAGGCATCCGCCCCACGCGTCGCGCGACTTTGAGCGGCACCACGGCCGCCGTGCTGCTGCAGCGTTACGGGCAAAGCTCCGGCGAAATTGCGGCGCAAGTAGCGCAACTATTTGAAGCCGCCAGAGAATGGGAAGGGGCATCGAAATGGTTTTGTGTCGCTGCTGCCAGAGCCGCTGGGCTCTCCGCGTATCGAGAGGCCTCTGAATTGTCGCTGCGAGCAGTGGCGATCACTAACAAGCTTAACGGGACCACCCGTGACGAGCGGCTGCTTGAAGCAGCGGCACAGCTGGCCAGCGCCCGGCAGGCGCTTTCCGAGTTCGAGCAGGCGATTCTCGATTTCACAGTTGCTGCAGAGGCAGCGGCCAGATTGGGAAATGCCGAGGCCCAAATAGATGCGCTCTGCGGAGCGGCTTTCGGGGCAGGCCTCCAGAAACGCACTGCGGAAATGCGCGAGCAAGCACAGCAGGCGATGGCTGTAGCTGAGGCCACTGGTTCCTCAAGCGCAAAGGCCGACGGGATTCTGGGTTACGAACGTCTGCTAGCGGGTGATCTCGCCGCTGCCCGCACCTACCTCGAACGCGCCCGCCCTGCGTTGATTCAGCAGGGCGCTTTATCG
The DNA here is from genome assembly GCA_036272575.1 of Bryobacteraceae bacterium. Lineage (GTDB taxonomy): Bacteria > Acidobacteriota > Terriglobia > Bryobacterales > Bryobacteraceae > Bog-105. The sequence goes on along the minus strand of DATAYL010000579.1, from coordinate 2,246 downwards.
CAAGCAACGTTTGTCACCGGCACCGTGGGCTTTCTATACGGTCTTCAATCCGAGTATGCTCGAGCCGACATATTGTTCACTGAAGCGATGGGCGAGCGGATGCGTCTTGCTAGTTCGTATGCCGACGTGCTTCGGATGACATGGATGAGAGGCATGGCGCTGGCCAATCAAGGACGTGTTTCTGACGCACTTCAGACCTTGCAGGAAGGGATGCGGATGGGCGAAATCAACGGAGAGCGCTACTGGTTTTCACGCATTCCCAACACCATTGGTTGGATCTACTCCGAAGTTTTGGATCCCGAGAGTGCCCTAAAATACAACCTGGATGGCATCGCAGCCGGGCAACAAACGGGCATGCCGGAAGTGGAAGCAAACTCCCATATCAATCTGTCGAATGCGTACACAGCACTTGGCGACCTGAATCTTGCTTGGCGTCATCTCTCTGAGGGCCGACGAATTTTGAATGCGGGAGGCGATTGGTTGAAGTGGCGCTTCACGATCCGGCTGGAGCTTGAAAACGCCTATCACTGGTTGGCAAGACGGGATTTAGTTAAGGCGCGGGCCTCTGCCGAGCTCGCTCTGGCTAAAGCGGAGGCGGTTCTCGCAAGGAAGCATGTGGCGTGGGCGCACAAACTATTGGCCGATATTGATTTGCTGGAAGGAAACTCTGTGAGCGCCGCCACGGAGTCCGGAACCGCTCTGGAAATAACGAGGCACTATCCCTGCCCGCTCATTGAATGGAAGATCCTGCTTGCAGCGAGACAAGCCGCGTTGTTGTGTGGCGGCTCTGATCACGCGGATCGCACGCTTAACAAGGTAAAGGAGTCTGTCGCGGTTGTAGCCGATTCCATTCGTGATCCGAAGCTTCGGCAGAACTTTCTGGCTTGCACGATGACCACTATCTCTGGACACAATCGGCCTCACGGCTATTGATGAGAGCACCACAAGCGAACCTGCAGTTCACTTCGTCAACCAGTGAACGAAATCCAGGGACATCATCATCGCATTCGAATACACAAACCTAAGCGATTGCAGTTTCTTAGAGGATCAGAAATTGATCCGCATGTGTTCATAGGCCAGGGGGCATTCTTGTTCAATACTTGCCATTGAAAGATCTTCCATGAACACGCAGTTCGCGATTCCTAAAGGCGCGACACACTGGCAGCTCACCAAGCAGGCCGTGAGGCAATATGAAGCATGTTTGGTTCCGGTTCTATTTGAACCGTGGGCTATCGACCTGGTGACAAGATGCGGAGTCAATGCGGGTGCACGCGTGCTCGATCTTGCCTGCGGAACGGGCGCCGTCACGCGAGTAGCGGCGCCGATGCTCGGTCCGAACGGTAAGATCGTTGGAGTTGATGGGGAGCGAGGCGATGCTCGCGATAGCACGACGGTGCCTTGCGTCCGATCTTGGAGTTGAGTGGCGGGTTGGCGATGCGGCGAGTCTGCCCGTATCGTCAAAATATTCATGCGGCGCGTTGATAGAACTTGAGTAATCCACCGAGGCGTTCGTGACATGTGATGTTAGGCTGACGGCTCGATGGTGGAGACACGGGAGCAGGAAAGAGCAACTGATTTCCTTTCCCTTGGTGCGGGCGTTCGAGATGATAATGCTCAAGGAATTGAGTTACTGCTCGACGTAGCGAGGGTTCGCCGAAGAGGATGAGCTTGGATAAACACTCGCTTTTGATGGAGCGGACCCAGCGCTCCGCAAACGCATTCAGATTTGGGCTGCGGGCCGGTAGTGTGAGCGGGCGAACGCCGGCGGAACGAAGAGTGTCTCGAAAGGGAGCGCAGAACTTGGTGTTGCGGTCATGCAGAACGAAACGGACCGGGAGTAGGGCGCCGTCGATCGGATCCACAGCCCGACGAGCCATCTGCACCATCCAGTCTTGGGTCGGATGTCTGGTGATTCCAGCCAGCGTAACGCGGCGCGTCTCCAAGTGGAGGAAGAACAATTCATAAGAGGAAGAACAATTCATAATAGGTTGCCAAGCCGCGCCAAGTGAGCACTTCGACGGAGAAGAAATCGATGCCTGCCAGCACGGTCATATGCGAGCGAATAAAGTCAGCCCAACTGATCTGCTGGCGCCGTTTTGGCGCGGGCGTATGGTCCAAATATTGGAACGGTTTTTGTTTCCAAGCGCTTGCGGGTGCCGGTAGAGATTGGGCAGATGAACGTGAATGGGGACGTAACGCGACGTTACAAGACGAGGAGATTGTCCCTTAACGTCAGGTTAACGGCG
>DATAYL010000578.1:0-5915 GCA_036272575.1 Bryobacteraceae bacterium | reverse complement strand
GGCGAATTCGTTGTCCTGGGTTCCTCCGAGCTCCCAATATTGCTCCCATAAGTCGCTCTCGAGAATCTCAGCGGCGGCTAAAAACCGCAGAATTGCCGCGTCACCCCCGGTGAGCTGGCCGCCATCGTCATCCTCGTCGTCAACATCTCGGGCAAATAGTGGAGAGCTGCCGGCCAACAGTTCGGCACCTACGGTTGCGGTGCCGGCTGCTAGTCCTTTCTTCAGAAAAGAGCGCCTATTTGCGGCCCCCTTTACAGTATTCGATTCTTCACTCACTGTATTTCTCCTTTTGTAAGTTGGTTAACGGGCATCAAGCTTGTGCTATTCAGTTACGAACGCTTGCTACGGCGATGGTAGGCCGGAGTGCGTTGCAGCTTGTCGCCAAATTGTGAAGAGCTTGTAAAAGTGAAATGCTGGAGGAATAACTTCAATTCCGCTGTGGGCCGCTCTTTCACGGCCACTGGGCCGCATAGCACAGCGCAAGGCTTAGGTACGCGGTTTGTTGCTTGTTGGATTGGGCAGCGACAAGATCGACCAGATTGCCGAGCGCAAGGTTTACATCGAGCGCATGCAGAGCTAGCCGGGCGGGTGAGCCTGTAGGGCGGCGAGCGCGGCCATGACCCTTTCGCTGGCGGCACCCTGGCCGACTGAGACCGCTAGGTAAGAGGAATCTCCGGTAACGGTGCAGCGGGAGGAAAGCAGTCCGGGATTTCGACAAATGTGCTGCCGAACAGGCGAGCGCTACCCTGACAATCTCGTCGCCGGATTCCAGCATCGGGCAGATTCTGAGCGGTTCTTGAAGGATTTTCAGGAGCGGCTAGCGAAGTTCGGGTTGGAGATTCAACCTGAGAAGACACGGTTGATCGAGTTCGGGCGCTTTGCGGCGTCTGATCGGCGGAAACGAGGCGAGGGGAAACCGGCAACATTCACGTTCCTCGGGTTCACACACTTTTGTGGCACGAACTCGACAGCCCGCTTTGTGGTCTGGCGGCATACTTCGGCAAAGCGGATGCGAGCGAAACTGATAGCCATTAAGCTCCAGTTACTCCGACTGATGCATGAGCCAGTGCCGCATGCGGCCGGCAAGGACCCGCTGCATTAACGCCTGGAGCGATTACGCACGGACAAAAACGGCGAGGCCCAAAAGCTTCGCAACGTTCTGCAATTGGTGGAGCAAAAGTCCGACTGGAGTAACCCGCTACCAAAGGGACAAGGGCGCGGGCTGGCTTGCTGCATGTTCGGCAAAACGGCCGTCGCGCACGTCGGGGAAGTATCTGTCGTCAACGAGACCATTCATGTCCTACGCGTGGCGAGCGCTGTGCACTGCGGGCTGGCGGTTAATCCCGATAACGTTCGCGCTCAGATCGAAGGCGCGATCAATCATGCTCTGACTCCCGTTTTACATGGCGAAATCAGGATCAAGGACGGCGCTGTTCAACAGAGCAATTTCCACAATTATCAGGTTGCGCGGATGAAGGATGCGCCGGAAATTGAAGCCCATCTTGTGCCTCCAACGGCTGCCGATCTTGAAAGTTAGTTAAACGCCTGACGATAATCAGAACCTCAGTATCTGCGCTGCTCTCGCTGTTCCTGTGTCTTGCGGTCTTCTCGAGTGACGTGCTGACGTGGCATAACAACAATGTACGTACCGGCCGGGATCTCAACGATGCCCGGGAACGTCAATCCGAAGAACTTCGGCAAACTGTTCACAATCCCTGTTGACGGCAAGATAGATACAGAACCCCTGTATGCGAGTCGGGTTGAAATCCCGGGCCATTCCATTAGGAAGGTGCTTTTCGTCGTGACTGAGCATGACAGTGTCTATGCCGTTAACGCGAAGACCGGCGAGCGCCTTTGGCATGTTGAGCTGCTTGCGGCCGGGGAGACTCCCGCCGATTGTCGTTCTCGGAAATTCAATTTGCGAGTAGTGTAGGCGGACTCAGCGGACGTTCACTTGGAGAGAGTGATCTTGACTTCACGCGCATGCCGTCGAGGGCTCAACGTTCTTCGGGCGGACTTCTTTTGGGATCAGAACGTTTGTCGGACACCGCCTCCCCCAACGGAAGTGCCCAATTGCTATGGGCTAAAGGCGAAGACTCGAAGTGAGAGGAGAGTTAGGCCGCGCGCCGCTCGTAACGATGATGCAGTCCGCCGACCTCCGGAATCGAAATGACAGGCCCGGCTTCGGCAGACTGGATGGGCCGAGACTTTGGCGTGTCCTTCTGCAATCCCAAGTGTGTCCGGGCTCGATGATAGTAATCGAGGAAATCTCGCAGGCGCTGGTAAAGGCTTCGTTCGTTGAACACGATGACGTGGTCCAAGCACTCGCGGCGAATGGTTCCGATGACCCGTTCGACATAAGCACGTTGCCACGGCGAACGCGGCGCGGACAGCACCTCTTGGATCCCCATGACCTTCACTTGATGAACGAAGTCCTGCCCAAAGATCCGATCGCGATCCCGTAGCAGATACCGGGGCGCGGTGTCCCATGGAAAAGCCTCCCGAAGTTGCTGGATACTCCATTCTGCTGTGGGATGAGCGGTCACGGCGAAGTGGAGAATCCTCCGGCGGTCGTGCGCCAACATCAGAAACACATACAGGATCTGAAATCGGATGGTCGGCACCGTAAAGAAATCGACGGAGACCATACGCTTCACATGGTTCTCCAGAAAGGTCTTCCAGGTTTGCGAGGGCGGTCTTCTCCGGCGGATCATGTATTTGCTGACGCTGGTTTCTCCGATGTCGATTCCGAGCTTTAAGAGCTCGCCGTGGATACGCGGAGCTCCCCATATCGGGTTTTCACGACTCATGGTCCGGATCAATTCGCGAATCTCAGGAGCAACGCCCGGCCTCCCCGGCTTGCCGTGCCGAATCTTCCAAGTCCAGAACAGACGGAAGCCCTTGCGGTGCCAGGCAATCACTGTCGCTGCTTTCACGATGAAGACACTGGAGCGCCATTCGCTCCAGACTGTCGAGATCCAGACCCACAGGAGTCGATCAGCAGTTTTCAGCTTCGGCCGCTTCACAGACCTTTGAAAAACCCCGAGTTGGTGGCGGAGGGCAAAGATCTCAAGCTGTAACGCCGCGCGGCTTCGGAATGATGCCGCAACAGTCGCTAATAGCGCCGAAAGTGTAGGCACGCACGGGCGTGGACGGAAGAATGACAATCCTCAATTTATCAGGCATTTCGAGGTTTACGAGAACCACAATCGCAACTACTACATTTGGGCAGACCAGCCGCCCTCCAACGCATCAGAAGGCGTGATATTTCCGGGCTACCAGGAATCGACGTGGAGCTACGACGAGGTTGCCGAGAGTTTTTATTTCCATCGCTTTTACGACCACCAGCCAGACCTGAAGTTCGCCAACCCTGAGGTTCAGGAGGAAATCGAGAGCATAATGGGCTTCTGGCTTGAATTGGGCATCTCCGGCTTCCGTCTGGATGCGGCGCCGTTCTTGATTGAGCTGAAAGGCACACATCCTGCTGGAACTCACGATCCGTATCGCTATCTGCGCGGTCTCAGAGATGTTCTTTCCTGGCGGCGAGGCGGCACAATCCTGTTGCCGGAGGCGAATGTATCAACAGAAGAGTTTATGAAGTACTTCGGCGACGGCGACCGCATGCACATGCTGTTTGCTTTTCTCATAAATCAATACACATTTCTCGCGCTAGCGAGGCAAGATGCGGAACCGCTCAGGTGTATTCTCGAGACACTCCCTCATATCCCGCCACCCTCACAATGGGCCACGTTCCTACGCAATCATGATGAGCTAGACCTGGGACGATTGAGTGCGTCAGAAAGGGAGGAAGTCTTCCGGGCATTTGCGCCGCAGGAGAATATGCGGCTCTATGCACGGGGAATCCGACGCCGGCTGGCGCCGATGCTTAATAATGACCGGCGGAGGATTGAGCTGGCATATGCGCTCCTGTTTAGTATTCCGGGTAGCCCGGTCATTTTCAACGGTGAGGAAATCGGAATGGGAGAGGATTTGAATCTTCCGGAAAGAACTGCGGTCAGAACGCCCATGCAGTGGTCCGCCGAAATAAACGGGGGGTTCTCGCAAGCTCCTCATTACAAGCTGATCCGTCCTGCCGTAAAGAATGGCGAGTACGGTTATGAGCATGTGAACGTTACCGAACAGAGCCGCGATCCCAGTAGCCTCTTGAATAGGGTTCGGCACATCCTCGGAGCCAGACGGGCAGCGCCCGAATTTGCGTGGGGTGAGTTCAGTTTGATACCGGCAGATAACAGCCATGTCATGGCCCATCGATGCGACTGGCGTGGAAATTCAGTTCTCGCCCTTCATAACCTCAGCAATGAGCCGTGCGAAGTGGGTATCGAGCTCGAAGGTGAGGCTCCCAAGGAGCTGACGGACGTGCTGTCGGACAAAGAATACCCTGCAATGATCCCGACCATCAGACGCGTTCCACTTCAACCGTATGGCTATCGTTGGCTGCGACTCGCCGGCACACGCCGCTAATGGTAAGAATGATGCAGGCAAAGAAGTCGATCGTGCACATCTTTCGATATGCGATCGCGTTCATCGTCACTTGAAATGGCCGATAGCTCACGTTTGATTGTAGTTTCAAATCGCCTTCCGATCACGTTAATTCGCGAAGGCAACGAGTGGAAAACGAGACGCAGTGCCGGTGGCCTTGCGACAGCCATGGATCCCCTTCTGAAGCGTACGAGAGGCGTGTGGATTGGCTGGTCCGGGGCGACGGAGAGAGAACCTGCCGAAGCAGTAGAGCTACTGCGCCGGGAGCAATCTTGTATTGCGGTCGATCTGCCGTCCGACATTCAAGAGAGGTTCTATGCAGGTTACGCACGCTCCGGCTCCGACCCGATCGCGTCATTGTGGGTGAAGTTCGTGGTGCAACTGCTTACGACTTGCTTCAAGCCATGAACACAGGACATAGCGGCACAATGACCACCCTTCACGCCAATACCGGACGGCTTGCCTTGAACCGGCTAGCTGCAATGGCTCTCCGCGCCGATAAGAACCTTGATCATTCTGCGATCCGCGCCGAGACCGCTGACGTCATCAGATACGTTGTCCAGATCAGAAGAGGCGAAGGCAGACGCTATTTCAGCGAATGCTCGAAGTGGGGGGTTACGACTATCGCGCGGACTCGTTCGCTACGAAGATGCTCTACTCAGCAGACGCCGGCAACTAGCTCCCGGAGCCGGGTTCCTTTTTGCCCTAACGTGCAGCGGCGGCCTTTCTGCCGCGCTCTCGCTTTTCTTCTTCGCTCAGCGTCTCCCAATAGGTTTTCGAGATTTTTCCCAGAAGCTGTCGGACTTGTTTAGCACTCGTTTTGTCTTTCGTCACCTTACCGATAAGCCACTGGTCTTCCTGGTAACGCTGGAGGAACAGTTCGATGCCCTCTTGAATGATCCGGTGGCGAGGAGCTTTGCAGGTTTTCGCGATAGCAGTCAAACGCTTGTAGAACGCAGGTGAAAGATGAGAATCCATCCAGATGGGGATTGTCCATCTCGCAAATGTCGTCTGACAATGGAATCAATAGCTTGGCCGAACTGAAGTAACATTGTTACGCCGCCGCGACGAACTTACGGAACGACCAATGTAACGCGTTTGAGTTCTTTGACCATACGGGCATCGCGTGATCAGCCGGAACAAGCTCGGCGCTTGGGCTGGCGCTTTGCAGAAAGGTGCCTACGTCGAGGTCGAAGGCGAACTGCGCTACCGGGAATTTACTCCTGCGGAGTCCGATCGCAGCGTGCGCGTGGCGGAGATCTGCGCCGTCTCGGTTTTGGCTCTCGACCGCTCCGATAAGCAGCCCAGTCCCGAAGCCGCCGATGCCGAGTTAGGCGAGGAACCCGCTGATTGAGAAATCCGCCGGGCATTTGATTTAGGGTCAATGCCCGGCCTCCCCCTCGATCCAAGACGGA
>DATAYL010000577.1:0-4463 GCA_036272575.1 Bryobacteraceae bacterium | reverse complement strand
GCGCGATCGTTATTTTCTTCCGTTAAGCTTGAATCCGTACCCGAAAACACGGTGAACGGAACGCCGCTATAGAAAGTCAGCAGCGTGTTGAATTGCCAGCCGCCGAGCAGCATCTTGAAACGCGATGGGGAGGGCGGCTGATAGCTGATGAAACCGGCAAAGGAATGTCGTATGTCGAAATCGGAGTTGCCCCAGTCGGCCCGTAAGTTATCGCTGTTTTGAGGGATCGCATTGCGGGTGGCCGAAAGATCGTCACGCGCGTGGCCATAGGTATAGTTCAGCTTGGTACTGAATCCATGCCATCCGTTCGTGCGCAGCGAAGCGATCAGCCCGTTGTAATATCCGTTCCCCACCGATTGCACTTCGTTGATTGTGGCGAGATACGGGAATTGGGCATAGTAGGGGCGTGCTGTATTACTTCCTGCTCCGAGCGGAATCTGGTTAATATCGAGCGTAACGGGCAAGTGCCGGCTAAGCGAACCGATATAGCCTAACTCGAATACGGAGCTCTGATTTACCTGGTATTGCAGGTTTACGTTCGTGTTTTGGCTATATCCAGTGATGAAGTGTTGGCTCACGGAGAACGCTCCGAAAGGTCCTGTGGGAACGGTGGAGCTGCCGAAAATGGGGACGCCGCTGGCAATAGTTAAAGGCGATTGGTTAGCCAGCGTGTAGACCGGCGAACTCCCGGTCGGGTTTGCCAGAATGCCCGTGGCGCCGCCATTTGGAGGCACGTTATCGCCAAAGTAATTTACGTTCGGCACCTGGTAGTAAATGCCATAACCGCCGCGCAGGACTAATTTACTCGAGAATTTGGGCGTGTAGGCAAATCCGAAACGGGGGGCGAAGTTCTTCCAGTCGCGCGGCCAGAGCGTACCAATCTGGTTCACGTACGTGATTCCTCCATCAGCCGGTATAAAGGTCGAAATGCGGTCGGTGGGATCCGAGATCGGACTTTGGAACGTCCAGTTGATGCCGTAATTCAAGGTCAGGTTTGGACGCGCTTTCCAGCTGTCCTGGAAAAAGGCGCTGGCACCATTGAGATAGTAATTTCGCTGCAGATCACCATAGGTGATGGTCGCTTTATTGGTGGGCACGCGGCCGGCCAGAAAATCTGCCAGGGAATTCAGCGACGGATTGCCGGTTCCCCACGAATCACCGGGATTGGTGGCCGCCAACGGTCCCTGCGAACCATCGAAGGTGAAGTGGCCTCGCTTATTACGGTCGTAAAAAACATCGAGGCGTGCTCGCCGGTACTCTCCGCCGAAGCGAAACTGATGGTTACCGGCGGTGTAAGTGAACGTCTCGTCCAGGTGGCCGGTGGTGTCTATGCGTCCCAGGGGCGGAGTCAGTCCCAGCTCATCGAAGCCGGTAATCAAAATATCCGGGGCTCCGTAGAGACTCGGGTTCGTTACTCCCGTATTCAAGCCGAGTGCCGGAATATTGAACCCCGTGTTGGCGTCATTGAAAACCTGTTTGAAGTAATTCACGCCGGCCACAGTCTGCGCCACAAAATGAGGCGAGAGTACCTCGTTGTAGACGAGCGAAAAATTGTGCATCCGACTCGGCGCGACCTGATAGTAATACGGAATCGAAGACCCGACGGCCTCTGTCTGGGAACCTGTGCCACCGAAATAGCGGAAAGCAATATTATTCCGCTCGTTGAAGATGTGGTCGACTTTGACGATCCCGTTGTAACTGTTCGAAATGTTGTTAGCCGTGGCGAAATAGTTATTCTGCGTTGCCGGGCCGGTCAGTGAATTGGCGGGCCAAAGGGTATTGAGAAGATTCAGCGATACCGGGTTGACCGGCACACCGTTTTTGGCGAGCACCTGCTCTCCGGCTGTTACCCACGCGGCGCTGGGCGTTGTTCCCTGCGCCGTGTTACCCGCCAGAAAACTCTGCTGCTCATAAGTGAGAAAGAAAAACGTGTGATTGCGCCAGATTGGTCCGCCAAGCGAGCCGCCCTCCTGGTTGTTCCTCAGCTTCTGTACTGGACTGCCGGGAGGAGTAAACCAGTTGCGCGCGGCCAGGAATTCGTTGCGATTAAAGTAGTAAAGCGAACCGTGGAAATCGTTGGTGCCCGACTTAATCACCAGGTTGAGCGTACCCCCGCTGTTTCGGCCCTGTTCGGCGTTGTTGTCGGTTTGCAACGAGAATTCATCAATGGCATCAATCGGAAGAATCGTGCCGGCGATTCCAGAGACGCCGCCCTGATTGACGGCAGCCGAGTTGTGCCACTGGTCGTTGTTGTCGGCGCCGTCTATTTGCCAGTTGATGGCGTTTGTCCGATTGCCATTCACGGAACCCGATGCGGTAACACCTGGATTCAGTTTGAGCAGTTGGGTGAAGTCGCGGCCATTGAGCGGAACGTCCAGGATGGTCTTAGTCGGAATGACGCTGGTTACGGCCGAAGAGGAGGTCTCTATGGCAACGCTCTCAGCGGACACCTCGACTTTGGTGGCTTGCGCAGAGACGGCCAGCGTGGCGCGTAAATTGAAAATCTTGCCCGCCTCTACGTTGATGTTCTTGATCTCCTGGGTTTCGAAGCCAGCCTCAGTGACGGTCACCGAATAGTTGCCGAGAGGCAAATCCTGGAAACTAAATTCGCCGGAGGCGGAGGTCTGCGCCGTGCGGGTCAGTCCCGTATCAGTGCCAACAAGCTTCACATCAGCGTTCGCCATATTGGCGCCGCTCTGGTCCACTACCGTTCCGGAGACCCCGCCACGAAAGCTCTGGCAAATGGTCCAGGTTGAAAACAACAAGGCCAGGAAAACGAAAGCAAGACTACGTCTGATCACGAGAACCTCCAGGGCAAAGTAAGAGTTAGTAAGAGAGCAGACGGAGCTCTGTAAAAAATCAATTTCGATTTGCTACATAGTTTAGCTTAGAGGTATTTCACAGATTTGCAACCTGCCGGCGGCCTGCGGGCATCTCCTGAGATTTACAAAACTGCTAAAATAGAGTTATCACGAAATCATAAGCTAACTTCCCGCGCATCAATCGCTTGCGTCGGAAAGTGCACGCTGGTTTAGGAGTTCCATTTGGCTGACCAAGATCCACCCAACGACGGTACTTTGTTTCCGCCGCCGGGTGATTCAAAGAGTCTGATTCCGATCAATATCGAAGACGAGATGAAGCGCTCGTACCTGGATTACGCGATGAGCGTAATCATTGGCCGCGCTTTGCCCGATGTACGTGACGGTCTGAAGCCGGTGCATCGCCGCATTCTCTTTGGGCTACACGAGATGGGGCTGCACTTCAACCGCCCTACGCGTAAGTGCGCCAAGATCGTTGGCGAAGTACTCGGTAAGTACCATCCGCACGGCGACGCTCCCGTCTACGATTCGCTGGTTCGCATGGCGCAGAGCTTCTCGCTGCGATACCCATTGATTGATGGACAGGGAAATTTCGGATCGGTCGACGGTGACCCGCCAGCGGCCATGCGGTACACCGAGGCACGCCTTTCCAAAATCGCCGGCATGCTGCTGGAGGACATCGACAAAGAGACCGTCGATTTCCGGCCCAACTATGACGACAGCGAGCACGAACCGGAGGTCCTGCCGACACGCGTTCCCAATCTGCTGATCAACGGCTCTTCCGGTATTGCGGTGGGAATGGCGACAAACATCCCGCCCCACAATTTAACTGAAATCATCAATGCGACGATCGCGTTGATTCGGGACCCGCATACGCCTTTCGCCAAGGTCCTCGAGATGGTGCCCGGTCCGGATTTTCCGACGGGCGGATTCATTCTCGGACGGCAGGGTATTTACGACTATTTCACCAAGGGCCGCGGAAGTATCAAGTTGCGTGCTAAGGCAGCGATAGAAAAGAATGGCAAAGATCGCGAGGCGATCATCGTCACCGAAATTCCGTTCCAGGTGAATAAGGCACGCTTGCTGGAACACGTTGCTGCACTTGTATCGGATAAAAAGCTCGAAGGCATTTCCGACGCGCGCGACGAGAGCGACCGTGACGGCATGCGGATCGTATTTGAACTTAAACGCGGCGAGCAGGCCGAAGTTATCCTGAACAACCTGTACAAGCAAACGCAAATGCAGGTGAATTTCGGCGCCATCATGCTGTCGATTGTCAATGGACAGCCGCGCGAGCTCGGCCTTATCGACCTCATCAAGCGTTTCATCGAGCATCGCGTCGATGTGGTTCGCCGCCGCACCGACTACCTGCTCCGCAAGGCGCGGGACGAAGAGCATATTTATCTGGGATTCCAGAAAGCGCTCGACAATCTGGACGCGGTGATTACGCTAATTCGAGCGTCGAAGACTCCTGCCGAGGCGCGCGGCGGCTTAATTACAACTTTCGAGTTCTCCGAACGCCAGGCGCAGCGCATTATCGAATTACAGCTCCAACGACTAACCGGCATGGAGCGCGAGAAGATCCTCGAGAGATTGGCGGAACTGCAGCGCTCGATCGCGGAATATCTGGAGATCCTCGGCTCC
>DATAYL010000576.1:0-41013 GCA_036272575.1 Bryobacteraceae bacterium | reverse complement strand
TTACTGCTTCGCCGTTTTATTTCGGGCAACCGAGAGCCTTCACCTGATCTTCAGGCAGCGGCTTCGGATTCTTTACCGCCGGCGGCATGGTCGTGCTGCTGTGCGGTACCAGGTAGACTTCGACGCGACGATTCTTGTCGGCTTCCGTCGTCTGGGATCCCTTGCGTTCCTTGGTGTTCGAGGTTCCGCAAGCGCCTGGACGCGTTTCGGAGGTCTGATCCGTGGCGACCCAATCCACCTTGATGCGGGAAGGATCGACCTTGGCGCAGGTGCCAGTGCCGCCGCTCAGGACAGCAGCCGCGTTCAGCACGCGCTGCTCGTCGAGATCGTTAGCAGCAGCTCTCCGTCCACGGCGGCCACGAGCGGCCGGCGCAGCCTTTTCACGTTCGTCCGTATCGCGATGACCCACGAGCACGATGTCGTAATCGCCGCCGGCCACCTTCGGCGCAGCGTCATCGATCAGGACGCGCTTGCCGCAGTTGTTTACGCGAGCGTTGTTCTTAGCGAAGATCACATCATCGAGCCGGACGAACTGCGGTGGGCAGTTGACCGTGATGGTGGTTGATTGTGAGGCCGTCTGACCTTGTTCGTCGGTCACGGTCACAGTTGCTGTAACAGTCTTGGTCTGACCCTGAGCGCCACCCTCAAAATTGAGGCTGGAGGAATCGAACGTAGCGTTGGCGCTGGTATCGCCCGTGACGCTGCCTTCGCTCACGGTCCATTTGTAGGTCAGATTGCCGCCGCAAGCCGAAGCTGTTGCAGCCGCGGTCAGCTTGGCGGTGTGCTGTCCGTTGGTATCCGCGGCGCAGCTCAGCGTGGGTTGATCAGCCGAGACGCTGCTGATGGTTGGAGCCGCGGCGCTCACCGTAACCGTAGCCGTACCATTCACAGGTGCGACCGGCGGTGGCGGAGCCGGCGGATTCCAGCAGCGTTGCGGGAACTTCTTCGGCTTCTCCATCGGCGGAGGCGGCGGAGTCGTATCCGTCACGGTCACCTGAATATTCGAGGTGCCGGTTCCGGTCGGAGTAAAGCTGAAGTCCGGACTGTCGCTACCCTGCGCCTGGCCATTCACGGTCCAAGCGTATTTGAGCTTGCGTGCCGCGTCTACACCCGCCAAGGTCGCGTGCAAATTCACCGGCTTGTTGGGGCAGATCGTTCCTTCCGCGCCCGAAATCGTCGGGGTCGGCAGAGGAGCCGGCGGCGGCGGAGGCGCAGGCATCTCCGGGCACTTGGTCGTTCCGGCGTACCAGACTAAACCCAGCGTTCCCTGAAATGTGTTGATCTTGTCGTGCGCCGGAATGTAGATTCCGCCATTCGGAAAGTTCGGCAACCCGTAGGTTGGATTACGCGACCAGAATCCGCGCGCATCCAAACGCAGGCCGACGTGGTCGGTGAGATGCATCTTCACACCGCCGCCGTAGTTCAAGCCCACCTGCAAATTGTCGTTCAACGTGCCCGAGTTGTAGAGCAGCTCGTTTGTGGGTTGCCGCGCCAAATTCTTGGCATGGTCCGTCGGAGTAAATTGAATCCCGTTCACGCCCACCGTCAAGTACGGCTGGATCTTTGAACCGCGCGGCCGCAGATTCAAGATTGGATTTAAGCCGAAGTAATAGTTGTAAGCGGAAAACCCATACGCCGGCAGCGGAGTACCCGTCGCTGGATTCAAACCGCTCGACTGCCGGAATTCCACGTTGGCCTGCGCCATGTCGGCCCAAAGTTCGATGCCGAGGTACGCAGACGGATTATAAGTAAGGCGAAGGCCGCCGACCCAGCCATCGACCAGCTTGGTTGTTAAACCGCGCATGACCTGACCTGAAGTCGTAATGCCACCGAAAGGATCGATCTCAACTAAATCCGGATATTGATCTAATCCGCTGCTGGCAGACTTCGCAGTTTTAGTTGAATTCGTAGTTGTTGTGTTAGTTTGCCCCTGAGTACTTGCATCCTGCGCATAAGCCATCGTGCCGAAGCACATCGCCACACACAGGATCCCCGAGCTAATCGGCTTAATTCCGAGCCGAGTCTTCATCCTGCTCCTCCAAAACGAGAGTGTATCCCACCACCAGAAAATGATGTCAGTAAAATAGGTTCTCACAAACCTGCTTCAGTTTCATCAGTTAATTGAAATTAATCCCGCGAACAGAGCACTTTAGCGTCTCTTTCGTGAACAAAGTTGCGCTTTACCTCGGACATCCCACAGCTTTCATAGCAGCCTCGGGGAGTTGCCTTGGGTTTTTCACAGCCGGAGGCATCGCGTGGCTGTTTCTCGGTACGAGGTAAACCTCCACACGTCGATCCTTGTCAGCTTCCGAGACTTGCGAACCGCGCCGCTCCTTGGTTGTGGGCGGCCGGTTCGAAGTTCCACATAATCCAGGATCAGGGCTCGAAGTTGAGTCGGTGCCAACCCAATCGATCTTCACCTGAGCCGGATCAAAATTTCCACAGGTGCCGCTTCCGCCGGTGAGCACAGCCGCCGCATTCAGCGCGCGCTGCTCATCGAGCGAGCGGGCTTCTGCGGCGCGTCTACGCCTTCGACCGGCCGGCCGGGATTCATCGGCGGTTCGATGTCCGACCAACACCACATCGTAAGTGGTGCCGGCCTGCGAGGCAGCCTGATCGATCAGGATGCGTTTTCCACAGTTATTTACGCGCGCCTTGCCTTTGCCAAAGATCACGTCGGCTAGCCGCTTGAATTGTGGCGGGCAATTGACGGTGATGGTCGACGATTGCGAGGCGGTCTGCTGAGTTTCATCGGTGACGGTGAGAGTTGCCGTTACGGTCTTGGTCTGCCCGGCGGCGCCTTCGAAATTTAACGACGATGAATCGAAAGTGGCGTTAGCGCTCGTATCGTTGGCCACGCTGCCTTCGCTGACGGTCCATTTGTAAGTGAGATTGCCGCCGCAGGCCGAACCCGTTGCCGTCGCACTCAGATTCGCCGTGTGAGTCCCGTTGGCCTCGGCGGCGCAACTCAATGTCGTGGGACTCGCCGCCACGGTCGAGATCTCGGGCTTCGCATATTCCTTGACAGTCAATGTGAGCGGGCCTGCAGTTACCGTCCGCGCCGGATTGGTCGAATCGGTGATCGTTACCTCGATCCGGAAGTCACCCGCATTGTTCGGCGTGAACGAGAAGTCCGGGCTATTCGAGCCTTGCGGGTTGCCGTTAAGCTTCCACGTGTAAGTCAGCGCATGACCGGCCGGGTCACTGGCTGTCGAATGTAACGCAACCGCCTTCCCCTGGCACAACAGCGTGCCCGATCCGGTGATCTCACCCACATTCAGCGGAGCGGGCGGCGCAGGTGGCGCGGGCGGCGGCGGCGCGTAAGGCTTCTTCAGGAACCAGACGAGGCCCACTGTCACCTGCACGCCGTTCAAGCTTTTCTTCGACGGGATGTAAATGCCGCCCATTGGCGCGTTCGGCAGCCCAAAGGTCGGATTACGCGACCACATGCCACGCACATCGAAGCGGAAACCGAGATGCTCGCTGAGATGGAATTTGACGCCGCCTCCGTAATTCATGGCTACCTGCAGATTGTCGTTAAGGCCTGCCGAGTTGTAGATGGCGTTCACCGCCGGCTCGCGCGCATACGCCTCGGCCCTGCCAGTCGGAGTGAATTGCGCCGCGCCCACCCCCACTGTGACGTAAGGCTGAAACCTCGATCCGCGAGACTTGATGTTATAAACGGCGTTCAGCGCGGGATAGTGAATCTGCTCGCCGAAGCCATAGCTGGGCAACCCCGGAGCGATAGGGGTGACCAGACGTACGTTGTTTACCAGGAAGCTATACGAAAGCTCGAGCCCCAGATGACGCGAGAAATTCCAGGCCGCCCGTCCGCCAACGTCACCGCCAGTCACCAGCTTTTCGCCCAGGCCGGAGTGGATTTGACCGAATATGCTAACGCCGCCGAACGGATCGAGTTCGATGATGTCGGGGTAAGTGTCAGCCATGGATTGCGGGGCGCCACCGGCCGCTGGTTGGCTCGTCTGACCCGGGTGGGCCGAAGCAGCCGCACAGAGGGCCAGAACCATCGTTTGAGTGCACCACACCGGCCTAAGCCGGGGCCAAGCCCCCATCCATTTCCCTCCCCATCAGTTTCTAAGCGATACTAACAACTGATCTTAGCGAATATTAGTACTATCGCGAAAGAGAATTCCGAGATCGGAAGTGATTCCGTAGAGCCGGCCGGAGGCTACATCCGGCTGCCAGAGTTGCCGAATCTGCAGCGAGGGAATGGACGTGGGCACCTCTTTCCAGGTACCGCCATCCTCCGTGTGATACAGCCGGCCGTATTCAACCGCCCAGGCATTGCCGTTGGCATTTGTGAAAAGAACCGAAGTCACCGTCGAAGCCGGGATACCGCCGACACCGGCGAACCAGGTGGCGCCCTCATCTTTCGAGGAGTACAGACCCACCCTGGTCGCTGCCAGCAGCGCACTGCTCGTGCCCGGGGCGATGGCAACTTCGTTGATGTCGGAGACCGCAGTCGGGAAGTGCAGATCGTCCCAATGTTCGCCAAAATCTTTTGAGACGAACAACGCGCCAGCCGCGCGAGCAATCAGGTGACCGTTGCCGTCGGGCGAGGAGTAGAGCGCATAAATAGCAGGTGCTCCAGAAATCGTTGAGATGGTCCAGCGTTCGCCTCCATCCGTACTCTTGAGCAAGCCCAAATCGGTTGCCGCATATACGATGTCACCGGACGGCCCTTTCGTGGCGTAGAGGCCGCTGATCTCGGAGAGGTTCACCTGGCGAATTTTGACCATTGGCTTCACCGGGCGCCGGGACCGGACGCTCGTCGTTCGGTGCGTAGCCGTGCCGCGCCGCGTCGTGGCCGGCGCTGCTGCGGGCTTCGCGGGCGGCGGAGGTTCTATGACCTTCACCAGCAGCGGCTTCCAAAGTAGGCCGTCGGTGGTCTTATACAGGTGATGCGGGCTCGCCGCCAGCAGTACGTTGGTCTGGCTCGGCAACCCGGTGATAGCTTTCAGATGTACCCCGCCTAAACCGCGCTCATCCTGCGAGCGCGTCCAACTCGCCCCGTGATCCGTGCTCGCGAAAATACCGCTGGTCTCGCCTTCCTGCGTTTCTATTGCGAAAAGCTTGTCGCCCGAAGCAGTCACCGAAGAAATCGAACGGTCCACAAAACCATGATTCATGAGATGGATCGTCTGCGCTCCATCCTCGCTCTTACCGATACCCTCATACTCGAGCGCCATGTACATTGTCCCGGGATGTGTTGGGTCAAAAGCAATCGAGTTGGCCTGCGTGTCGCTCATGCTCTTCCAGACCGCCCCCCGATTAGTGGACTTAAACAGCCCGGTCGTAGTGCCGGCGTAAATTACATCTGGATTGGCCGGGTCTTCACGTACCACATGAGTGCGCCGCGAAGTATTCGGTATGCCCATTAGCTTCTTCCACTGCTCGCCTTTGGAATCGCTCGAATAGATACCGCTGCAGGCGCTCGCCAGGATTGAAGCCGGATTATTGGGATCGACAAAAATCGAGAAGACGTCGGAGTCGTCGATCATGCCGGTGTGAATCGATTCCCAGGTCTTGCCACGATCGGTCGTCTTCCACGGCAAGTGACTGGTCCCGGCATAGATCGTGTCCGGATCTTTACTATCCACCGCCACCACCGTAACGCCTTGCATTTCGAGATTATCTCTATCGGAGATGCGCTTCCAGTCTTTACCGGAATTCTCGGTGAGCCAAACGCCCTGGAAGGTGCCCGCAACCAGTTCGGCGGGCTTACTCGGAGCGGCTGCGATCGCACGCACACCAAACCGGCTGAGGGCTTTGACCACTTCCCAGCTATGACCTTCGTCGTGGCTTTCAAAGAGCCCGCCACCATCGGCTGAAATCATGCCCGCAAAATAATGGTTCGAATCTGTGGGATCGACCAGGATAGAGGTGACCTCGCTCAAGTTCCGTTTCGGGAAATACAGCATGTCCCAGTTCTGCCCCGCATCATGACTGCGGAAGAGCAGGGAATTCATCCCTCCGGCCAGCACCACTTCGGGATGTTGCGGGTCAACTGCCACACTGCGCGCCGTCCCCCCGAAAGGCCCGGTGATCGTCCAATCGTTCACCGGAGTCGAAATGGCCCACGCGGCCAGAGCGACCGTCACAAAGGCGGTTCCCGAAGACACAGGACTCCACACTCGTCGAATCATTTTGCGAGACATCTGTTTTTTAGTATTACCAGTATATGGTTGAAAGGCGCTCACAAGCTCTCCAGACTTCTCTTCTTGCTGATTAAACAAGTTTTATCCGTTAAGGCCCGTCAATGCGGTTTGCCTGCCGGGCATTCTTTTTTGAAAGAACCCGCCCGTGGCCGTCTCTCCATCCGCCGCGCATTCCGAACAAACCGGCCGATCACGAGCAACGCGTCCTGGCTACGCTCACAATCGGGCTTTGCCAGCTCCAAACGTAGTTCAGTCTCGGATTCGCTGGGGGGCTTCCTCTAACATCCGTTTCCCCCGGTTTTTTTCTTTCATCCCTAATGACGCCCGCACGGACCTCCTCTCTCGTCACGCGTTTGCTATAAAAATTTACTTCCATAAGAATCAGTTAGTTCCGGTCTGCAGGACGGGCTTGGCGTAATTCGCAAAGCTATCTCTTAATCAGGGAGAAGCGATGCGGCGCTTTATTTGGATCTGGTTTAGCTTGATGGCGGTTTGCGGGATGGGAGCCGCGCAAAATACTTTTGCGATCACGGGGACTGCCATTCCGGCAGATTTGGTGCAGCAGAATTACGGGAAATTGCCCAAAGGCATCAGCGCGTACGACCTGAACGTCTGCAATATCAGTGGTTCGAAGCAGTCACTGGTCAGCAGCGAGATTTATCAAGCGCTTGCTCAATCGAACACGGGCTTGCAGCCGATAGGAAAGCAGATTATGCTGGCGGCCATTCTGCGGAATCAGAACCGCAGCACAGGCACGATGCTGGCGCTGGCGTTGAACTCCGTGACGGGAATACTTTCGATTCTGAGTTCCTCTAAGTACAGTCCGCCGCCCGGCGTAGTCACGGGCGCTGCGCTCGGCGCGATGTCGGCTCAGCAGCTACTCGCCAATTTAAAACCGGTATTAAGCAGTGATCAAGTGGAAAAGTTTGAGGCGGAGGTCCTGGAGTCGGCCCTGGTGCTCGATGGGGGCTCCTGTGTTGAGCGGACCATGTTCGCGGCAACCACGAATCCAGCCGCCAAGACCAACAATTTGAGCTTCCACGTTCGCTAAGCTAATTTGCTCGCGCGTGTGGGCGCGTTCCACGATACGGCGAATGGGCGTTTGCCGTTTCGGAGAGCAAATGCTGGCGAAGGTGGGTGGGAGTTGCGCTGTCGTGCAACGCCCCGTGGGCGCATCATCCCGGGCAGGTGATGCGCCCTGTAATTCCTGATTGACATCTAACCCGAATCGCACGACACTCCTGTCGAGTGTCAACCTATGCGGTCGAAACACGGAACTAGCATGATTTTTCGATGGAAATTCAAGCGCATCAGACGATTGAGGCAGACCGGCTGTGGCGCGAAGCCTTGAGCGAGAGATGCCGAAAAGAGCAGCTCGGGCGGCGTTTGGTAATGTTTCCCTTGCTGAGGAACACTTCGATGAGAGCCGCCGGATGCGATGTTTCGGCGTTGCGACCGGTTTGGCCGTTCATTATCGTTGGGACGATTCCCGTCTGCTCGCAAGCTATCTTACGGCAAGCAGTGCGAGGAAGTTTGAATCCCGCCAGCATCTTCCGTCCCGAATGATCCGCTCTTGCGGAAGACGCGACTAACGTGCCAGAGTAGCCAGTTGCAGCGCTACTCGAAACGCTTATCGTGGTTACTTGCTCCTAACAGGCAGTCGCAGCTGGTGGCCGAAATGCGGCGGCAGGGGACGCCCATTCTCGATTTAACGGGCTCCAATCCAACGTCCGCGGCCAACTATCCGCACGCCCTTATCAGGCAGGCCTTCACAGAGCTGAACAACTTCACCTACAATCCCGAACCGGGCGGACTCTTAGATGCGCGCGAAGCTGTCTCTGGTTTTCATCAAGCAGAAGGTTTTAACGCGCATCCTTCGCGGATCTTGTTCACGGCAAGTACCAGCGAAGCCTACTCACTCCTGTTCAAATTGCTTTGCGATGCGGGCGACGAGGTACTCGTGCCCAGTCCGTCATATCCGTTGTTCGAATATCTGGGAAACGCCGAGCTGGTCCGGATTGTACCTTACCGACTGCATTATGACGGCAGCTGGAGCATTGATTTCGACCATTTTCGCCGCCAACTCTCGGTCCGCTCGCGTGCCGTTATAATCGTGAACCCGAACAATCCAACGGGTTCGTTTCTAAAAAAACAGGAGGTGGAACAGCTGGTGCAACTGTCGCGGGCTTATCAGCTGCCCATCATCTCGGACGAAGTTTTTATGAGCTATCCGTTCGGTAACGATACCCGGGGGGTCCGGAGTCTGGTCGGCGAGGATCGCGTACTAAGCTTTTCGCTCAATGGAATGTCGAAGGCCGCGGGTATGCCGCAGATGAAATTAGCCTGGATCGTCGTGAACGGGCCCGCTGAGGATTGCGCAGCCGCCCAAGAACGCTTGGAGCTGCTGTTTGATACCTATCTTTCGGTGAGCACTCCAGTGCAGCTGGCGGCACCGTCGTTGCTTTCAATCGGCGGTGCGGTTAGAAAGCAGCTTCAGGAAAAAACGATGCAGAATGTCCAACACGCGCAGGAGGCATTCAGGGACAGCCCGGTCAGTGTTCTGCACACCGAAGGCGGCTGGTCCGTTATTTTGCGCCTGCCTGCGACGCAGACAGAAGAGCGATGGATAGAAGAACTCTTGACCGATCAGAATCTGCTTTTGCACCCGGGATTCTTTTTTGACATGCCTGGCGGCGGAGCATATGCGATCGCGAGCCTGATTGCCGAGCCCGATGAGTTCGCCGAAGGCATCGCTCGCTTGAATGACTATGTCGTTCGGCACTGCTGAAGATTATTCAATGCTGAACGACTGCTTGAACTCGAACTGCTGATTGCCGATCAAATCGCGCACTGTGAGAATCAGCAGGTAAGATCCGTGCAGGCTGTCTTTGCTGGTCTTGAGCGCAAGATCGCCGGGGATGAATTGTGCCGGGTAAAAACTGCTGCTATCGAGGTTGGCGGCGTCGGAATCGTCGATGTACGGCTTGCCATTCGGAGCGATAACGTGCACGCTATAGGAGACGCTATGGCGATACCCCGGGCCGTTCTGATAACCGGCCATATCAAAACGCGCATAGACCGTGTCGCCCGGACTATAAGCGGCGACGTCCAAGGGCGCATTGTCGTTCGGTGCTCGGAGGAAGCGAAAGTTCTCGACGGTAATGCTGCTCGACGGTTCCAGTTGCGTGCCGCCGACGAGGAATGGAATGTCACGGGAGGTTTCGGCATTGGCCGCGACATCCTTCACCACGATGTGGATGCGGAAGGGACCTGCCGCCAGAAACGATGGAAGCAGGAAGGACGCGCGGCGCTTAGGCACCCAGTTTTTGTCTTCGGGCGCCAGTTCGGTTTTAATTTCCCCGGAATCGGGGGCAGCCAGCGGTTTGCCGGAATTGTCCTGCGGTGTAACCTCGAAAGCGAGTGAAATAGTTTTGGTTTCGTCGCGGTTGGTGGAGCGAATGGCGAACCCCGAGATTTCGAAGGTAACGTATACATAGTCGCCCGGGAGGAAATGATAGTTGCTCGAAGCGAATGGTGAGTCCTCGGCGGAGGAGATGCCGGCATTAATGACGGCTAGCGATTTGTCCGCTTGATCCGCCGCTTTACAGCGCGGGCCCGAAAACAGGACCCAAGCTAGGACTACGGATGAAAGGGCAACCCTTAGCATTGAGCGAGCATCGAACCTTTTGGAACCTGACTCAGATCCCGAATGGCAGCGCATCAGGTTATGCATCGAAATGTGAAAAAAACAGTGTTGGCCGCGATCATTTGGCTCTCGGCTGCGCCAATAACGATTGCGCAGACGGAGCATCCGGTGACCGGGCGGACAATCGCTCCGGTCATGAGCGTAAGCGGGGCGGATTGGCTGGATCGGGAAGAACGAGCTCGAGAAGAGAAGCCGGACGAAGCCATCGCTCAGTTACATCTTAAACCCGGGATGATGGTCGGCGACGTGGGGGCGGGGACCGGGTTTTACAGTCTTCGAATCGCGCGAGCTATCGCGCCTTCTGGCGTTGTGTTTGCTAATGACATTCAACCGGGGATGCTCGAGCGGCTGAAGGCGAATGCAAAGGGTCAGGATGTGACGAATATCGTCGAAGTTTTGGGCAGCGCGTCCGATCCGCGCCTGCCAGCCGGTAAGCTCGACCGCGTGTTGCTGGTTGACGTGTATCACGAGTTTTCCCGGCCCCAGCGGATGCTCGATCGCATCCGCGATTCTTTAAAGCCCAGCGGAGAACTGGTGTTGCTCGAATTTCGGAAAGAAGATCCATCAGTTCCAATCCGTCCCGAACATAAGATGAGCCTCGCGGAAGTGAAGGCGGAGGTAACGCCAGAAGGCTACCAGTTCGAGAAGACCGTGGAAACGCTACCCTGGCAGCACATGATCTTTTTCCGTCGGCAAGTCCCGTCAGGAACCGCAAAACGTGAACGCAACAATTGAATCTGTGCCGCCGATCAGCCGCTATGCCAGCTTCACGCGACACGAGTGGAAGGCGTTGCGCGCGAATACGCCGTTGCTGTTGACCGAGCAGGATCTGACGCATTTGCGGGGCATCAACGAGCAAGTGTCACTGCGCGAGGTCGAAGATATTTTCGTGCCGCTCTCGCGGCTGCTGAACTTGCATGTAGCCGCCATTCAGCATCTTTACCAGGCGAGACGGTCGTTTCTGGGCGCGTCGACGCCGCAGAAGGTAACGTATGTGATCGGCCTGGCAGGCAGTGTGGCGGTTGGAAAGAGTACGTTTTCGCGCGTACTGCGTGCGAGCCTCGCGCGCTGGCCGGATCATGCCAAGGTGGATCTCGTCACCACCGACGGGTTTTTGCATCCTAACCGGACGCTTGAGGAGCGCGGTCTGATGCAGCGGAAAGGTTTTCCCGAAAGCTACGATCAGCGGCGCCTGCTGCGGTTTCTGGCGGACGTAAAAGCCGGCGTACCGGTGGTCTCCGCGCCAGTTTATTCACACCTGCACTATGACATTGTGCCTGAGGCAACGCAACTGATCGAACAGCCGGACATCCTCATTTTGGAGGGATTGAACGTGCTGCAATCGCCGGAGTCGCCCCGCGAGGCTTCCCGCGTGTTTGTCTCCGACTTTTTCGATTTTTCCATTTATCTCGACGCTGACGAAGAGACGGTGATGCAGTGGTACGTGGAGCGCTTCCTCCGGCTGCGCGAGACCGTGTTCAAAAACAAGTCGTCCTACTTCCATCGTTATGCCAGCTTGAGCGAGGAGGAGGCGATCACGACGGCACGCCAGATCTGGCGGAGAATTAATTTAATTAATCTCCAGGAAAATATTTTGCCGACGCGGGAGCGGGCCCACCTGATTCTCGAAAAAGGGGCGGGGCATAGCGTGGAACAGATCCGGTTGCGGTGGGTTTAGAATCCCTCAACGGGCGTTTGATTGTAGATAAGTCCGGCAAACTTACTCAAATCCGGCACGAAACGAAAACCGAGTTATCGAAACTGGTGGACCTGGACGGGTTCGAACCGTCGACCTCTTCCATGCCATGGAAGCGCGCTCCCAACTGCGCCACAGGCCCATACCGATATTTTACGTCCTGAGAATAGCACAGGCGGGTACTAGCTCTATAACAACTCCGGCTGGTGCGAACGCCGAAAAATTTAAGGGCTTGGGCTATTGACTCACGGGCGGTTCGGTTGCACAATCAGAACCGTTGAGCTTTTTTGAAGGCAGATCGTTCGACTGCTTTCAGCCGGCAGTGGCCGACCCCAAATCCCCGCGCGTTGGTACCTTAGTGCAAGACATTTATCTATCAAGTCACGACTTGCAAAACGACCCTCCCGAAACGAGTACTCGCCCGGTCTCAATAGACGAGCTTGCACACGATCTGCGCCAGCCTTTGAGCGCAATTGAATCGCTCGCGTACTATCTCGAAATGACATCGACAGACGACCATCTCTGCAAATATCTGGAGCATATTCGCGCGATGGTGAATCGGGCTAATTTTATTCTCGACATGTATTAAGACTCTTCCAAACGCTGCAACCGCTTCTCGAGCGATCGGATTTGCTCTTTAAGAGTTTCGATTTTTCCGACATTGGCCAGACCTTTCAGGTGTTGCCTGATGGGTCTGGCGGGGATGCCCCAGACGGGTTCGCTGGCTTCAATTTTCTGCATACTAACGATGCCGCTCTTAGCGCCCACCACCGAATTTGCGGCTATCTTCGCTTTATCGGCCACGCCGACTTGTCCTCCTAGTACCGCGTGGTCGCCAACCGTAACGCCGCCTGCGAGGCCGGTTTGGGCCGCAATCACCACGTGTTTGCCGATTGTGCAACTATGCGCGATGTGCACCAGATTATCCAGCTTTGTGCCCGCGCCGATGCGCGTCACTCCTAGCGAAGCGCGATCCACACAGCTATTGGCGCCAATTTCGACATCATCTTCGACCGAAACGGCGCCCACTTGCGGGAATTTCTCATAGCCGTCAGAGGTGGGCGTAAATCCGAAGCCGTCCGATCCCAGCACACAACCGGCGTGAAGAATCACGCGTGCTCCAATTTCGACTTTGTCGTAAATCGTGACGCTTGGATGAAGGACGCATCGTTCACCTAGCGAGACGTGACGGCCGACGTGTACACCTTCCGCCAGATAACAGCCGCTTTGAATGCGCGTTCCTTCGCCGATTACCGTATACGCGCCGATATAGCAATCAGGTGCAATTTGCGCGCTGGCTGCAATAATTGCGGTGGGGTGGACGAAGGCAGACCACTTTTGCGGGGGATAGAGCAAAGAAAGCGCACGGGCGAAAGCGGCGCGTGGCTGCTGGACTCGAATGAGTGACCAATTACCAACGTCCGTAAATGCTTCGTCGGCAATGAGGCAGCCTGCTTGCGATCGGCGCGCGGCAGCGGCCGCTTTGACATTCGCAACGAACGAAAGGTCGCCGGGACCGGCTGATTCGAGCGAGTTGGCACCGTATATTTCCCGCTCCGTGTCGCCGTGCGCAATCCCTCCGCATGCCTCTGCTAGTTCAGCCACCGTCTTCATATGCATGCCTCATAGGTAGCATGTCTTTCCTTTGGGAGGACAAGCCATACTAGAAGAGAATGGCGGTCGATGCTTCGATTTACGTCGCACCCACTGCACGCGTGCATCCGGAAGCAGTGCTTGGGCCCGGCACGAGAGTTGGAGAGTATTGCGTTATTGAATCCGATGTGATCGTCGGAGCGAAATGTCTGCTCGACCCCTACGTTTACCTCAAACGCTGGACGACCCTTGGGGATGAGAACGAAATTTCAGCGGGCACGGTGCTCGGTATGGACCCATTAGATAAAAACTTCGGTGGCGCGCGCAGCTATTTGCTGATCGGGCATCGCAATAAAATTCGGGAGCACTATACGATCTCGCGCGGCACGCAACCGGAATCCGAAACCAGGATCGGCGACGGCAATTACATCATGACGTCCGGTCATATCGCGCATAACTGTGTGCTCGGAAACAATATCGTGGTCGCCAGTTGCGCTCTGGTGGCCGGCTATGCCGAGATCGAGGATCAAGCCTTCATTTCGGGCGGCGTGGTGATTCATCAGTATTCGAGGATCGGACGCTTGGCAATGATCGGCGGCAACACTCGCGTCAACCGCGATCTGCCGCCGTTCTTTTTGTACACCGATTTCAATGTGGCCGCACGAGGTTTAAATCTGGTTGGCTTGAAGCGTGCAGGTTTTTCTTTACATGATATTCAGACGCTCAAAACAGCCTACCGGATACTCTATCGATCAGGACTGTCTCGAAACGAAGCCTTGCGGCGCATCGAGGCTGAACACTCCTCCGAGCATACCCGCCACTTAGTAGAATTCGTGCGAAACAGCAAGCGGGGTATTTGCCGCGAGGCCGATCGGGCTGACTCTATTCAGCACCGGCACGAGCCAGTTGTAAGTGACTAAGCGTGCTTGCGTATTGCGAGATGCCTTTCAACAGCGCTGCGGCTATCTTTTGGCGCTCGTCCATGCGCCTGAGCAAACGTTCGTCGTGCGGATTAGAAACGAAGCCGATTTCTGCCAGAATCGAGGGCATGGTAGCACCAATCAGAACAACAAATGGCGCTTGCCGGACGCCGCGATCGCGTGATTGCGTGTTCATCTTGAGTGAACCCGACCACAGGGCTGATTGCACTTTTTGTGCGAACTCGCGCGACTCTTCGAGCTTATTCTCGAGTACGGCCTTGTGTAATAAATCATTGAGATCGGAGATGGAGCTCAACGAAGTCGCATTCTCGCGGGTAGCTAGATCAAGGCCGACCCGGTCGGAAGTCAAATTGAAATAGAACGTCTCGACTCCGCTGGCTCTAGGCTCGGGTGAGGAGTTGGCGTGTATCGAAATGAACAGATCGGCTTTGGCATTATTAGCAATTTTGGTTCGCTGCTCAAGTGGAATAAAAATGTCCGCTGAGCGTGTGTAAATAACTTCCGCGCCGAGCTGTTTGGTAATCAGTTTGCCTAAACGTAAGGCAATATCGAGCACCAGGTCTTTTTCCATGAGACCGTTGGGACCAACGGTTCCGGTATCGTGTCCTCCATGACCGGCATCGATCACCACGCGGCCCAATTTCAAACCGAGGACACGCACCAGGGAACGATCGCCTCCGCTATTGCGCTTGGCCGGCGAAATTGGGCCGCTAACTGCCAGGGCGGGCGGCGATTCGTGGGTGGCAAGCGCGGGACTGGGGGGAGTTTCGGCTTCGTCCAAGTCTTGATTCCCGGGATTATCGGGGACATTGGCTGGCGGCGCAACCGCAGGCGGGCTTACTTTAGCGCTAGATACCGGAGGCTTCACCTGATCTCGGGCTGGTTCGCTCTGCCTGATTTCAGGGGCATTCGCTTTCTTGTTTTCCAGAACAACAATCGGCGACCCCGCTTCTTCAGTGGGCTTGCCGGCTTCCGGCGAAGACAGATCGATCTTTTGCGATCGCGTGTTGCTACGCGCCAGCGAAACTGTGGGCTTCGGCTGACTCTTCTGCCGGAGTTCGATCATCAACCGATCCGGATTGACTAGTTGAGAGGAAACCACTTCTACCTGGCACTCCAGGTCAAAGACGATCCGGGTGCGGCCGGGACTCACCTCCGCCACTCGAATTTGCTTAAGTAACCGGTCCTTAACCTCGATCGTTTGGAAGCCATGATGCGGGCCCGCCGGCGGTTGCAATCCCGCCAAATCGAAATAGACACGGGGGGGATTCTCGATCTGATCAGAAAAAAGTCTGTAGTCGCCTTCCGTCTGAATGGCGATACGCGTGACATCACCGAATGACCAGAAACGGATCGCCTGGATGCGAGCCGGCGGCGCTGTCCCACGGTTAGAAGCCAGCGATTGGGGCCAGAACAGTGAAGCCACAGCCAAAAACGGAGTTATGCGAAAGGGGAGGCGAAGCATGTGTATCCGCGCTTGGACAGCTAAGTTAGCGCCTCCGGACCGGCTGTTTGAGCCAGCCACCTCGACCGACAATCTGGCCAAGCGTAGATGCACATAATGACAAAAGACCCTTTGTTTGTTCTATCGATTATACCCGGAATTTGGCTATCCCAATGCAATAATTGGGAATGCACACTGCGGGCTTCGTACTCGTCGGAGGGCGCAGTTCCCGCATGGGACAGGACAAAGCACGCTTGCCGGTGGAGGCTCATCTGCTCGTAGAAGAAGTGGCCGCGACGGTGGCTTCTATCACGGGAAATGTGGCGTTGGTGGGCGAATCGCAGCGCTATCGCGACCTTTCTTGGGACTTGATCGACGATTTGCACCCATGTTGTGGACCTTTGGGCGGCATCCAAGCTGCTCTTGCGAGTCGGCGCGGCTATTGGAATGCCGTTGTAGCCTGCGACATGCCCGGGCTTAATTCGGCCTGCCTGGCAGAACTCATTCACAAAGCGCACGACCCAAACGCAAGCCGCTGTCTCGTTTGCCGTGACGTAACCGGCAGGGTGCACCCGCTGTGCAGTTTGTGGCGAGCGGATTGTCTGCCGGTTGTTGAGCTCGCCTTGATACGTGGCCGTTTGCGCCTGTTCGATGTCCTCGATGACCTTAACGCCGGCTACGTAGATATGACTGAACGCATCCATAACGTCAACACTCCGGACGAGTGGGCGGCATGGCGAAAGCATCACTTAACGGAGGCTCTGGGGCCCCGCTGATGGCTTCGGATGAGTTTCCACACTACATCGAATTCAGGAACGTCTCGAAGACCTTCGACCATCCGGTCTTGAAAAACGTAAATTTCTTCCTGGACGAGGGGCAGACGCTCGCCATCATCGGACGTAGCGGTGTGGGTAAATCGGTCAGTCTCGGCCACATCATGGGTTTTCTGAAAGCTGATGACGGGCAGGTGATTGTCGCTTATACCGACATCACTAGGATGTCTGAAGACCAGCTCAAAAATATTCGTCGTAAAGTGACGATGGTGTTTCAGTCGGGCGCGTTATTCGATTCGTTGACGGTGGGCGAGAATGTCGAGTTTTCTCTCGAGACGCGGGAAGACAAAAGCGAAGAGAGCAAAGAGAAGCTAGTGAATGACTTGCTCCGGCGCGTGGACTTAGAAGACTTACGGGATTCGTATCCCGGTGACCTGGCGACCGGATACAAACGAGCCGTGGCTATCGCGCGCGCTCTTGCCTTCAGTCCGCAATGTATTCTTTACGACGAGCCCACCACCATGGTTGATCCCATTATGTCGGATCACATCGGAAACCTGATGCGCCGGCTTAAGAAAAACATGAAGCTCACCGCCGTGGTCGTTACGCATGATCTCGATCTCATGCGAAAAGTGGCGGATACCGTGATGTTCCTCTACAAAGGGGAAGCGATTTACTTCGGGCCGGTCGATCAATTGGAGACTTGCCAGCATCCGCACGTAAAGCAGTTTTTGGCCATGGACCGGGTAGAGATCACCGGCAAGATTGAAGAAGAGTAGCCTAATGACGCACGGCGAATCGCTGCTCGAGTGTTTCCCACTCCTTGTGGAACCAGTTTTTATTTTGCTGGCGGGCTAATGCGGCCTTGGCTGCGGCAGCCTCCTTCGCCGCTCTCTCTGCTTCGCCCGGTTCGTAAGGCGTAGTACCCGTCAAGTGTACGCGGGTCCCGTCGAACAGATACCGCCGCCGCCGGTACTGGCCGTCATCATCTTTGAAGATCAATTCAAAAGCGCGGCCGAATGAACCAGCCTGCCGGGGGTCAACATGTACCGGGAAATAGCCTTCGACATCGCGCTGTCGGTAAGAGGTCTCATAGCGATGATGATGGCGATTCCAGAGGAACACGCGCCACGAGTCGAAGTCGAAATTTTCGGCGCCGACCGAAGTGGTCCACAGCCAATCGTGTTTGGGCCCGCGCTCGTCGTCGTTGACGGTGCCTATTTCGAAATACGACGTAATGTGTTTGCCTTCGGCGTATTGCGCTACGTCATCTGGAATCGACATCATCAGGTTGCGTGAGAGCACCCATCCCGTCTGGTTATCTTTGGTACGCACCAGAGTCCAGGCTTCCATTACAGGAGGCGGAGCGGTGTTCTTCTTATTTGGCGCCGCGACAGCTTCGCTTTCGGCGCGATCGGCGCGGCCCCAGATCGTTGCCCAGTCGGCTGGCGGCTTCGGTGGTTGCGGCATGGGTGGACGGTTCGAGTTCTTCTTTTTGGTTTTCTTATGATTTCTTGAAAGAGTTGCAGGCCGCTCAAATATGACGATAGGGTGATCCGTTGGGCTAACTTTGGGGGCGATCTTCCGGGCCAGAACGGTGACCGTGCCCCCTTCTGGAACTTGCGCGAACGCCGGCGAGGCGCGACTCGGATCCAGATGTACGTTCAGGTTTTCATAAGCCGTGGCAACTGCCTCCGGCGGCAGATTCAAGGCGTCGGCATGCTCTTTGCTGACGCGCTGCATGTCTTGCGGACGCAGCAAATCGGCTGAATCCACCCAGCCTTCGGCGCCACGGCCGCTTCTAATCTTGACGTATCGGCGCCGTACATCAACTATGCTTACCTGCTCGCCATGCTTCAGGGTGGCCACCGTACTGTTCTTCTGATTCAATTCGGAACGAACATTGATCGTTGCCGGCGCAATATAGGCCTGCGGAAGCGCCGGCTCGTTATCGCTACCGCAAGATGATGTCAGCGCCGCAACGAGCGCGGCCAGTATCAGGAGCGGGCGCTTGTCTTGGCAGAGCCGCGTATGCATCGGTCGATCTGAAAGCGATTCTGTTCAGGGCAGAAGCCGTGCCATTTCCTTCAAGATACACCGGTTCATGACCACCGAGATACCTGCCGCTTCCGCTTTTGCCGCGCCTTCCGGGCTGACCACGCCTTCTTGCATCCAGATGCACCGCGCTCCGCCCTTTTCGATCACTTCATCCACTACCTCCGGCACTCTGTCCGAACGCCGAAAGATATCCACCACATCAACGGCGAACGGCAAATGCTTCACAGAGGGAAAGGCTTGTTCGCCCAGTACTTCGCTCTCGTGTGGATTAACCGGGATTATTCGAAATCCCTGGCGCTGCAAAAAGCGTGAAACTCCAAAGCTGGGCCGCGCGGGATTGCTTGACAAGCCCACTACCGCGATAGTCTTAACCGACTTGAGCAGTGCGGCTATTTGGACGTCGTCCATTACGCTTTATACTCGCATGCTTTCCATCTGGCGCTTCCAATTGGATGAGCTTTCGAAAGCGAGCGACTTCCGTGTTCGTCAATGTTCGATAGGCACCGGGTTTCAGCGTGCCCAGCTCGAGAAAGGCAATCTTGACGCGTTTCAGTTTCTCGACTAACCGGCCAAAGTGTTTAAACATGACCCGGATCTGGTTTTGCCTTCCCTCGACCAGCTTCACCTCGTACCACGGATTCTGCCCTGGGCGAATCAGCTTCAGGCCAGCCGGCGCGGTACGTCGTCCGTGCATGGGAATACCGGCGCGAAACTGCTGTTCCTGTTCTTTGGTAAGCGTGCCATTGGCTTTGACGAGATACGTTTTTGTGACATGGCTGGCCGGCGAAGTCAGACGATTGGCAAAATCCCCGTCGTTCGTCAGCAGGAGCAATCCTTCGCTCGCATAGTCAAGCCGCCCAACCGGGTAGATACGTTCCCTCACGCCTTTGAAGAACGACATGACGGTTTGCCGCCCTTGTGGGTCACTCGATGTGGTCACGCAATTCTTAGGCTTATGCAAGGCTATATAAATATGGTGTTTCGGAGCGCTCAGGACTTGCCCGTCGACCTTCACTTTATCTACTGCAAGATCGGCTTTTGAGCCGAGTTCCGTGACCGTTTCGCCGTTCACCGAAACGTGCCCGCTGACAATGAGATCTTCGGCTTTGCGGCGGCTAGCGACGCCGGCATGCGCGAGAATTTTTTGCAGCCGCTCTTCAGGCATTTTCCGCATCGGCGTCCGCCGCACTCGGCCGGGCTTCTGTTTTTTCTTCGTTGGCTACCGTTTCGTTGTCCTGACCTGCTTCGTCCCCGTCATTGAGCGCGAAGCGGCCCAATTCCTCGAACTCTTTGAGGGTGGGCAACTCGGCGAGCGAATTCAAACCGAACTGAATCAGGAATTCGCGGGTCGTTTTGTACATGATCGGCTTACCAAGCACGTTCTTTCGACCCGCCGCCGCGATTAGTTTCCGGTCGAGCAGCGTCTTCAGCACGCCGGCTCCTTGCACGCCTCGCACGTCCATGATTTCGGGTGCGGTAATCGGCTGCTTGTAAGCGACCACGGCTAATGTTTCGAGCGCGGCTAGCGACAACTTCAAAGGCGGCTGTAGTTTATGCACGAACCGGCGGATGGATTCGTGGTGCTCCGCTTTGGTGGCCATTTTGTAACCACCCGCCAGCTCGCGAATGGAGAGACCACGATCGGGTGCCGCATACTCCTCAACTAGGCGCCCCAGAATCTCTTTAACGTGCTCGGCCGGCTGCTCGACGGCCGCGGCAATCTGCTCGAGCGTCAATGGTTCGTCGGTGATGTAGATGGCGGCCTCAATAACCGCCTTTAAAGTGGCGCTGCGATCAGCGAATGGCGCAGATTCGTTGACCACGTCAGCGATGATCACGTCGTCGCTGTTCATTACCAATTCCTCTTCAACGATTTGTTCGTTGTCTTGCATGCTCACGTCAGCGGTAATCCTGTTCTGCGGCGGCTAACTCCAGGCCGGCATCCAGCGCTCCGTCGAATCCCGGTCCGCGACTCAGTCGGATGCCCCCAAATGCTTCCCCTTGCGTCAGTTGGACGGCTTGCATTTTGACCAGTTCGAGTATCGCCAGAAACAAACAGATCATGGCGCGGCGGCTGCGCTGAGCTTCAAACAAATCGCTGGCGAGCAGCGGTTCCTGCCTCCGTGAATGAGTCAGGCGATCCCGCAGGAAGCGTACCATGTCAGCTACGCTTACCGTCTCTTGGCCAATTTCATAAACGGGGCGGAACTTTGCCCGGTCCAAAACACCTTGGAATGTTTTGACCAGATCGAAGATCGTCGCCGATAAACCTGGTCCCTCATCTGCCGCCAGGAATTGCTCAATCTGCGGATTCGACCAGACCGCTTCTTCGATAATGCGCTTCTGATGCAGCATCTCGGCGGCGTTTTTGAAACGCTCGTGTTCGATCAGGCGCTCCACGAGTTCTTTGCGCGGGTCTTCTTCTGGCGCGATCTTCTCCAGTTCCGGGTCCCGTGGCAGCAGCAGCTTGCTTTTGATATGAATGAGCGTTGCCGCCATGTAAACGAAGTCGGAACTCAGCTCGAAGTCGAGTTCCATTGCCTTCTGCATATAGTCCAGATATTGGGCAGTGATCTTCGCGATAGGAATGTCGTAGATATTAATTTGTTGTTTCCGGATCAGGTCAAGTAGCAGATCCAGCGGACCCTCATACTGCTCGAGATGAAAGTTGAGGGGCGACGACATTAGCTTCACAGTAACATGCAAAAACAACGGGGAAGCTTCGTTCGAGACCGCGCAAGAGGCAATTAAACAGCGGCCAGTGTATCAATGGAGAGCGGCCGTTTCACCTCGAATTCCTTGATCGCTTCTTCTTGTTGGAGGATGAATCCGAGTTCATCGACGCCTTCGAGCATGCACTGACGCGCAAATTCGTCGATGGGGAAGCGCACCGTCGAACTATCCGGCAAAGTCACCGTTTGAGCCACAAGATCCACCGTAACGGTTGCAGCTGGGTTCGCCAACACGGACGCGAACAGTGCCTTGTGAGCGTCCGGCGGAATCACAAGCGGCAGCAGCGAATTCTTCAAAGCATTGCCCTTGAAAATATCGGCGAACGATGTGCTGATCACCGCACGGAAACCATACTGCATCAAAGCCCAGGGTGCGTGTTCACGCGAGCTCCCGCAGCCGAAGTTATCGCCCGCCAGCAGGATTTGGGCCGCCTTGCCTTGGGGCCGGTTCAACACAAAATCCGGATTGGGCTTGCCGCTCTCGTCGTAGCGCCAATCATTAAACAGTTGATCGCCCAGACCTGTCTTCGAGGTCGTCTTCAGGAAGCGTGCCGGAATGATCTGGTCAGTATCGATGTTGTCAATCGGCAGAGGCGCCAACCGGCTGGTAAATGTTGTGAACTTTTCCATGCAAGTCCCCTAAAGCATCGTGCGAACGTCGGTGACCACACCGTTAATGGCGCTCGCCGCGGCGGTCAAGGGGCTGGCCAGAAACGTACGGCCCCCTTTGCCTTGCCGCCCTTCGAAGTTACGATTGCTGGTCGAGACGCTGTATTCGCCTGGATTCAGCTGATCCCCGTTCATGGCAATACACATGGAGCAACCCGCCTCGCGCCAATCCGCGCCCGCCTCCTTAAAGATGCGGTCCAATCCCTCCGCCTGCGCCTGTTCTTTGACCTGCTGCGAACCCGGAACTACCATCACTCGCACGTTCGGGTTCACCTTGCGGCCCTTGAAAATCATCGCGGCGGCTCGCAAATCGGAAATGCGCGAGTTCGTGCAACTGCCGATAAACACTACGTTGACGGGATGCCCCAAAAGCGGCTTGCCCGAAGGGAGATCCATGTAGCGCAGAGCCTTGCCGAGCGAGTCGCGTTCGAGGGGATCGTTAATCCGCGCGGGATCAGGCACAGCCGCGGTAATGCCAATGCCCATACCAGGATTCGTGCCAAACGTAATCATCGGTTCGAGCGTGCTGGCATTGATATCGATTCGCTTGTCGAAGACCGCGCCGGGATCGCTGGGCAACTGACGCCACAACCCGACGGCCCGCTCCCAATCCGCGGCTTTCGGCGCATGTGGCCGTCCGGACAAATATTGGTAGGTCGTGTCGTCCGGCGCCATTAGGCCCGCTCGCGCCCCGCCTTCGATCGACATGTTGCAGATCGTCATGCGCTCTTCCATCGAGAGTGCCCGAATAGCTGAGCCTGCGTATTCGATAACGCAGCCATTACCGCCGCCAATGCCAATACGTGAAATCAGGTTCAAGATGATATCTTTCGCGCCCACTCCGGGCTTGAGCGTGCCTTCAACCCGAACTTCATATGTCTTCGAAGGCGCTTGCAGCAAACATTGCGTGGCCAGTACATGCTCCACCTGGCTTGTGCCGATACCGAAAGCGAGCGCGCCAAAAGCGCCATGGGTGGCGGTGTGGCTGTCTCCGCAAACTACTGTCATCCCGGGTTGCGTGAGCCCCTGCTCCGGCCCTATGATGTGCACGATGCCCTGATGCTCGCTGTGCGGCCCGTAAAACGGTATACCGAAGTCTTGGCAGTTCTTTTCAAACTGCTCGATCTGCGCGGCGGCGATCTTGTCGAGAATCGGCAGATTGCGGTCGTGCGTAGGAATGCTGTGGTCGGTCGTTCCAATCGTCAGATCCGGGCGTCTTACGCGCAAGCCGCGCTCGCGCAAACCTGAAAATGCTTGCGGCGACGTCACCTCATGCACCAGATGCAGATCGATGTAAAGCAGCGTGGGCGCTCCGGCCCGCTCCGCAACGACGTGATTTTGCCAGACCTTCTCAATGATCGTGCGTGGCGTCGTGGCCGCGCCATTTTGATTTGCCATTTTTCCCTATTTCTACGCGTGCGCCGAAGCGCGCGCCGCCACTGCTTTACAGACGGCAGCACCTACCTCGCTAGTCGTCGCGGGTTTGCCTGTCGGCCTTAAATCTGCCGTCATCTGCCCACTACTCAACACTTCTTCCATTGATTCGTAAACCACCGACGCCTCCGTCGCAAGTCCGAAGCTGTACTCGAGCATGGCGGCTACAGATCCGATTGCGCCCAACGGATTCGCCTTATTCTGTCCGGCAATGTCCGGCGCCGAACCATGGACTGGCTCGTACAGACCCACCCAAGCGCCGGACGGCCGCTTCGGACCGATCGAAGCTGAAGGGAGCATCCCGATGGAGCCCGCCAACACCGCTCCTTCATCGCTCAAAATATCACCGAACATGTTCTCCGTGAGAATGACGTCGAAGCGTTTTGGACTAAGCACCAGTTGCATGGCGCAGTTATCCACCAGGATGTGATCTAGCGAAATCTCGGGATACTGCGCCCCCACCTCCGTTACCACCCGTCGCCAAAGCTGTGAGTTCTCGAGCACGTTGGATTTATCAACGCTGGTCACCTTTTTGCGACGCTTCGCAGCCAGCTGAAACCCCATGTGAGCAATGCGTTCGATCTCCGGCCGCGTGTAAACCATGGTGTTCACCGCACGCTCTTCGGCGCCCGACCCTGAGATCCCGCGCGGCGTCCCGTAGTAAAGGCCGCCAGTGAGCTCTCGCACGATGATCATGTCGGTTCCATCAACCAACTCATTCTTGAGCGGCGAGGAATCGATTAAAGCGCGATACGAGCGCACCGGACGCAAGTTGGCATAAACCTGCAAAGCTTTGCGAATCTCGAGCAGGCCACGCTCCGGCCGCTTCTCCGGTGGTGCATTGTCAAACTCTGGTAATCCTACGGCCCCCATCAACGTGGCGTCAGCTTCCGCCGCCAATTCGCGGGTTCTTTGAGGGAACGGATCGCCCGTTTTCTGAATAGCGACGCCGCCCAACAAACCTTCGCTTAACGTCAGTTTATGGCTGAATACGGCTGCTACCTGATGAAGCACTGCGACGGCTTCCCGGGTTACTTCCACCCCGATCCCGTCACCGGGCAACAACAATACTTTTAGGTGCATGTACTAACGTTCCGCGCCGATAGTCGCGGGAGTTTGCTCGCGCGAACCTTCGCCTGCACCGGCTAACTCGATTAGCTCGACGATCTCATCGTTGCGCAGACCTTTCTTGTTATCCGCCATCTGAGTAAATCGGTGATAGACTTCTTCCAGTTCCGCCTTTGACAGTTTGAAGCCGAGATCTTCCGCACGTTGCTTGAGCGCATGCCGTCCGCTGTGTTTTCCCAACACGATTCGTGAGGCCGGAACACCGACACTCGCCGGATCAATGATCTCGTAAGTCGATTTTTCCTTCAGGTATCCATCTTGATGGATACCCGCTTCGTGCGCGAAAGCGTTCTCGCCAACAATCGCCTTGTTGGGCTGCGGCCCAAAAGTGATGAACTGCGTCAACGTCTGGCTGGCATGGAACAGCTTTTCCGTGTTGATCTTTGTTTCAAACGGTAGCCGGTCATGCCTGGTCTTCATCACCATCACGATTTCTTCCAGGGCGGCGTTTCCGGCTCGTTCTCCGATCCCGTTAATAGTGCATTCAATTTGCCGTGCGCCAGCCTTCACCGCGGCTAGCGAATTCGCTACCGCCAATCCAAGGTCGTCATGGCAGTGCACGCTCACCACAGCGCGATCTCCCAGAATGTTACTAATGCGCGCAATCAATTCGCCGTATTCGTCGGGTGTGGAATAGCCGACGGTGTCCGGCAAGTTGACCGTGCGCGCGCCCGCTTCCACCACCGCCCGGCTCACTTCTTCGAGATAATCTGGATCGGTGCGCGTGGCGTCCTCGGCAGAAAACTCGACATCATCTGTATAGTTGCGCGCCAGCGTGACTGCCGCAACGGCATCGTCCAAAACTTGCTGCCGCGATTTCCGTAATTTGTATTTCAAATGGATGTCACTCGTGGCGATAAACGTGTGAATGCGGGGCCGCTTCGCATGTGTGAGCGCTTTAGCCGCTCGCTCTACGTCTAATGTGCAGGAGCGCGCCAGCGCGGCCACCTGTACCCAAGGAAACTGGCGACTCACTGCATCCACTGCATCGAAGTCCCCTTCGGACGCAATCGGAAACCCAGCTTCAAGGATGTCCACGCCTAAATCCACCAAAGCTGCCGCTGTGGTCAGTTTTTCCAAGGTGGTCATACTGCATCCCGGCGACTGTTCGCCATCGCGCAGCGTAGTATCAAATATGTAGACTCGGCTCATAACTCGTCCTCAACAGCAAACTTTTCCTCATCCTAAATTAGTGCGAGCGATTATGCAAATTTATAGTTTTGCCAATTGTTATTAGATATAATGATGTCATAAACGCCTCAGTCGGAGTGGGCGTTATGGAACTATATCCTCTTAAGGTTTTCCTCACGGTTGCCACCGAGCGGAGCTTTTCGCGCGCTGGCGAGAAGCTGCTGCGTACCCAGCCGGCCATCTCGATCGCGATCCAGCGTCTGGAAAGTGACTTAAAAGAAAAGCTTATCGATCGCTCGGGTCGCGAACTTCTCTTGACAGATGCTGGACGTGTGGTCCTCGAATTCGCCAAGCGCTTCCAGAATCTCGAATTAGACATGGAGAACTCTCTCCGTGAACTGAAAGACAATTACGCGGGGCGGCTGTCGATTGGCGCAAATGAGTCGATGTCGCTATACCTGATCCAGCATATTGAAAAGTACCGCCGGGTGTTTCCGAAGGTGAAGATCCAAGTGCGGCGATCCGAATCTAGCAAGATCCCATCCCAACTGTTGGATGGACAACTCGAGCTTGGCGTAATCAGCTACGATCCGAATGACGATCATCTACTTTCAGAAGTCATTTACACCGATCGTTTGACGTTGATAGTGTCGCCGCAGCACCGGTTCGCCAATCGACCAGAAGTTTCCATTAATGAACTGGATATGGAAACATTCATCGCTCACAACGTGATTTCGCCCTATCGTGAAGCTGTGTTGCGCGAGTTCCAGCGCCATAAGGTGCCGATCAACATGGATGTGGAAATGCCCACCATTGAGACTATTCGCCGACTCGTACAGGACAACGAAGGTGTGGCCTTCCTGCCACGCATGTGCGTCGAGCAGGAGTTAAAGCAGGACACGTTGCGGGAGATTCGGGTGAAAGAGCTCGTTTTGGAACGTAAGATTCGTCTGGTCTATCCGGCGCGCCGCGCGCTCAGTCACGCGGCAAAGGCTTTTCTCGAAGTAGTGAAACGCGCCTCTCTTGAATCGGAGCCAATGCCGGAATCGGCGTGAGCAAGTCGGTTGCAATTGCGGGTGGCGGCATTATCGGAATGTCGGCGGCCTGGCGCCTGGCACAGCACGGTTTTCGTGTAACGGTCTTCGAGAAGGGCAGCATCGGTTCGGAAGCGAGTTGGGCCGGGGCAGGGATGCTGGCGCCCGGCGGCGAAGTGGATTCGCCTTCTTTGTTATCGCGTCTGGCTATTGAATCCCGCGAGCTTTATACGCGGTTTGTACGCGAGCTGGAGCAGCGGACTCACGTCGCGATCGATTATCAAGAGCGCGGCGCGCTTGATCTAGCCTATAACGCCTCCGAGTGGCACGCGCTTCGTGCCAGAGCGGCGGCAC
Source organism: Bryobacteraceae bacterium (assembly GCA_036272575.1). GTDB lineage: Bacteria > Acidobacteriota > Terriglobia > Bryobacterales > Bryobacteraceae > Bog-105. Next base: position 14,141 of record DATAYL010000576.1, on the reverse strand, counting down.
AGGCGGCATTCGGCGTGCAATCCAAAGAACTCAGCAAAGAACATGTGGCCGCCTTCTGGCCCCGCGTGAGTACCGAAAGTCTGCACGGGGCGCTCTTCTATGCCGGAGATGCGATAGTCAACCCGCGGGATGTCATGCTGGCGTTAGCCGCGGCCTGCCGCCAAAACGGCGTAATGGTCCGGCAGAACTCGGCGGTGCTCGCCGTCACGATTCTAGAGGCGGGAATTGAGCTCGATTCCGTTGAGGGCAGTGAAAGCTTTGACGCGCTGGTAATCGCCGCCGGGGCCTGGAGCAGCTCAATCACCCTCAGGAATGTAGAGCCGTTGCCGGTGGCGCGGCCCATCAAAGGCCAGCTCATCGGCTTTCAGCAGCCCGATCAAACGTGCAACACGATCCTTCGTCATGGACACACTTACCTGCTGCAGCGCGCCAACGGGCTGCTCATCGCGGGCGCATCGGTCGAGTATGCGGGCTGGGATCGTACAGTTGAGCCTTCGATCACCAACTCGCTCGTTCAACAAGCCGCCTTTGTGCTGCCGCATTTGGCCGAAACCAGCCCTTCCGAGAACTGGGTCGGCTTTCGTCCGGGCAGCGACGACGTTCGCATCGGACCTTGGCATTCGAAACGTCTCTACTTGGCTTATGGCCATTACCGCAACGGGATCTTACTCGCGCCCGTGACGGCTGACCACCTGGCGCGGGAGATCAGCTCCAACTTTCAAACACCTTAGTGTGCTGCCGCCGCACGTCGGCAACGAGTCGTGCAACGTGTGAGCGTCGCTTGAGCAGCGTTTCTAACATCCGTTCCAGATCTTCTTCGTCGTTGTCGAACCAGTGGCGTGGGATTTCCTTCCAGGCCGCATCCACTACTTCCACTGGAAAGTTCTCGACCATCGCCAGCCACGGTTGAAACGAATCGAGTGAACGTACGTCGCCGTAGACTGACGTCCGGAAGTATAGGCCTTGCAAGGGAGAATCCTGAAACTGCCAATGTGGTCCATTGAAGGCATAACCGTGATCGATCATCTGCGCGAAGAACCCAACGCGTGCCGGTGCGTCGCCCCGTAATGGCGTCCACGTTTTGGCCTTCGCACGGAAGAAAACAGCTTGCCGGGAATCCGTATTGCCTGCCCACTTGTCGAAAATCAGCGTACCCAGAAAGTCCGCGCGGTTTTCAACCTTGTACAGCAGCTTATCGGGCAGGAAGTCGAAGATCGCGACCCGGTCCGGATGGACCGCTAAACGTGACCCGAAGTGAATGCCCGGCGGGATCAGCTCTTTGCGTGAGCCGACAGAAAGATAAAGGTCCGGGCTTTCATCGAGAAACTCCTTCGTCAATTCAATCAGCGCCGTGTCGGGCACATGGATCTGCAGGAATCGCAGAAACGAGCACGCAAGCCATTCGTTAACCAGAATCCGCCGATGCTGCGGATTGTTAGTGAATTTGACAACGTAGAAAGAGCCGTCTTCCCCTTCAATCAGATGCGCTTGAGCACCGCCGCGCATCTTGCGTATCATTTTTCTGGCGCGTACTGGCATCTCTCGAGTCGAGATCCTGCGGTTCCTTTCCATCCAGATGCGAAAATCAGGCTAGTACCGCCTACAGATCCGCTACCGCGAAGGAGCGGCATATGTTTCAAGAACAAGGAGAAAGTCCGATACATGGCAGATTTAGAAGATGTCGCTGAAAAAACGCACTCCACCAGTCCCGATGAAGTTGCTTTGGATTTGATGAAGTTCATTGCGGTAACAACCGGCTACGGCAAGGGTTCCCCCAACACCGGCTTCGGCGGTAAAGGGCCGCGTTCTTCTGAAGAATACGCCGACGCGCTTCTCGAACTCTTTGAGCGTTGCCGCACCGTCGTTCGCAAGGGGTCGAAGTAGCTGGGTGCGCCAGTTTTGAAACCGGGCTCCGTCACGTCAGGCACGCCCGGTTCTTGCCCTGTTAACGCCTCTTCTTTTTGAATGCTGCCTTTTTGAATGCTGCCTTTTTCGCGCTGCTTTTCTTCGGCGCAATCTTTTTGGCCGCAGCCTTCTTGGCAGGCGTCTTCTTAGCTGTTTTTTTCGTTACGGCTTTTTTGACGGCCGCTTTCTTCACGCTCTTCTTGCCTGTTACCTTCTTGGCGGCGGCTTTTTTGGGCGTGGCCTTCTTCGTTGCAGCCTTCTTTGGCTTAGCCGAGGCTTTTTTTGCGGCAGTCTTCTTGCTCGTCTTTTTCGGCGCGGCCTGTTTAGCAGGCGCAGCTGTTTTCACGGGTGGCGCTGTAGCTTTCTTCACCCCAACTGTTGGTGTGCTCTGGCTAGCGGCTGAACTCTGGGCCGACGTCGACGGTTTCTTGGCGGCAGGAGCAGATCGTTTTCTCGCCGCTTTGGCTGGCGCGTTCTCTGTTGCCGGAAGTGTAGAGCCGTGCGACTCCTCCTCCCGTTTGGGCGATTCTCCGCTCGTAGTGCCCTCCGCTTCCTCTCGCTTGCCGGAGGGTGTCTCCCAGGGGCGCACAGGCTCGGGAGTCTTCACAGTGGCAGGCTTCGCCGCTGCTTCCTTTTCCTCTTCTTCATCGTCGTAATCGTCGTCATCATCATACTCACCTTTGTCTGACTCGAGTTCAACGTGCTCGTCTTCGTAGTCGAAATCATCTTCTTCTGCTGTCAGCCTATATGCGAAGCTCACCACTTCCTCCTATCGCACTCTCTTAACTATGCATCGAGATGATGCGAGAAGCCAAATTATTTCACAACGCGCCGCTTGCTTTCACCACAAAAGAACACCCCGTGCGTTCATCTGAAGCGCGGGGTTTGGACATGTGCAGTATCGTCTGACTATCGAGCGGGTCCTGACCGCGATTGGAGAGTCTTTACCCGGAGCCTACCTGGATTCTCGAGTTGACCGCCGGAAGACTTGGCTGTGGCGCTGCCGGATGCTTGCATTTGCCCCCTGGCCTCAGCCTAGTTCATCCGAGTTCTCTCCGTTCCCGGATGCGACAATCGTGGTTTGTCGGCCATAAAACATCGCACTCCCGTCACCGTTCCCGACGAGTTAGGGCAACGACGTCCGCTCGCCTACCGGGAGGAAGCTTTTCTGCAGAGCCAGGAGTCCCGCCCGCTCCGTATCCTTTCCGAGTATCTGTGGCCGCTTGCCCACTTTCAGGAAGAGAAAATTCACGATACGATCGTGTTCTTTGGCTCGGCGCGCATTCAGGAAGAGGGTTCTCTCAGCCGTTATTATCACGAAGCCAGGGAACTCGCCAGACTGACTACTGACTGGGCCATCGAGCTCACCGAACATAACAATAAACCCGAGCACTCCCTGAAAAGGTTTGTGGTCTGCTCCGGCGGCGGTCCCGGCATCATGGAAGCAGCGAATCGTGGCGCCACCGACGCCGGCGGAAAGAGCATTGGCCTCAATATCGGCTTGCCATTCGAACAGCGCCCGAACCCCTATATCACTCCCGAGCTTTCATTCGAATTCCATTATTTCTTCATGCGCAAATTTTGGTTTGCATATCTGGCGAAGGCGCTCGTCGTGTTCCCCGGCGGATTCGGCACACTCGATGAGTTGTCCGAGATTCTCACCCTTGCTCAAACCAAGAAACTCGAAAATAAGATCGTGATTGTACTTTATGGCTCGGAGTTCTGGCATGAGATCCTGAACTTTAATGCGCTGATTAAGCACGGCATGATCTCGGAGTCTGACATGAACCTTTTCCGATTCGCCGACAGCCCGGCGGAGGCGTTGAACATCCTTAGAGATGGCCTGACGCGCTACTATCTTGAACCGGAAAGTGCTCTGTCGCGGCCTATCGAGGAAGCGCCGGAAATCGCCCGCACGCGAACCTCCTGACGCGCTCGTCGCGCTATTTGGGAAGCCAATTTTTGCACACCACCGAGCCGGCGGGGCGGCTCATATGATCGAATGTAGGGGCAGGCCCACGCAAGACCCCGGGATTTTGCGGGATGCGCGGCCGCACCCTCGGCTCTAGCAGCGGGATCGAGCAGACGTTCGTACCTGCCCTCACTGTTGAAGGAGAAATTGTCAGCCAAGGCTGAACTTGCGCCAGCGATCTTCCAAGAAGTTGTTGGAACTGCCTGGCCGGCAGTTTCCTTAAATCGGGCGTTTGCAAATCCGCCGCACCGAATGCAGCGGCCGCCGCAAAGAGCAGTAAAACCGGTCCACGATGCATCTGTTCCTCCTCGATGAATTCCAGTCCTTTGAACGTTCGAGGCGGCAAACGGTTAGCAGCGCTGCTAGCCGCAGCTTAAGATGCAAGCATGCGCCTTGTTTCTTACGACGTCAGCGGCCAGGTACACGCCGGCTTGCTGATCGATGATGCGGTAGTGGATCTCGCGCCAGCCGGCTTCTCGTCGGTCTTGGGAGCCATCGAAAATACGGATCTCTGGCAATCCAAAGTAGAGCGCTTGACGACCGATGGTCACCGGGTAAGCCTCTCCTCCGTAAAGCTACTGGCCCCCATACCCGCCCCGCGCAAACTGATCTGCGTCGGGTTGAACTATCTCGACCACGCTAAGGAGACCGGTGCGGAAGTCCCGAAAGTCCCCACAATTTTCAACAAATTCGCCACCTCTGTCATCGGCCCAGGAGATCAGGTGAAATTGCCCAAGGTCTCGAATCAGATTGATTACGAAGCGGAATTGGCATTCGTTATCGGCAGGGGCGGTCGTCATATTGCAGCCCAAGACTGGCGGCAGCACGTGTTCGGCTACACCATCGTGAATGACGTATCCGCCCGTGATTACCAGCGCGCTACCAGCCAGTGGCTGATGGGCAAAACCTTCGACACTTTCGCGCCGATGGGGCCTTGCATCGTGACGGCCGATGAGATTGCCGATCCGCACAATCTGAAGATTGGTCTCCGGTTGAACGGCAAAACCATGCAGAACTCGAACACCAAAGAGCTGATTTTCAAAGTGCCGGAGTTAATTGCCTTCCTTTCGAGCGTCTTCACTCTCGAACCGGGGGATATCGTTTCGACCGGAACGCCGGCTGGTGTCGGCTTCAGCCGCAAGCCGCCCGTTTATCTGCAACCGGACGATGAAATGGTGGTCTCGGTCGAGCATGTGGGCGAACTGAAAAACTCAGTTGTAGCTGAGCAACAGTAGAATCGGGCGGCGGTATGGCTTTTTTTTCTCTCGCAGAGTTAGCTGCTCAACTAGACTGCAAGGTGTACGGTGAAGCGGGGCTCATGGTGAGCGGCGTCTCGACGCTTGATAAAGCCGGCCCGCAAGAAATCACCTTTCTCGCAAATATTAAATACGCACCCAAAGCAAGGCAGACTCGGGCAGCCGCGGTTATTGCCTCGGAACCGCTGCTTGAAACGTCCACCGCTACGTTGGTTTCGAGCAATCCCTACTTCGATTTTGCGCGCGCGCTTGCGCTATTTTATAAGCCGCTGCCACCCGCTCCCGGCGTGCATGCCTCCGCCATCATCGCTCCAGACGCGGTCATCGGCCCAGGAGCGTCCATCGGAGCGTATGTGGTGGTTGGCGGTGGAACGGCCATTGGTGCACGCGCCGTTTTGCATCCACACGCCGTTATCTACGGCGGCTGCCGGATCGGCGACGATTTCACAGCGCATTCTCATGTATCCGTGCGTGAGTTTTCGTTGATTGGCCATCGGGTGACGTTGCACAACGGCGTGACTATTGGCGGCGATGGCTTTGGTTTCGCCAAAGACAACCATGGAAGGCAATACAAGATCGTACAAACAGGCCGCACTGTCATTGAAGATGATGTCGAAGTACAGACTCTCACCTCGATCGATCGCGCCACCCTTGGTGAAACGCGCGTGAAGCGCGGCGCTAAGATCGACAGCCTCTGCCAGATTGGCCACGGCTGCGTCATCGGCGAAGATAACATCATCTGTGGGCAGACCGGTCTTGCGGGCAGTACCACCCTCGAAGAGAACGTTATTATGGCCGGCCAAACCGGATCGGCCGGCCACCTTACCATCCATAAGAACGCGACGGTATGGGCGCAGTCCGGACTCAATCGCGATGTACCCGCGGACTCGACCGTCAGCGGCTATCCGGCTTTCGAAGCCAACGCGTGGCTGCGCGCTTCGGCCGTCTATCCGAAGTTGCCCGAAATGCTGAAGACTCTGCGGATCCTTGAGCGAAGGATCGCGGAGCTCGAGCGGGGGAAATTGGATGAGAAACGTACGGACGTGTAATGATGTTCCGTGCGCAAATCTTTCCTACTTGCGTTGTTCGCCCTCCCTTGCGTCGCCGCCGAGACGACCGGGACATCATCGTCGCACTCACCGCTGACGAAGAAGGCGGCCCCTTATAACGCGCCCCTTGGTTCGCCGAGAAGCATCACGACCTGATCGACGCCGAATACGCCCTGAACGAGGGCGGCTTCGCCGAAGAGTCGAATGAATTGGCGGCGGCAGCCGGCGGCTCGCAAGAGCCATTTAAACAGTCGCCGCTGCCTCACCGGGCTGGAACTCCATCCTCCGCAGCACTACTCTCTGGGCTAGCGTGCCGATCCTCCCGGAGATGCGAGTCGGAGCGACCGACGGCCTTTCTTCGCGAGACCGGTATTCCCCGCTACGGGCTGCAGGGACTGTTTTATTGACCGCAAGGATTTGCGCATTCAGGGGTGTGATGAACGCATGAGTGTCGCATCTTTCTGCCAGGGCCAGACCTTTCTTTACCAGCTCGTCAAGGCGCTGTCCTCGTAAACGGACAACCACGTCGCAGCCGATACTAGGAAGAGCGATGTGGCTTATCCTGCTTACGCTCTTAACTTTCACGGGAGCTGCCGCTCAGCAGCCCCCCGGTTCCGCGGGAACGGCTACGTCGTCAGCTAAACCGGCGCCCTCTGGGCAGCAGAAACCGGCCGCCCACATACCTGAGTCGCCGCTACCGACGCCCGATCTCCCGCTCGATCCGGAGTTCTATCAAGCAACGCCCGCGCCTCTGCCGATCCTGATCGCGCCGCCGCCATTGCCTCCGCCAAAAGCCGCCGCGGCCCGGCCACTCGGTATTCAATCGGCTGCCGAGGTGATCAAGGTTGTTTTGGGTCTGGTGTTTCTATTTGCTTTGGCTTATCTGGCAGGTACTTCGAAGGTACAAGCGCTCGAGAAAAAGTTGCGGCTGTCGAGTGTCGTCACTGCCGGATTGCCCTTCGTATTTCTGGGCGTTATCGCGCATACCCACGGAGTTGGCATTCTTTCGGAATCGGTGCTATGGGAACTTCGGCCACTCCTCGCGCTCGGCTTGGGCTGGATCGGATTTACCACAGGGTTCCGTTTCGATTCCAAGCTCGGCGAATCCATCCTGCCCGGCACTAGTTCGGTCAGTCTGATCACCGCATCCGTGCCGTTTGCCACCATTGTCGCGGCCTCTGCTCTGCTACTGGTCTATGCCGAACATTCGCCCGCGAGCGCCATCTTCCTTCGGGACGCCATGGTTCTCGGCACGGCCGGTGCTATGACCGCCTACCATGCTCCGAAACTTCTTCGCACCGGCAATGCCGCCGGACACTACATTGATCGTGTCGTCTCCATCGTGACGCTCGAGCAACTCGCCGGTTTTATCGGATTGTTGTTCGTTGCGGCCTATTTCCGCCCGCAGGACAACTCAGTCGCTTGGCACCTGCCCGGAACCGCATGGCTATTTATCACACTGGGTATGGGAACCACGATTGGCGGAGTCATCTGGGGCATTCTCGGCAAAATCAAGGCCGGTCCCGAATTCACGGTCCTTATTCTCGGGTCCGTTTGTTTTACGGCCGGTATCGCGAGCTTTCTCCGAATTTCTCCTCTGGTCGTCTGTTTTATTGTTGGCTTGATTCTCGTAAATTTACCTGGTACTTCGAAGCTTCAGATTCGCGAAGCCCTGGAGCATATGGAACGGCCTGTCTATCTTTTGTTCCTGTTGGTAGCCGGGTCGCTGTGGGACGTCACAAAATGGCAGGGATGGGCGCTGATGCTCCTGTTTGTGCCGGCTCGTCTGCTGGGCAAGTGGCTGGCCGTCCGGGTCTCCCGGAAAGAGGTTCCAGGCGGATTGTCGGTCGAAGAGCAGAGGAGTCTTATCTTCTCACCTATGGGCGCGCTTTCGATCGCTATTGTGATGAATGCACAGGACCTCTATTTTGGCTCCGCCATTTCGTGGATGGTGACCGCAGTGATTGGCGGTGCGATCGTGACGGAGGTGGTTGTGCAGATTGCGTCTCGCCGCATCCGCTTAGAAGACCACGAACTGAGCCCTGCTCTTTAAGACCGCATGCGTCTAATCTTTGTCTTGATTCTTGCCGGTCTGATGCACGCTGCGCGTTCATTTGCGCCGGACATTACCGTAGGTGGCGGGGCCGCGGGTACCGTGTTGGCATGCGGATATCTGCTGCTGTCCGCCTTCCTGATGGGTTCTGTCTTTAAGTCCCTGCGCCTACCCCGCCTTACCGGCTACCTGGTCACCGGTATTGTGGTCGGTCCGCAGCTCTTGAATCTGGTCAGCGGCCCCATGGTTTCGAACTTACAAATTTTCAACGGCGTAGCCACCGCTTTGATCGCGCTTACGGCAGGAGTTGAACTGGATCTAGCGGCGATGAAACCCCTCCTCAAAAGCATTTCATGGCTAACGTCGGTTGCCGTTTGCGGCACCATCTTACTTATCAGTGCAGCAGTGTTTTTACTGCGCGACAAATTGCCGTTCCTGCATCAACTCCCAACGCTTCAAGTCGTCGCCATCTCGTTAGTCCTGGGAGTAACGATGGTGGCTCAATCTCCCGCTGTCGTGGTGGCACTGCAATCGGAAATGGCCGCTGACGGCCCGCTGACTCGAACGGTTCTAGGCGTGGTTGTATTGTCCGATCTTTTAGTAATCGTTCTGTTTGCCGTCGTCTCTTCGATAGCTAAAAGCTTCTTGGGTTCGAAGACAGACGCTCTGCACACGGCGGGAGCGCTGACATGGGAAGTGCTGGGGTCGATCATTATAGGCGCTTGTGTCGGAATCATCATTGCGACCTACCTGCGTTTCGTGAAGGGCCGGTCTTCCCTTTTTGTACTAGCCGCCGCCTTTTTGGTGGCAGAAGTAGGCCAGAGAATCGATCTTGATCCATTACTGCTGGCCCTCTCGGCCGGCGTGTTCATTCGAAATGTCACGGCGCATGGCAAGCGGCTACAAGACGAGATCGAAGTATCCTCTCTCCCGGTATACGTGGTTTTCTTCGCAGTTACTGGAGCGACGGTGCACATTCGCGAACTGATGGTAGTCGGTATTCCAGCCATCGTGCTTGTATTGACGCGCGCTGGTGGTTTCGTCGGGCTAGGCAGAATTGCCACTAACTTCGCTCATGCACCGGATGTAGTCAAAAAATACATCGGCCTGGGACTAATGCCGCAAGCCGGCCTTGCCTTGGCGTTGGCTATCTTATTTGTCAAGACATTCCCGAGGATCGGCGGAGAAGCGGCGGCCCTGGTATTTGGCGGAGTGGCAATTAACGAGATGCTCGCTCCCGTGCTTTACCGCTTCGCTCTGGTGGCAACTGGCGAGGCCGGCCGGGCGGAGCACTCGAGCGAAGCTGAGAGTGCCGCCGTCCGACAGACCGCCTGACCGCAAGAAGCGGAGTGTCCGAACGAGAAATTGTTGTTAGGTTCGTACTCGAGATGATTTCAGAGATCAGCGAGCGCATTCGGGCGCTCGATTGGACAGAAACTGAAAACGAGCTGGACGCGCAGGGAAACGCATTGCTCAAACACATACTTTCTCCCGAGGAATGCCAGGCGCTGGCGGCGCTTTATCCAAAGGAGGCGTTATTTCGGAGCCGTGTCGTCATGGGGCGTCACGGTTTCGGACGCGGAGAATATCAATATTTAAATTATCCGCTTCCATCGCTCGTTGCCGGCCTTCGGGATGCTCTTTATCCGCTTCTGGTGCCCACCGCTAATCGCTGGAACTCGGACATGGGTCTGGAGGTTTCCTATCCCGACAAGCACACGGAATTCTTGGACCGTTGCCATCGCGCGGGGCAGGCCAAACCAACCCCGCTGCTGCTTCAATATCAGGCCGGCGATTACAACTGTCTCCACCAGGATTTATACGGCGAACATGTGTTCCCGTTGCAGGTCGCATTTCTCTTGTCCGAGCCCACCCGGGACTTCGAAGGCGGCGAGTTCGTGATGACCGAGCAGCGTCCCCGTATGCAATCGCGTGCCATGGTGGTACCGCTCCGGCAAGGAGACGGAGTTGTATTTGCGGTACATCACCGGCCCGTCCGGGGAACACGCGGCAGTTACCGGGTGAATATCCGCCACGGTGTCAGCCGGATCCGCTCGGGTCGCCGCTACACGCTCGGTGTGATCTTTCACGATGCCTCGTAGCAGCCGGCATATGTTGTTGCCGTTCTCCGACAAAAGCTTGTCGTATCCTGAGGATGACTGATATGTAGAAGCGTGGGGTCTTCCAATGAGTTGGTGGCGGCGGCTGCTTAATAAGAAGCGTCTCGAAAAACAGGTGAATGCGGAACTCGCCGAGCATCTCGAGCGGCAGATCGCGGACAATCGGGGCGCCGGTATGACCGAAAGCGAAGCCCGGCGCAATGCCTTGCTCCAGTTTGGCGGACTTGCGCAGATCACTGAAGAATGCCGCGACGCCCGTGGCACCCGGTGGCTCGAAACAATGTTGCAGGATGTTCGATTTGGCTTGCGCCGCAGTCCCGGTTTCGCCATCGGCGCGATTTGCACCTTGGCGCTCGGCATCGGTGCAAACACCGCGATCTTTAGTGTTATTAATGGAGTCATTCTGCGCCCGTTGCCCTACCGCGAGCCGAGCCGGTTAGTGTCCGTCGCGGAACAGCTGCGCAAAACAGGGCAAGGATTTTCATTCTCTTATCTCGATTTCCTCGACTGCCAGCGCGCGACCCAGTCATTCGAAAGCATGGCGGCGATCCGCGGCTTAGGCGCCAACGTGACGTCGCCGGGCGAACCTAAGTACGTGAAGGGCGCTCTGGTTTCCGCGGGATTCTTATCGGTACTTGGCGTGAAACTGTACTTGGGCCGCGAATTTCATGCGGACGAAGACCGCCCCGGCGCCGCCCCGGTCGCGATAATCAGCTATGCGCTTTGGCGGGAACGCTTTGCCGGCAATCCGCGGGCAATCGGTGCCACTCTGGTAGCCGGCGGCAAAGGTTACGCGGTGGTGGGCGTTTTGCCTGCCCGCTTCCGCTACGACGATGATCGCGCGGTATTGACGCCTATCGGCCAGAACGACAAGATCGGCACGCAAAAGCGCGACTTTCATTAAGGCATCTACGCGGTGGCTCGATTGAAGCCCGGCGTGACCCTGGCGCACGACAATTCAGAATTGAAGGCGATCGGACGACGGCTTGGGCGTGAGTTTCCGACCACCAACGCCAACATGACTTTCGGCGCTGAGTTGCTCAAGGAACACGTGGTGGGCGGTATCGGCGGTACGCTGCTGCCGCTGGCTGGGGCCGTCGCACTCGTGCTGCTGATCGCCTGCGCCAATGTAGCCAATCTGTGTCTCGCCAGATCTCTTTCGCGGTGTCGCGAATTCGCAGTTCGCGCCGCACTCGGTGCAGGGCGCACGCGGTTGAATCGCCAACTTCTGACCGAGAGTGTGCTGCTTAGCCTGGCAGGCGGCGCCATCGGTTTAGCCGAAGCGTCGGCGGCAACCGGTTGGGCGGTCCGGCGCCTGCCGGACTGGTTGCCGCGCAGCGAAGAGGTATCGCTCGATTGGCGAGTGCTTCTATTTACGCTCCTTGCCTGCATAGTGACTGGCATTGTGTTTGGGCTGACCCCAGCATTGCGGCAGCAATTCGATCTTGAAAGCGGCTTGCGGCACAACACGCACGGCACAAGCCGTGGCACCCGGCGACTACAGGGCAGCTTGGTCGTGCTGGTGATGGGCGTGAGTCTGTCCCCGCAGGTATTGGGCGATCCGACGAAGATGCGGGCCGCCTGGCAGCAGATCCTCGATCGCGTCCGCAGCGCACCCGGTGTAACAGCAGCCGCATCGACTCCGAGGTGCCTTTAACCAGCGACAATCAGGAGATTGATTACTGGACCACACCGGCGACTTCGCCTCCCACGAATGCCCCTTCCGCGACGGCCTACTCACCCACTCCGGATTACTTGCGTACTCTGAAAATTCCATTGCTGCGCGGCCGCTTCTTCACCGAACACGACCGGCTTGGAAGCGAGCCCGTCATCGTGATCGATGAAATACTCGCCAAGCGCGCCTTCCCCGGCCAGGATCCGGTCGGACGCGAGCTATCCGTCCAGTATCTCGGCCGCATGCACATCGTGGGGGTGATAGCAGCCAGCAAGCACCATAGTCTCGACGACAACGCGTATGGTCCGCCGAAACCTGCGCTCTACATTCCCCTGGGTCAATTTCCAGACGAGTTCATGCGCCTGACCGGTAGCGGCATGAGCCTCATGGTCCGCACTTCCCTTATGCGACATCAGTTATTCAAGCCATAAAACAAGGCGTTCTCGGACCCACGCACGACCAACCCGTCAGCGAGGTCCGAACCATGGAGCAAATTTGGGGGCGTCCATGGGGAACAGGCGCGGCATGCTGTTGTTGCTGAGCATATTTGCCGCTCTATCGCTGCTGCTTGCCGCGGTCGGCATGTACAGTGTGATTTCCTATGCGATGAGCCGCCGTGAGCAGGAGATTGGCATTCGGATGGCATTAGGCGCACAACCGGCGCAGATTCTACGCCAGATCATATGGAAGGCCATGCGTATGGCGCTTGTGGGCGTGGCGGCCGGCGCGGTTGCTTCGCTCGCTTTGGCCCATTTGCTGATCAAATTGCTGTATGGCGTCAAGCCCACTGATCCGGTGACGTTCGCCGCTGTCGCAGCAATATTATGTGGTGTCGCCCTTGGCGCCATCTACCTTCCGGCGCGACGAGCCGCCCGTACCGATCCCTTGCTTGCGCTGCGATACGAGTAAATCACCGTGCCATGCCACCCGACAAGACCTGGCGTATGGCGGATCAAAAAGATAGTGAGTGGATTGCCGATCTGCTGCAGCATACTGCTGCGCGGCAGCTTTGTGCCGCCACGCCCGTAAGATGCGCGATCTGACTAGCTCGGCTGAGTATTGTTCACGCCGCGCAAATTTCAAACAACATGCGCACCGCGTTCGGCCAACAGTTCCCGTAAAACGGATCGATGGCAGCGCCCTTCGTCCTTGCAATAGCAGCCGAGCGAAAGGTTTGCCTGAAGCGAAAGAGCGGCGAGCACGTCAAGTTCGCGGCTCCGGTCGGCTACGCTCATCTCCCGTCGGAACTTCCGTTTAAAAACAGCCCACGCGCGCTCGTTGCTTGCGCAGCGTGCTTCTTGTACAAGTCCGACGCTCGGCGATAAATTCGGGAACCACACGTCATAGTAGTCCAGGAGAGCGAACTCAGACTTCGGCACGCCGCGGGGAGGCCGCCTTACAGTGCCGAGTCGCAGACCCTCCCCAGGCTTCCGAGGTGTGCCGAGTTGGACGATGAAGATCGACATGGGTCACACTTCCAGTCTGCCACCCACCCTTTAGGCGATTTATCGTCACTACGCCGGCTGTCTGCGATAGTTCACAGGGTCACATGCGACGGTCGGCTAACTCCCGGTTAGTCCTAGCACGTCCTGGCACTTGGTCGCGACCATGCGTTTGTCTGAGATAAATCGAACCGATTTTATGGAGCGCCAACAATACGCACGCGATAACAGTTTACTCATCGGCTAGTCTTCGCTGGTGTGTTTCTATTCTGGGCTGCCCTTAGCGTCATGGAATACTTCACAAAAGCCAAGGGGTCCAGGTTGTCCGTTTCCGTGTAAGCCTCACATGAACGCCGCGGTGCCGGGAGGTGTTCGTGCCGATAGTGGAGGCATGAACGGGAAACAAGAGAAACGACGGGAAGAGTGGCGGCGCGGATTGGCGAGCACGAAGAGAGCGGGATCTCGATTCGGGCTTACTGCGAGCAACGTGGAATAGCGGAGCATGCGTTTTGTGGTTGGCGGCAAAGCTTGCGCGCGGACCAGCAAGTCAGCTTCGCATCAGTGAAGACGAAGCCGACGATTGAACGGGCACAGGTCATTGGGTGAGAACGTGCCCTTTCAGTCGGTGGACGAGATTTTGGTGAATCGGCGGGGTGGCGATTTTTTCCG
>DATAYL010000575.1:0-7166 GCA_036272575.1 Bryobacteraceae bacterium | reverse complement strand
GTCACAACTTGCTCTTGATTTGCGATACGATCGATCATCGCGGTTCCAAGGCGCAGATGCTGCTCGATGAGTTGATGTGGCGTATGCGCCATCCACTCTGCTAGTGATACGTCTTCGTAATCCGGACTCTTGAACATCTCGAGAAAAACGAGGTCAGTGTCTCCCGTGTTTTCGATATAGTGCGGCTGGGATTTGAGTATGTAGCCAACGTCGCCCTGCTCGAAGTCCATTGTCCTGGCGTCCGTGTTGGCGATAAAGATCGTCATTCGGCCTTTGCCCTTCATATAGTACTGCCACTCATCTGCGTTCGGATGCCAATGTAGCTCTCTCAAGCCGCCTGGTTTCAGCCTCACAATCGCGGCCGAGATCGGCGTTACAGGAAAGATCTTCGAATCAATGATCGTTACCTCGCCACCCCGGGTTACCTTGGTCGGTTTCAACTTACTGGCCTTATAAGCAAACGACTGGGGTACGGTTCCAGTTCCCAGCGCCGCCTGCTTCTGTTCCATGGCCAGATCCCCTGGCAGATCGGCTTTGAAAATGAACAGCTCTCTCTTCGGCATCTGGCTGAAGGTCGATGCCGGAACGCTGAAGTTTTTTGCAAGCACTTCTTTAGGGGTGTGTGCCAGCCAGTCCGTAATCAGGAACGTATGAAACTCGTCGAATTGGCCGTTGTCGAAAACCAGCAGAAACTGGCAGCCATCGGGGCCAAGGCCCTGTATCGAATGCGGCACTCCCCCCGGAAAGAGCCACAGATCCCCCTCGCCGACATCGCTGACGAAGCTTCTACCGTGTTGATCAACGGCCGTAATGCGCGCGCTTCCGTACAACATGATGGCCCACTCTGCCTCGACGTGCCAGTGCAACTCGCGGACGCCACCGGCAATCAGTCGCATTTCGACGCCAGCGATATCTTTCGATATGGGAAGATCGCGGACAGCGACCTGCCGCGTCCAACCGCCGCCTTCGATTCGCTTTCGGGAGAGACTGAATGAGTACTTGAACGGGCGAACGCTTCCGTGGTCGGTCTCGGGAGGCCACTCCGAATCAGGGTTTTCCTGCTCAAGCGAACGATTGCGGGGGCCGGGCAGGCTCTCGTTTGGTGCGCTGGGATCGCTCTCCGTACTTTGCGCAGCCATTTGCTGTGCGGCCGATATCGCCGCAGCGGTTGTCACCACTGCCGGCGCCAAGCCAAACATTGCCCGTCTACTTACTCTTATCTCTTCCGCAGCAGCTTGCTTCGCAGTATCAGACTCTTGTTCCAAAATGGTTACCTTTCCATCGCATAAGTGCATCGACATGATCCGTTCTCAAGGGGCGCCTGGCTGGCGGAACATACAGATTTCCGTACCTATCCGCCTGCCTCAATTGACGCCCACAAATTCTTCTTCCTTTGTCAGGCTGGCGCTTCTCGGGGGAGAAACCAGTAACGGGAGCACCGCCGATATCAGCATTACCCCTGCGATCACGTGTAGCGCGCCGCGGTAATTGCCGCGCGCCTGGCGCATGTAAGCCATGAGTAACGGACCGAATGCGCTCGCGAAACCCCACGCAGTCAGCATGAGCCCGTAGATCGGACCCACGTTCTTGGCCCCAAAGTAATCGGCCACGAACGCAGGCATGGTGCCAAATCCGCCTCCATAGCAGAGCAGGATGACAAACGTGACCACAGCAAGGGCGCCCGCAGATGAGATGCCTGTCATGAACCAGAAGAGCAGGACCTGACACAGAAACATCACTAAGAAGGTCCCTTTGCGTGTAATGAGGTCCGAAATCCAAGCCCAGAATACGCGCCCTACAGCGTTGCCCAAACTGACCACGCCAACCAGGCTCGCCGCCGCCGCCGCGCTCACGCGCGCAAAATCCTGGAAGAGTGGAGCTTCCTGGGAGATCACGGCGATGCCCGCCGAGGTGTTCAGAAAGAGGAGAAGCCAAAGTGCCCACCACTGCCAAGTTCCCAATGCTTCGCCGAGCTGGTAATCCCGCTTAGCCCTTTGAGAGGCTTGCGACGTAGTGGGACTCCAGCCCGCGGGCTTCCAGCCTTCTGGAGGATTCTGCATGAACAAGCCGCAAACGACGGTCACGACCAAGAACGCGATACCGAGGTAAGCAAACGTGTGAAGCACCCCAACGGTTTGAATTAGCCGCGTGGCTGCTGGCGCAGTGATCAGGGCACCAGCGCCGAAACCGCCTACTGCGATGCCGGTGATCAAACCTCTGCGATCCGGAAACCACTTGACCAGCACAGCAATTGGTACGATGTAGCTGAAACCCAAGCCGATTCCTCCGATGAGGCCGTAACTGAGATACAGCCACCACAACTTGTGCGCGGAGAAACTTGCCAGGAACACACCAGCACTATAAAGTATGCCTCCCGTGAGCGCCACGACTCGAGGCCCACGACGGTTCAACCAAAGGCCGCCGAAGAACGCCGACACGCCCAGGACGAAAATGCAGATGGTAAAGGTTAACGTGACTTCGGCGATGCTCCAACCGAACTGCCGGGCCAACGGAGTGCGGAAGACGCTCCAAGCGTAAACAGCACCCAACGCAACCTGCAAACAGACTCCGGCCCCGGCGATTGTCCAGCGACTCATATTTTGTATTTCTTCCTCCACCAGTTGTTCATTGCTTCGATTCAGAATGTGCTTCGTGCGAAATGCTTCTTGCGCACGCTTCGAGTAGACTGCTCATCATCACAAGCCCGCGCCGCATATCCTCGTTGCGAAGCAATTTCAGCAGATCCAGAACTCCAGGAGAATCCTTCTGTTGCTCTTTGGCCTCCTGCACTGCCTGCGGAAGCGCCTTGGCAAAGCCGTTGAGCAGGGCCGGATCTAATTCCGTGAGAATCTTGCCGATGACAAGTAAATTGCGGACCGCCTGTACCGATTCGGGCCTCTGTGCTTCGCCCACGGCGATCTCCAAAACTTTGCTGCCCGAGCCTAGCAGACCTTGCAGGAGTTCGAGCACTCCGCTATCATGAAGCCCTTTCAGCACCGCATATCCGGCGAGCAGGGCCTCTGCATTATCGAGCGGTGCGCTTTGCAACCGGGAGCGCAGTTCCTCACGCGGATCACGCGTCGGTAGCTCCAAAAGGATTGGCTTTGCCATGAAAAACTCTTACTCCCTTTGCGTCATGTGTTCTGGATCCTAACGAGCTGTCTGCCCGGAACGTGATAGTCTCGCCGCTTCCACTTGCGTTCGACTTCGACGCCCCGCTGCGGCGTGGGATGACCGAAGCGATGATTCACTCGCGGCAACGGGCTTTCGCCGGTCTCAGACAAAACTTTCATATGCACGCTGGTCTCTTTGTAGGCCGGGGTGTGGGTGACAGGATCCGTGTGGCTGCTGGTCAGCCGGTTGACCGGGCTCTCAGCAGAGTTCATCGGCATATAGAGTTGCCGTCCCTCTACTCGATCAGTCACCAGGGCGCGCACACGAACTTGTCCGTAGCGCGAAGTAAGCAACACCCATGTGCCGCTCTGAATGCCTCGTTCAAGCGCGAGCGTGGGCGAGATTTCGACAAAGGTGTCCGGTGTCTTTTCCTGGATACCTTTGACCCGATAGGTCATGTTGCCTTCGTGGAAGTGTTCCAGCAGACGGCCATTATTCAGATGAAAATCGAATTCCTCGTTGGGCGGTTCAACCGGGCCGGACCACGACAATGGAAACAATCGCGCCTTGCCGTCCGGGAACGCGAAGCGCTCGGTATACAGCAAAGGCTGGTCGGCTCCATCCTTTGCGACAGGCCATTGTAAGGACTGGTATCCCTCAAGCCGTTCATAGCTCACTCCCGCGAACAGCGGGGTAAGCGAAGCAATCTCCCGCATGATTTCGGAAGGATGTTGGTAAGTCCAGTTCGCTCCGAGACGGTTTGCGATTTCCTGTGTGATCTTCCAATCGGGCCGGCTGTCTGCAAGGGGCTCGATCACTTGATAGAGCCGCTGGATGCGCCTTTCCGTGCTGGTGAATGTGCCTTCTTTCTCCAGACTTGGGCAGGCGGGCAGCACCACGTCAGCAAACTGGCAGGTGTAACTGAAGAAAATATCCTGGGCGACGAAGAACTCGAGCTTCGAGAAGGCCGCCTCGACGTGATTGGCGTTGGAGTCCACGAGAGCCATTTCCTCGCCGATCAGGTACATGCATTTCAACTTGCCTTCATGAATCGCGTCAACCATTTCGTGGTTGTCGAGACCTTTCGTGCTAGGCAGCTTTACTTTCCACGCCGCTTCAAATCGGGCACGGACTTCGGGATCGTCCACGGATTGGTAACCAGGCAAACTGTTGGGCATCGAGCCGTGGTCGCTCGCTCCTTGCACATTGTTGTGCCCACGCAGCGGATAGGCACCGGTGCCGGGGCGCATGTAATTTCCCGTTACGAGCAGGAGATTCGAGATAGCGGTCGAAGTATCCGATCCCTGGTTCTGTTGCGTGACGCCCATAGCCCAAAGAACACAGACACTGTCGGCTTCGGCAATCATATGCGCAACCTTCGTGAGCGTCTCTACCGGAATTCCGCACGTCTGCGAAGCGAATTCCAGTGTGAATGAGGCCAGACTCTGCTTGTATTGGTCGAGTCCATTCACAAGTTTGCCCAGGAACTCGGTATCGGCAAGCCCGTTATCGAGTACATAGCGAGTGATGGCTGACAGCCAAACCAGATCGGTTCCCGGCTTAGGGCGGAAGAAAACGTCAGCGCGACGTGCCATTTCGTGCTCGCGGAGGTCAGCCACAATCAGCTTCTGTCCACGAAGCTTGTGGGAGCTCTTCACGCGCGTGGCGAGTACCGGATGACTCTCAGCGGTGTTGCTGCCTACGATCAGCACGAGGCCGGCCTTTTCGATGTCACCGATAGAACCGGAGTCGCCGCCGTAGCCGACTGTACGGAAGAGACCCATGGTTGCGGGCGACTGGCAATAGCGGGAGCAGTTATCTACATTGTGGGTGCCGATGACTGCTCGTGCCAACTTCTGCATCAAATAGCTCTCTTCGTTCGTACATTTCGAGGAAGAAATGAAAGCGAGCGAGTCGGGCCCATACTTAGTCTTAATCTCTTGGAACTTGCGGCCAACCAGATCGAGCGCCTCATCCCAACTGGCCTCACGAAAAGTCGCACCTTCGCGAATCAGTGGCTTTGTCAGGCGATCGGAACTATTGACGTAGTCCCACCCAAACTTTCCTTTTACGCAGGTGGAGATTCCGTTCGCCGGGCCATGTTCCGGCTCAACTTTCAAAATCTGGCGATCCTTGGTCCAGATGTCGAAACTGCAACCGACTCCGCAATACGTGCATACCGTTTTGGTGCGGCGAATACGCGACTCGCGCATAGCCGCCTCGATCTCCGATACCTGCAGGATCGATCCGTAGCCGATCTCCGGTTCGATGCCCTTCACTAAATCGATCATGCCGCCCAATACTGGTTTCGAAATTCGGGTCATGAATCCAGCCTGCCCGAGCATGGATTGTTCCATCAATGCGTTGCACGGGCAGACTGTTATGCAGTGACCGCAGGAGACGCAGCTTGATTCGCCAATGGACGAGCCGCCGTCCCATAGCACACGCGGATTTGGATCTTCCCAATTGATGGAAAGGGTCTCATTCACCTGAACGGTCTGGCAAGCCTGTACGCAGCGGCCGCAAAGAATACACTGATCGGGATCGTAGCGGTAGAAAGGATTCGTGCTGTCGACTTCGTACCGTTTCAGCTTAAACGGAAGTTCTTGGTGCTCGACAGCGAGCAGCTTGGTGGTGTTGTGCACCGTGCAGTTCCCGTTGTTGTTGTCGCAGACAGTGCAGTACAGCAAATGATTGCTAAGCAAGCGGTCGAATGCCTCCCGCCGGCTGGAATTACCACGCGACGACGTAATCGAGACTTTCATTCCGTCCGTAGCGGTTGTGGCGCACGCGCGGACAAGCTCGCCTGCGATTTCGACTACGCATGTATCGCAGGTCTCGATCGGGCCCATCTGCGGGTGATAGCAGACCTGAGGGAGTTCGAGGCCTGAGCGATTGATTAGATCCAGCAGTCGCTCACCTTCGTAGGCCGAATGCGCCTCGCCGTCAATGATCACCCTAACTAAGGGCTGCTGCTGTTCCAGTGGAACCGTTTTCATTAGTTGTTCCGTCTGCATTCGTTAAGCAATTCCTATCGATCTCGGTGCATCAGATTAACGCCCGCGACCTGATTTAAGGATCGGTCCCGTTTGGCAGTTGCTGCGACGCAATTTGGAGTGTGCGGGCGATAGCTATATCGAGTAGGAGGACGGTAGCCACTTCGGGCAGGCGCGAGCCAGCTGCGCCCGCAAAATCACGCGCTCTCGTTCTCGAACACTCGGTCTCAGCATCCCGGCCCATTCTTGTCGTGTCCGATTGTTTTGAGTTGAGCCATTTCACGTCGTTCTACCCGATTGGACGCGATGAGGGGAGCAGGAGAGTCGGCGGGCTTGTAAAGACCTTATGCTTTTTCTGTTAATGCCCAGGCACCTCTGCCCGACCGTCAGGAAAGCTGAATCTGCCTTACCGCCCAGCTCCCTCGAAAGCAACTACGCCTCGAGCCAGTTTCGGGCTGTTAGGGTCTGTGAAAAAAGAAAGGAGCCATTTCGGCGGCCGGTCATCTTCCAGCAGATGCTCCCTTCCTGAATATGGTCCTTCCTCCCAACATCGTGGAATAAACCCAGCTCACCCGGGTTCTTATAACAGGACACAACTTCGTCACTGCACTTAGAGAAGATTTATTGTCCGAGCCATGCTGAGCTGCGGCTCATCTGAGAGGAAAGCAACGAGCAACAATGAAACGTGGTTTTGTGAGCATGCCTCTGTCAGGACATTTGAACCCATGACGACGCTCGCACGCAGACTGCAATCGCGAGGACGTGAAGTGGTCTTCATTGGCGTTCCAGATGTAGAACCCTGCGCTCGCGCAGCCGGTCTGAATTTCGTGCCTTTTTGTGAAAATGAATATCCGGCAGGTTCTATAGGCAAGCTTTACGGCCCAGTATCAAAGCTGCATGGCCTCGAGGTGACATGTTGGACCATCCGCGAGAGGTCTTGTGACCTTTTCAGCGCAGCGTCGAAATATCTGCCACAAAAGCTGGCAGAGACTGGCGTTGAAGCGTTGGTAATCGACAAGGCACACACGTTCCTCGAACTCGTCCCGATGAGCTTGG
>DATAYL010000574.1:0-14151 GCA_036272575.1 Bryobacteraceae bacterium | reverse complement strand
AAAGGGACCGAAGGCGGTCGGTCCATACGCGCCCGGTTTGAAAGTGAATGGCGTCGTTTACTTGAGCGGCCAACTACCTACCGATCCGCAAACCGGCGAACTGATCGCGGGCGATATGCAGGCGATGACGGACCGTGTCATTGAAAACCTGAAACACGTTCTCGAAGCCGCCAATTTGTCGCTGGCGGACGTCGTCAAGACGACAGTGTTTCTGAAAGACATGAACGATTACGCGGCAATGAACGAGGCGTACGGCCGCAATTTCGGCGCTCACCCCCCAGCGCGCAGCGCGGTCCAGGTGGCTCGTTTGCCCCGCGACGCCCGCATTGAAATCGAAGCCATCGCGGTCGATGGCGAGACCAAATACCCATTCACCAAATAGCGGACGCGCAGTTAACAGTGAACGGGTAAACCCCGTCTTCTCCACATACGAGCCCGCTACACGGGCCTCTGAAGAAAGGAGACACGGGACATGAAAACGTTCTGTGCATCATTGCTCGCTCTATCCGTAGTGGCGACTCCGCTGCTGGCCGGAGCATTGCTTCTCGAACTAGGCAACCCGTCGGCAAATCCGGAAGCGCGGGCGAAGGATGCGGTGGTCGTCGCCCGGATCACTGCCTGCCACTCACCGGAGAAAACAATAGTAAGCGCCACCGCTGAAGGCGTGGTAGACGGGATGCACAAGAGCATTCCGTTGAAAGTGATTCCGCTCTCGACGGCGGGAACGTTTGCGGTCACGCGTGAATGGCCGGAACAGGGTACCTGGGCGATTAAGCTGACCGCGACGAATCCGGAT
Source organism: Bryobacteraceae bacterium (assembly GCA_036272575.1). Taxonomy (GTDB): domain Bacteria; phylum Acidobacteriota; class Terriglobia; order Bryobacterales; family Bryobacteraceae; genus Bog-105. The sequence goes on along the minus strand of DATAYL010000574.1, from coordinate 13,355 downwards.
TACCGGGATTACGCCACTAGCTCCGTGGTTCCGATTGCAAATGGCTCGGCGCAATTGAACTCGACGAAACACTATTTCCACGCGGCGACCGACGCTGAAGTAGCAACGTCATTAAACTAGTCTCAACGCTGTGCTCACTGCGATTGAGCCACGAGTGCAAGAAGCCGCGTTGGTTCGCGCCGCGCAGAACGGCGACCGCGCGGCCTTCGGCAGGTTATATGAGCAATACGGTCGGCTGGTGCACGGCATTCTTCTCGCCCACGTTGCCTACAGCGACGCCGAGGACCTGATGCAGGATGTGTTCGTTAAAGCCATGGAACGATTACCGGCATTGCGCGAGCCGGCCGCATTCGCCGGGTGGTTGATCGCGATCGCCCGCCGTACGGCAACGGACCAGCAGCGGGCGAACAAACCCACCTCTGCAGCCGGACCGTTTCTGGCGGGAGGATCGAGGCCGGATGGCGAGGCATTCGCCGTGCTTGCAGTAATCCGAAAATTGCCCGAGAGTTACCGCGAGACATTGATTTTGCGACTGGTGGAAGGTATGACGGGACCGGAGATCGCGAGCCGCACGGGCTTGACGCCGGATTCGGTGCGCGTGAATTTGTGCCGCGGGATGAAACTTTTGCGTAATCAGCTGGAGGACCCCAAACGAGTATGAACGAAGACTACTTATGGGACCGAACCGGCGAGGCGGACCCGGAAATAGCACATCTCGAAGATGTGCTTGGGAAATTGCGGTGGCAAAGGACACTGCCGGCTTCACCGCCGGCCAGAACGCCGCACCGTTGGCGCGCGACGCGCTTGATGACCATTGCGGCAACGGTAGTTGTAGCGCTCGGTGCGGTATTCTTCGTTTGGCAAATGCAGACACCGGCGCCCGTGACGTCCTGGCGTTTAACCCTTGGCGCCCGGAAGGCAAGCGGAGTACACGCCGGGCAGGTGATCGAGACGGCAGAACACGGAACGTTGGAATCGGATTTCGTCGGCGAGGTGAACATCGAGCCGAACTCGCGCTTGCGCTTACTGGCGGCGCGCGACGATGAGCAGCGGCTGGCTCTCGACCACGGTACCATTCATGCGCTTATCTGGGCGCCCCCGGCAAGGTTTGTGGTTGACACGCCTTCGGCAAAAACCGTGGATCTGGGATGCCAATACACATTACGGGTGGCGCATGACGGCAACGGATTTTTAACTGTCGAAATGGGTTGGGTGGCCTTTGAATCCCATAACATCGAGTCGTTTATTCCGGCGGGGGCCGCCTGCACGACACGGCGGGGCCATGGTCCGGACACGCCGCATTTCATCGATGCACCCTCGGCTCTAACGAAGGCAGTGGCGCAATTCGACCTTACAGGCAGCGTGCAAGCATTGCAAACGGCGGTTGCCGCAGCCCGGCCGCGCGACGGACTCACCCTATGGCATCTATTGCAGCGCACGCACGGGCCGGAACGGGCAGAGGTTTTCGACCGCTTTGCGGCACTGGTGAGTTTGCCACCCAGCGTGACGCGGCAGAGCATTCTGCAGGGTGATCAGAAATCGATGGACACCGCCTGGGATGCGCTGCAACTTGGCGACACGAGCTGGTGGCGTCAATGGAAACGGCAGTGGTGAAAACGAGGCATTCATGCGATTCAGGAGTGGGTTATTAGCGACATTCGTTGCTGGCGCGATCCAGATGCTCGCGTCCAGTGGTTCAGGTGTGGTTCATGAATGGGGCACGTTTACCTCGGTTGCGGGCCAGGATGGAGCAGCGATAAGCTGGGAAACGCTCTCGGGCGGATCGGACCTCCCCTGCTTTGTGCACTTCTTGGATCAGCGCAACCTGAAAGCGGCCGCCTACGGCCTGGTGCGAATGGAGACGCCGGTTTTGTACTTCTATCCGTTGAAGCCGATGAGTGTTTCGGTGCACATTGATTTTCCGAATGGCCGTGTGACGGAATGGTACCCGCAAGCCAGTCGCGAGCAGCCTTCATCAAGCCAGAACGGCTGGATCGAATGGAACAACGTGCAACTAGGCGGCGGAAGTGAGTCTCTTCCGAACGCGGGCGGCGCGAGCCATTACTATACCGCACGCGCCACGAATGCGTGGCCTCTGGAAAGCGCAGGGGAGCGGGAAAAGCTCCTCTTCTATCGCGGAATCGGAGATTTTGGCATAGATCTGAAAGCGCTCGTGAATGAGGACGAAGTCTCAGTGCGTAACGACGGAGCCGAGCCGATCCCCGCGGCCATTCTCTTCGAAAATCATGCAGGCCAGCTCCGATACCAGATCATTCGCGGGTTGCGCGATGCTGTGGAGTTTGACCTTTCGGCACTGGGCGGCACAATGGAAACGCTTCGCAGCGAATTCGAAGACGAATTGACGGAAATGGGTCTTTACCGAGATGAGGCGCACGCCATGGTCGAGACTTGGCGCAACTCGTGGTTTGAAGAAGGACTGCGAATTTTCTACATTCTGCCTCGCTCTGCAGTGGATGCCCTGCTGCCGATTTCGATCCTCCCGGCGCCCGAGCAGCTGACGCGAGTCTTCGTGGGACGAGTGGAACTGCTTTCGCCCGCGATGAAGGAGGAGATTGGTGCGGCCCTCACGAGCGGAGATGTTGCGGTGCTGCGCAAGTATGGCCGCTTTCTGAACGCTTTTCTGAGGGAGATGAGTGTCGGAAGCAGCGAGCCGCCCATGTCCGAACAGTCGCGGCAATTTCTGCAAAATGCTTATAGCCAGACTGCGGCCGAATCGTGGAAGCGGTCGTGCGTCAAGTAAGTGAAACCCGCTGAGGCTTTAATTCTTGGGAGCGTCCGCCGGTTTCAAAGGCGGATGCGCGCTGTACTGCTTTTGTGGTGGATTTAAAGTGATATCGAACACCTTTTCCTCGCCCGCAACTTCCACCTTCTTGCCATACGTCTGGTAACGCTGGGTAATTACCTGTAGCTGTACAGTGCCTTCGGGAACCGGCGGAAAATGCGCGCGGCCTTCCATATTCGTCTTTACTTCCCAATGCATTTTGCTGTGAAACCCGAATTTCTTCGCACTTCGGCCGCCGAGAAAGTCCAAAATGACCGCGGCATTTTCCACCGGCTTATCGTACTGATTCTTTACATTGACCCTGATAGTGGTTTTCGTCTCCGCCGCGGTTGCCGGCGCCCACATCGCAAAAAGCAGGAAGAACGCCAGGAGAGCGGCCCGCAGTTCCCGGCGCTGAGAGCAGCCAAAGAACGCCTCCTGACACGCCCGGTTCAGAAGCGAGGGTACCGGCTTCCAGTCATTTACCGAACCGCGACCGTAGGGAAGCGGCGGCCGAACGGCGTTTTTCAGCAGTCTCGGTTGCATGGAAGCATTATCGCCCAGCCGCCGCCGATTTGGCCGTTGTATTGGGTTCCGCCAGTAAAGGCTCGATTGCGGTGCGGAGAGACTCGAGGTTCATCACACCCGGATGATACAGCTTTACAATTCCGCGCCGATCCACCAGCACAAGCGTAGGCGTGGTGCTGGCCCCGAATCTTTCGAAATTACCGCTATCGAGCGGAACCTGCACGTTTGGAATGTTTCCGTAATACTTTTCAAATACCTTCGCGGCAAACGGTTTTTCGGTCGCCGGCGGCGCATTGTCCTCGTCGGCCGTGTAGCCGTAGAGACGCGTCGGCGCGATCACTACCAGCCCGCGCGGTTCAAAATCTCCGGCAATTTGTGCGATAACCGGCGATTCCGCTTTGCAGTCCGAACACCAGTGCGCCCAGAAGAAAAGCAGCACGACTTTACCGCGCAAGTTAACCGGATGTACCGGTTTGTCTCCGAGCCACGCGGTCTCGCGTAGCAGAGGCATAGGTCGCCCTTCGATGGTGAACAGATTGACGTTCTTTTGCAGACGATCTACCAGAGAAGTTCCCTTCCAGGTGACCAGGGCGCGCCGCAGCATCTGCAGCGCTTCCGGCCGCTTCCCCTGCTTGCTCAGTGCATCGGCTTCCACTTCGTAAGCTTGGCCCAGCGCCAACGGTAAGTGCGGTTCGCTATCCAGCTTGCGAGTGGCGAGCGAGGTCTGCGCAGATTGCTCAATCTCATTTGCATCCTTCAATGCCTGCGACAGATTGCCGGACAGCAACTCGCCGCGCGCCAGCCAGGAATACGCTTCAAGTGCGTCGGGCGTGTCACCATTGAGGCGGCGATACTGATTTACGAGTGCCCGCGCATCAGGCAGGTCGCCGCCCTGTAGCGCCTGAATCACGTAAGCCACCACTTGTGGCGTGGCGGGTTGGCCGTAACTCTTCGGAATATCGTAAGGCGAGACTTGGGCACTCGCTGCCGTGCCCCCCAGCGCTAACGCCGCCCAAATAAAAGTCCTGCTTAGTCGATGCACAATGTTTTGAGATATTCCCGGAAAGGTCCACCCAGATCGTGACGATCCAGCGCGAACTCTACGGTGGCGCGCAGGAACCCGAGTTTGTCACCCGCATCGTAGCGCTTGCCTTCAAACTTTAGCCCGTAAATCGGCCGGTTGCGCAGCATATACTTCAAGGCATCGGTTAACTGAATTTCGCCGCCGCTTCCCGGCTCGATGGCTTCGATACACTGAAAAATCTCCGGCGTAAGAATATATCGGCCAATGATCGCCAGATTGGAAGGCGCATCCGCGGCTCTCGGCTTTTCCACCAGGTTCCGGATGCGATACAAACGGTTCTCCCGACCATTATCCGACACCAACTCTGCGTCTACCACACCGTAGGCTGAAATTTGGTCGCTCGGCACCTCCATCAGCGCCAGCACAGACGCTCCATAAAACTCGTAGACGTCAAGTAGCTGCCGGATGCAAGGTATCGCCGACGCAATAATATCGTCCGACAGCACCGCGGCGAAGGGCTCATTCCCGACCAGCTCTTTGGCCCGCAAGACAGCATGGCCCAGTCCCAATGCTTCTTTTTGCCGCACATACGAGACATCGATCATGTCCGAAATGGAGCGCACCATCGAAAGCATTTCGGTTTTGTTCTTCGATTCGAGTAGTTGTTCCAGCTCAAAACTCACGTCGAAATGATCTTCAATCGAAGACTTGCCCCTGCCGGTTACGATAATGATGTTTTGGATGCCCGAGTGCATCGCTTCTTCCACGCCGTATTGAATTAGAGGTTTGTCAACCAGCGGCAGCATCTCTTTCGGTTGGGCCTTCGTGGCGGGTAGAAACCTGGTGCCCAGCCCGGCGGCCGGAAACACTGCTTTTCGCACTTTTGGAGTCATTCAAGGGTATTGTACGCGTCCTACGCTTCGATGCCGGTCATCGCCGTCCTACACCTCATCCTACATTGCGATGTTGTCCAACACTTTGTACCTGTAAACCATGAAGAATGTCACTGCGGCTTAGGCTAAAGTCAACTTCCACGACTTCCTTCCGGGTTGAGAACCGCCGCCGTATTAGCCGCAAGCTATTCTCGCCCGTCCCCCGACAAACCATGCGGTTAGCACCCTGGAAGTAACCCGAACATCCCTGTACGCGCTTCGATACCGGATTCTTGCCGCTCGCTGCAGGCACATTCGCGCCGGACTACGGTTGTGCTACTTCTAGTGTTTAGGAAAACTTTTTAGAAATTCACCATGGCTTACGTAATCGCAGAACCCTGCATTGGAACAAAGGACACCGCCTGCGTCGACGCCTGCCCGGTAGATTGCATCCACCCGAAAAAGGACGAGGAAAAGTTCGGCGCCGAAGATATGTTGTACATCGATCCGGTCGAATGCATCGACTGCGGCGCCTGCGTCCCCGTCTGCCCTGTTTCCGCGATCTTTGCAGCCGATGACCTCCCCGAAAAATGGGCCGAGTTCACGCAAAAGAATTCGGCGTATTTCGGCCGCTAGCTCTTCCCTTACGGCCGGTAAACCGCGTAAGACGTATCGGTTTCCCAAACCCGCACATAAGCAATCGGCGCATTTCCAAGCTCGCGCTGAATCTCTTCGAAGATATACTTCGCGATATTTTCCGCCGACGGGTTGATCACATCAAACGGACGCAGCTCGTTTAAGTTCTGGTGGTCGAGATACCCGCTGGTCTCCCGCAATTGCTGCTTGAGCTTTGCAAAATCGTATAACAGGCCCGCTTCGTTAAGCTTCGCGCCTTCCATCCCAACCTGCACACGATAGTTATGTCCGTGCAAATTCTCGCATTTACCGTAATAATTGCGGAGTGCATGCGCCGCTGCAAAGGTATGTTCTACACAAATTTCAAACATGAAAAAAATCTTGGATGTCGTCGAGCCGTTTGGTTAGCCGGTACGGCGGTAAACTGCTAAAAAACACACGCCCGTACGAAAACTTCGAAATTCTATTATCCAGCAGCACGAGCACCCCGCGATCGTTCGACCCCCTTATGAGTCGTCCAAAACCCTGCTTCAGCGCCAGAGCGGCCTGCGGGATCTGATAGTCTCGAAACGCATTGCCGCCCGCCTGTTCCACGGCGTGGCTGCGCGCCGCGACCACGGGATCGGTGGGCACTGCGAACGGCAGACGGTCAATCACTACGCAGCTTAGCTGCTCGCCTTGCACATCGACACCCTGCCAGAAACTCGAAGTGCCAAACAAAACCGCGCCCGGCGTCTCACGGAACGTCTCAATCAAAGCATTGCGCGGAGCATCTCCCTGCAGCAACAGTGGAAATTCCAGGCGGCGTCGCAGGAGTTCGTAGATTTGCCGCATCTGCGTGTAGCTGGTAAACAGCAGAAAGGCACGGCCGCGCGAGGCTTCGAGCACGCGCTCGATCTCATCCGCCGCACGCCGTAAGAATTCGGGCTGGCGCGGATCTGGCAAGTGGGCGGGAACGTAGAACAATACCTGATTTTGGTATTCGTAAGGGCTCTCGACATGCAACGTCTGTGCGCTGGCCAGACCCAACCGGCTTTGCGTATATTCGAAGCTGCCGCCAACCGTTAACGTCGCTGAAGTGAGCACCACAGTGTTCACCCGATCGAACAAACGAACCGGTAAAATCTTCGAGACGTCAATGGGCGTTGCCTGCAGATAGAGACCGCGGCCGCGCCGCTCGGTCCAATACACGAAAGACGGATCGTTCCCCTCCAGCCAGAAGCGTACTCCTTGTTGAATCAACTTCGCGCGCCGAACCAGAGGCAGGATCTCTTCGATTAGCCCTTCCACCATTTCGAGCCGCGCACCTAGCAGATCGAGTGCCAGCAGTAGTTCGCCGTAAACATGTTCGTGAACAGCCATGAACTGCTCCTGTTGGCTGAACCCCTGGCGTCCATCGCCTTTAAACAACTGGAAAAACTCCTCCGACCTATCTCCCAACTGGACCAGCACCCGGTCCAGCTCCGGTGTCGCGAAAAATTTGCGCCGGGAAAGAGCCGCAGTGTCCTTGATCAGTTCCTGCACCTGCAGGTTGCTGATTGACATCCCGAAATACTGTCCCGCTACATCCTCCACCTCGTGCGCTTCATCGAAAACAACAGCGTCATAGTCCGGCAAGATAGCGCCGAACGGCTGATCCTTCATCGCCAGATCCGCAAAGAACAAATGGTGGTTGACGATGATAATGTCGCTCTCCACCGCCCGCCGGTGCATCTCGGTGATGAAGCAGCGATCGAACTGCTTGCACTTTTGCCCGCTGCAAGCCTCGCTTCGCGCGTCGAGCTTCCACCAGGCGCTGCTCGGCTCCGGCAATTCGCGCAATTCGCTACGATCACCTGTAAGCGTCCCCGGTTCCCAGTCCCGGATCTGCTGAAAATCGCGCACTTCTTGGAGCCCCGCTAGTACCGGCTCCCGTTCCGCATCGTAGAGTTTCTGGCGGCACAAATAATTGGATCGCCCCTTCATATAACAGACCCGGAGCGGCTGCTCAAACATCGATTGCAGGAACGGAATGTCCTTCAAATAGAGTTGCTCCTGCAGATTCTTGGTGCCGGTCGAGATCACCACGCGTTTCCCCGCCAGAATCGCCGGAATCAAATACGCGAGTGTCTTGCCGACTCCGGTGCCTGCCTCGACGATCAGGTGATGGGGGGCCTTAAGCGCTGCCTCGACTGCCTCCGCCATGGCCAGCTGCCCGGCACGGAACTCGTAGTTAGGGTGCGCGCGCGAAAGCAATCCGGAACGCCCGAAAAACGTACGCGCGCTCGATGCTTTGGGCATGTCGGAACGGAGAAGCGCAGATTGAGGCTCTTTATTGAGTTTATCCAGCTTAATTAAATCCAGCGTACTGTTGTCCGGTTATTCTCAAATAGGGTCCGGGGCATGGATGAAATCCTCTATTGGTCGGAAATCGCCGGCGTCAAAGTCTATGACCTGAAGGGTCGCGACATCGGCGCGTTGCGCGACCTGGCGCTGATTCCCCTCATTGACCCGGTGCGGCTTGATCGGTTCCTGGTGGGCGCCGGTCCCGCCTGGTTGAGTATTCGCTACGATCAAGTCCACTCAATAGGTCCCGAAGGCATACATCTGAAGGACGAGCGTCTCACGCCTTATCACTCTGATGAATACATGTTGCGCATGGTGCGCGACTTGCTCGATCAACAGATCATCGACGCACAGGGCCGCAAAGTGGTTCGCGTAAACGACGTGACGTTTCTGAAGGAATGCGAGAACGGCAGCGATGTGCTCCACATTCTCGAGGTCGATATTGGCATACGCTCGATCGTGCGTCGGCTGCTGCAAGGCATTGCTCCACCCGCGCTGATTCGTAAACTGCAGAGCCGTATACCCACCCATTCAATCCGCTGGGAGTTCTGTAACATCCTCGAAGCCGATCCGCAGCGGCGCGTGCGCCTCAACATCACCAATAAGCTGCTCGAGAAAATGCACCCCGCCGACCTCGCCGATATTGTGGAAAACCTGAGTCACGAGGATCGTGCAGCTATCTTCGACAATCTCGACAGCGAAAGCGCCGCCGACCTGTTAACCGAAGTCGATCCGGAACTGCAGGCCCGCATCATTGAATCGCTCAAAGCGGATAAAGCAGCGGAGATCCTCGAAGAGATGGAACCTTCCGAAGCGGCTGACCTGCTGAACGAACTCGAAGAGGAACGCTCGGAAGAAATCCTCGACGAGATGGAGGACGAGGACAAAGAGGAAGTCGAAGAACTGCGTGATTTCCCGGATAATACCGCCGGCGGCTTAATGGACACCGGCTACCTGGCTCTCCCGGTCGATGCAACTGTTGCCAGCGCCATGCCCGAGCTGCGCGAAAACGAAGAGGCTTTGGAACGCCTGCACGTCCTCTTTCTGGTTGACTCAGAGCATCACCTACGCTACAGCGTTCCGCTAGCGAAACTCTTTTTAGCAGCCGGCGATACGCCGCTCAAAGACCTTGCGTCCGATCAGCTATTATTTGTCTCTTCAGAAGAGAAGCTCGGCCGCATCAGCGAAATGTTCGACAAATACAATCTGCTGGCGCTGCCGGTCGTAGATGAGCGCAACGAATTGATTGGCGTCATCACTGTGGATGATGTGGTGGCTCTGCTGCGGCAGGGCTAATCACGCGACCAGCTTTTTCGTGTAAGCCAAGCTTTCTTCGAGCGCCTGCTTTTCCCGGTCCGCCTCGTCGGCCGTCTGCCAGGGCTCATCCCGGTATGGTTTGCCCCGTTCGGCAATCTCGACGAACTGCTCGAAATCCCAAGCGGGTACATCCTGATACGCCTCCCAGAACGATTTATCACGGTACGGCAGGAGGCGCGGGCCGAACACGATCGACTCGAGCGAGAGCGGCTTGCCGGGACAGAGCTCGATGAATTTCTTTACGTAAGTATCAATGCCGACGTTGCCGCGCCCCATCGGGACCCAAGTCACCGCGGCTCCCTGCGGCACTCGCCAGACAACACTATCGCGCAAGTGGCTCGTCAGCACGTAAGGATGCAAGACGTCGAGCGTCACGTGCGGGCTCTCGAGCGTCCACAGCGGATTACCCGAATCGAGGCAAACGCCCACAAAGTCCGGTCCCGCTTCTTCCACCAGCATCTTGAGCTCGCGCGCCTGCATGTCGCCGGCATGATTCTCAATCGCGATTTTGATACCGCAATCCTGCGCTTTCGCACGTACGTTGCGGAGCACCTTGACCGTGTCTTCGATGCGCGCCGAAAGCGGTCCGGGTTTGCGGTCGTCCGCGCTTCCCAATACAGCGCGCACGATCTTCGAGCCGACGATCTGTGCCGCATCGATCATGCGCCCCAATTGTTCTTCGGCCGTCCCCTGCGCCGGCTCGAACATCTTAGACGTCGGGCAAATAGACTTCATGCCGATCTCGACTTCAAGGCCTAACCCGGCCGCATGCGTGCGCACCTCTTTCAGGTGTGCCGGTTCGAGGCTGCCCAGAAACCGGATCTCCGAAAAATGCACAACTTGCACGTGCTGCGCGGCACAATAATCCAGAAACTGCAGCGCGCTCCACTTCTCCGCGCGCAGGCTGAAGATGTCAATACCAAGCTTCACTTTTGTTTCAGCAGACAGACCGGCCAATGAAAGTGCGGAAGAGGCAAGAAAGCACCTGCGATTCATCTTCTCAAAAGTAGCAAGCGAGGTGAACTAACCGTTTGCGCTCGTCACAAATGAAACAACCGCTGGTCGTAAGTAATCCACTTGCACCACTCAATTCCGAGCAAATGCGCGTCCGGATGGAGTGGATTCAGCAGAAAGTTGAACGATTCAGGCGAAGGTACGGAAGGCACTTCGAGCAGTGCCGAACGACTCGCGGCCAGCCACTCATCGCCCACCCTGCGCGTTTGAGCCAGATCGGCGCGCCAGTCACCCGAAAGTGCTTCTTGCTCGATCGCGGTCACCGAAATTGAATCCGGTACGTTCGCTTTGATGAGTTGATAGGCGTCCGGAAATAACTTCGGGTTGCCTTTCAGGTTCGCGAGAACCTCGACCAGCGCCAGTGCAGGGTGTTCGGAAAGATATACGATCCGTTTGCCGCGCGCCGCCGTGTGCCAGCGCCCATGAGCCCGTTCTCCTCCTATTCCTTCCAGATTGCAGCGGTTACTGATCCGCCACAAAAACTTCATGCATAGACGCCGTCATCAATCTGCCAAAGCATGTTTTCTACCGCCCGGCCGCCGGATTCCGTGTGCAGCAAGCTAAGCGGCGTGCGGCCCTGAACGCGGTCGTCCGGCGTGCGCAGCCAAGCCAGACCCTTGTCATGATTGTGAAATACCTGTTCGGCCAGCGCCACGATCCGCGCCACCCGGACAACCCGGTCCGCCTCTTCATTCGACAGCTGCTCGCCACGGGCTTTGCGATGCTTCAGCGTCCGCGGCGAAATCACCACGTCCGCCACTTCCGAAAAAGTAAGCCCTTTTTCCCGCAACCGGTTGACACTTTCGAGCGGAAGCCCTTGTTCAATCATCCCCGCTAAATCTAACTCTGATGGCGCCGAGACCCCGACATAATCCACTAAATTCAAAACACTCATCTCAGCCATTATGCCACAACTAACTACGGCAAATTGTCCGTGTTCGACGTTTTCCGCGCCAAAACAGAGCTAATACCCCCAAAACTGGCGCTACCAGCCAAAAGCTTGCCGGCTCGGGCGACGCTACCACCGACACATCGTCCAGGGAGAAATCGAAATTGGCATCTTCCGCCAGAAAACTGAGCAGCGTCGAAGAGGAACCCGCCTTAAAACTGTACGGCGCGGACCCCGTATACGGCACGTTCGCTACATTTACCTGCAGCGAAGAAGGTATTAGCAGGTTGTCGATTCCCGCTGCAAAGACGTTGTCCGGTGTAACGTTGGCGTTCGTGAAATGGGCTGTGAAATAAGAAAGCGTGTACTCCCGCCCGGGCGTAGTCGCGAGTGTCTGCTCCACGAACGTATAGTTGGTGTCTCCGGCGTTGAACGATCCGAAGCCAGCCAGAAATGCGCCGAACGACCCCGTATGCGCGTCGAAACTATCCACTCCCGCGTTGGCTGTGTCTCCCGAGACGGTCCAGCCGGAGAAGTCCCCTGTTTCGAAGCCGCAGTTCTGAACCAGGTTATTCGGCGAGGCGCAAACCTCTGCCGCCCCGGCCTGCAGCGCGCAAAAAGATAGACAGAAAGCCGGCAGAATTACGACAGATTTAAACAAGATGGTTCCTCTCCCCGAAAGAATGGTCGCTGTTAGCGCCGGGCGCTTGCCGAAATGCTGGGCGAAGCTGGCCAGCTCATCACTAGCTTATAGGCATTCACTGTACCGAGCCCGGTTGCAAAGTCCCAACCCGGATGGGCCGGATAGGCCGGTTCAAAACTGGTCGAAGAACGGGACAGAACACCGTTCGTGGCGCCATCCGTAAAGCAGTTGGTTGTTCCGCGGCACAGAACATCGTTATCGCCGAGAGTTACGTCGTGAAAAACACAATTCGTGCCGACACTTATGCCTAGCGACGAGTTGCAGGACTCGTTTCCGCTTGCCCCATATTCTTTCCGGGCCAACGCGTAAAAGTTTGGATTGGGATTCCCGCTGCGAGCGCCCGTTTTCTGATTGATCAGCGCCTGAATCCCGGCCATGATAGGCGACGAGAGCGAAGTGCCTCCGACACCGTAAAAACTCCCTTGGGCGCAGGGCTGCCCCTGCGATGACATGCAGAAGGCGTAGAAGTGGCCCCATGGTCCAGTCGAGGCAAAGAGCGATACGTCCGGCAGATCGCGAACCTGATCGGCCGGGTTGCCGAACACGTTCTGCCAGGCCGGTTTCGCATAGACCGCGCTCGGAGCTCCACTCCCGGCAGCTACCGAAAGCAAAGCATTCTGCGACGCCACGGAACTATTACAAAGCCCGTTCGGGCCATAAGCCGTGGCGAAGCCGAGATAGTTCGCCACCAGACTACCGGCGCATGTAGCGTTCCAGGGAATCTCGGGAATGTAGGACTTGGCGGAGCCTAAGAATGGCGAATTCGTAGCGTTCCAATACTGATCCGTTTCCCCCAGGAAAGCATCCGCGTAATCTGTGCCGCCGACCGCGACATTGTAAATCGTCGAAGCAAAACCGCTGGCGCTAATCCCGTGCGTCGCTACACCAGCTGCGCGATCATCAATGTTGCCATCCGCGCCCGAGTCGCCTGTCGCCGCGAATACCGAAACGCCCTCCGCCACCGCCTGCTGGTAAAGAGCCTTGATGAAGGCATTTTCGGCATCGCCCAGCTGATCTTCAGCAGCCCCAAAACTGATACTGATGATGGCGGGCGGCGCCGCCGAATCCAGCAGGTTCTGCATAGCGATAAAACCGCCAAACTGACTCGTACTCGCGCACGACGCCAGCACAATATTGGCATTCGGAGCGGCGGCGCTCGCCCATTGCGCGTCTATTATCGCTTCAAGGCTGTGGTCGCCACTCACTACTCCGGGATCGTCGCAGGCTAGTGAACTGCTCGACGGATGAATCTCCGAAAACGAGCC
>DATAYL010000573.1:0-5079 GCA_036272575.1 Bryobacteraceae bacterium | reverse complement strand
GGTTTTTATGCGAAGGCGGCGCCGGAAGGGATATGACGCAGGCCGCCGCTAGGCGAGCATTTTGTCGTTGACGTTTCCGGCGACGTCGGTCAGGCGGAAATGGCGGCCTTGGAATTTGTAGGTAAGCCGTTTGTGATCGATTCCAAGAACGCGGAGGACGGTGGCTTGCACGTCATGGATCGGCACAGGATCGGCGACGACGTTGTAGGAGAAATCGTCGGTTTCGCCAACCGTAACGCCGCGTTTCATGCCGCCGCCGGCAAACCACATGGCGAAGCAGCGGGGGTGATGATCGCGTCCGTAATTGTCTTTGGTAAGGTGACCTTGGCAATAAACGGTGCGGCCGAATTCGCCGCCCCAGATGACTAGGGTATCGTCCAGCAGGCCGCGTTGTTTCAGGTCGGTGACCAGTGCAGCGGAGGCTTGATCGGTGCCTTTGCACTGCAGAGCAATATCGCGAGGAAGATCGTTATGTTGATCCCAGCCGCGATGGTAGAGCTGAATGAAGCGCACGCCGCGTTCCGCGAGACGACGGGCCATGAGGCAATTGGCTGCATAGGTTCCAGGCTTGTGTGAGTCCGGGCCGTAGAGCTCGAAGGTGCTGGCCGGCTCTTTTGAAAGATCGGTCAAGTCAGGAACAGAAGATTGCATGCGATAGGCCATTTCGTATTGCGAAACGCGCGTGGTGATTTCCGGGTCGCCGTAGTTCTGCTCGGTGATGTGATTGAGTTCGGCAACGGCGTCAAGCATGGTGCGGCGCGTGTTCGCGTCGATGCCCTCGGGATTGGCCAGGAACAGGACCGGATCGCCGGAGGCACGGAAACGGACGCCCTGATATTTAGATGGGAGAAAGCCGCTGGACCACAGGCGCGTGAAGAGAGGCTGATCGCGGTTCAAGGCATTGGCTTGGGAGATGAGCACGACAAATCCGGGCAGATTTTGATTTTCGCTGCCCAAGCCGTAAGTGACCCAGGAGCCCATGCTGGGGCGGCCGGGCTGCATGAAGCCGGTTTGGATGAAGGTGATGGCGGGATCGTGATTGATGGCGTCGGTATTGACGGTTTTGACCAGCGTGATATCGTCCACGATATTCGCTGTATGTGGAAGGAGCTCGCTGATCATGGCGCCGCATTTTCCAGCGGGCTTGAAGTGAAACATCGACGGCGCGATGGGCAATGAGTTTTGGCCCGAGGTCATGCCGGTGATGCGTTGGCCCCGACGGATGGAGGCAGGGAGTTCGGTGCCGGCAATTTCGGCCAGCTTCGGCTTGTAATCGAACAGCTCGATTTGAGAAGGCGCGCCGGATTGATGAAGGTAGATGATGCGTTTGGCTTTAGGGGCGAAGTGGGGTAAATCGGCAAGTCCACCGAAAGCGGCGGCACTGGGCGGAGTCGGGTCGGCCGAAAGTAGATCCGGGTTCAAGAGAGAGGCAAGCGCCATCACGCCGATGCCGCGGCTTGCTTGTCCGAATAGTTGGCGGCGCGTCAGGTTTAACTCGCGTTCGCGAAAGGGGTCCATACCGTTCCTTCTTTTTTAATTAATCGTGATGGTTTCATCCATGTTGAGGATGGTGCTGCTGACGAGTGTCCAGGCAGCGAGTTCAGCGACGTCATATTTGGAATTGCGCGCTGATTCGCCGACGCTCACGAGCTTGGCAGCGGCATTCCGGTCGCTATCGTAATGAGCGATTTCCTTTTTGTAAAGGCCCGCGAGAATCTCGAACTCTTTTTCAGATGGATCGCGACCAGTGGCCGAGTGAAATGCAAAGCGGATACGGTCGGTGGTAGCACCTCGGCCGGAAGCGAGGTCACGCTCGGCAAGGGAGCGGGCGGCTTCGACGTAGGTTGGATCGTTCATCAGAGTGAGGGCTTGGAGCGGCGTATTGGTGGTGCCTCGGCGCGCAGTGCATTTCTCGCGATCGGGCGCATCGAAAGTATTCAAGGATGGATAAGGGACGGTGCGCTTCCAGAAGGTGTACATGCTGCGGCGGTAGAGATCGGCGCCGTGGCTTTGCACATAAGTCTGGGCGGAAAAATCACCGCCGAACGCCATTTCCTCCCAGAGGCCTTTGGGTTGGTAGGGGAACACGCTCGGACCGCCGATTTTATCGTTCATTAAGCCGCTGACGAACAGCGCGTTGTCGCGCAGCATTTCTGCGGGGAGACGGAAGCGGGGTCCACGGGCAAGCAGCTGATTTTCGGGATCTTTTTCGAGCAGGTCGGGAGTGACTTTGGAAGCCTGGCGGTAAGCGGCGGAAGTGACGATGAGGCGCTGCATTGCTTTCACGTCCCATTTACTTTCAACGAAGCGGACAGCTAGCCAATCAAGCAGTTCCTGATTACTGGGCGGATCGCCCTGCGAGCCAAAATCTTCGCTGGTTTTCACGATGCCGATGTTGAAATACATTTGCCAGAAATGGTTGACCGCGACGCGGGCCGTCAAAGGATTGCCTGGATCGACGATCCACTTGGCGAGCGTGAGGCGATTGCGCGGGGCATCTTTGGGCAGAGGAGGAAGTACGGCGGGGGTGTTCGGCTCCACTTTTTCGCCGCGATTGCGATAATCGCCGCGTGCGAGGACGTAGGTGTCGCGGGGCTTATCCATCTCGGCCATAACCATGGTGGATGGAATCTCGCGATTGAGCTCATCCACGCCGCGTTTCAAGGTGGCCTGGTCAGTACCCAACTGTTTCTCGGCCGGATTGCCGATTTCCGCGAGGAAGTAAGCCTGCAGCCATTTCTTCTGATCATCGGTTCGCTTATCCGGAGCGATGTTCAACACCGCCTGGACGGGAGTCAGAACGGCTAATTGATTCGCTTCGCCCGCGTAGATGCGGCGATTGTAGAAGCGCAGGTCTGCCAGTTGACCCTTGAACGGAGTTCCCCAGGCTTTGTTGCCGATTTGCGTTTCACCGGTTGCAAACGAGGCGGGAGTCAACCGGTCCAGCACGGTTGTGGTCTTGACGGCGCGCCCGTTGACAAAAATTTGAACTCCCTTCGCGCGACCGGAGCCGTCGTACGAGACGAGCAGATGATTCCATTTCTCCAGCGTTAAGCCGCTGGTTGATTTGGCTTCAAAGCCGGAGCCTGCACCGTTGTCTTGCATGCGCACGATTACGTTGCAATTTTCTTTGTTGCAGTAGTCCAGAGCTAATTCATAACCAGGGCCGGTTTTCGGAGACTGAGCGAAGTGCTGCAACAGAGACATGCCGGAAGGGCCATCGGGTTTGATCCACATGGCGATACTTAGCGGCGATTTACTTTCGAAAGTTGCGGCCGGACCGAGGGAAACTTGGGGTTCTTCATCGAAGTCCGCGGCTTGGTTCACGCGACCGGGAACGAACGGTAATTTTCCATTTATGATTTTTGCGGGAGCCGGAAGGGCGCCATCGAACGCAAACTGGGCGGTAAGACCCGCGGTGACGTCAGGCACGGGAGTGTTTCGTTGAGTTTGCTCCCAAGCCGACTGTGCGGCGGCGATATCCTGATCCTTTTGCTTCATGGCCGCAAGTAGCTCCGCTTTCATTGCAGCCTGTTGGGCGTTGGGCATTTGAAGAAAAGGAACAGCATTACCTTTCTTTCCATCGAGGCCTTTCTCTTTGATGCTGTTAAAAAACGCTCCGAAGCTATAGAAGTCCTTTTGGCGGAGGGGGTCGTATTTGTGATCGTGGCAGCGAGCGCAACCGAGCGTGATGCCAAGCCAAGTGGTTGATGTCGCCTCAATGCGATCGACGATGTACTCGTTTTGATACTCCTCGGGGATCGCTCCGCCCTCGAAATTGATCATGTGATTGCGATTGAAACCGGTGGCGATGATCTGTGACTGGGTCGGATGGGGCAGCAGGTCGCCGGCGATTTGTTCGACGGTGAACTGGTCGTACGGCATGTTCTGATTGAACGCCTGGATGACCCAATCACGCCAAATCCACATTTCACGCGCGCTATCGATGTGATAGCCGTGCGTATCGGCGTAGCGGGCAAAATCGAGCCACTGCATGGCCATACGCTCACCGTAATGCGGCGAGGAAAGCAGGCGATCGACCACTTTCTCGTAAGCACGTGGGGATTTGTCCTGCAGAAAAGCCTTGCTCTCGGCATCGGTGGGAGGGAGACCAGTGAGATCGAAGGTAACGCGCCGAAGAAGGGTGATTTTGTCGGCCTCGGGCGAGGGTTTCAGGCCTTCTTTTTCGAGCTTGGCCAGCACGAACTGATCGATGGGCGTGCGGACCCAGCTCTTATCCTGCACGGCGGGCAATTCGGCTTGTTTTGGCGGCAGGAAAGCCCAGTGCGTTTCCCATTTGGCGCCTTGATCGATCCAGGTTTTGATGAGCTGAATCTGCTCGGGCGTCAGTTTACGCCCGGAATAGGTGGGAGGCATGCGCATCGCGACATTGGGATTGCTGATGCGGAGAAACATCTTGCTGTGGGCGGAGTCGCCGGGGATGATGACTCCGGGTTTCGAGAACGCGCCATCTTTGGTATCAAAATGGAGACCAGCCATGCGGTGCTTGTCGTCAGGTCCATGGCAGGTGAAGCAGATATCGGAAAGAATGGGGCGAATCTGCCGGTCGAAATTGATAGTAGGCGCCCGGTTTTCCGCTGCCAACAGGGCAGCAATACTTAATGGGGCAAGAATCAGAAAACGAAATATCATTGAGCCACCACGACCCGTCAGGACCGGTCTAGTTGGTTTTTAACAGCATGGTTGGCTAAGAGTATATCGAGTTTCTCAACGGCTTTGCAAAAGATTAGTAAAGAAAGCTGAGTATTCGACTGCGATTCGCTGGCCGGCGGGAATCCAGCGGTACGCAGGCACGCCAAACAGGGTCGCGCGATCGATCATTTGCCGCCTGGTTTCCGGAAAAGGCGAGACACCGAACTCAAAGCCGCAGGTGACCGTTTCGCCATTCCAGGGGGGATCTTTGCGAGACCTGTTTTCCTCCCATATTCCAAGCCAGGGGAAGTCCGCTGAGTTCCATCGGTAACCGAATTCAATTCCAGAGAAGGGGTCCAAGGCTGTGAAAGAGGCTTTTTCGCCAGCCAGCAGGTGGGTTGTAAATTTGGAAGACGATTTCTCTTG
>DATAYL010000572.1:0-4045 GCA_036272575.1 Bryobacteraceae bacterium | reverse complement strand
CAAAATAGCAACCAGATCGTCGGCCGTCAGCTGCGAGCGGATAAATGTTTTGGCGGCTCGCAAAGCGCGCAACTGATCTTCCTGCTGCATATCGGTCATGTCGAAGAAAAGCGCGAGCAGCCGCCGGTCTTTGTACCGCGTACTGCCATCCGCTTCCGGCCGGATTTGGGTACGCGTGAGACGGTCATACACCGTGATGTCCTCCGGCACGCTTGCCGCCGGAAGGGGCTTCGTCGCGAGCTTCTGTTGTTCAAAAAAACGAATGGTCTGCGGCGCCCCGTTCTCGGTTACCGTGAAGTCCTTGGCCGTCAACCCTGCGACCATGCGCCCCTGCGCATCTTTCACCGTTACCGTTTCGGTTACTAGTTGAGTGCTTGCCTTGAAAGACGGTGTACTCTCTTGTCCCACGGCCTTGTTCTTCCCGATCTGCTGCGCGAACCCAGCCCCGGCTGAAACGAACATCAATACAACCATCCAACGCATATTCAAAACCGCAGCCGAACCGTCGTCTGAACACTGCGCATGGCATTCGCTGCTACCGGCAAGCCAAACTGCGGACTATTGATCGTCGTGCCCCAGGTTGTGTAATTCACATGATTTAAAGCATTGGTCGCATCCAGTCGCATGTCCAGATTGAAATGATCGGTCAGCCGGAAGGTGCGTCCGAGAGAAGCATTCAAAGAAAACTGCGATGGACCTTCAATCGTATTGCGTCCTGCGTTTCCCCATTGCCCAGCCAGCGGCGCCGCATACGCACCCGGATTCAGATAGCCGCCCACCGGAGCGTCATATAAAGGAGCACCCGTGTAATCGGGACGAATCGTTCCCGTGACACCGGTGCCCGGCACCGCGACCAGGTAGACCGGCGTCAATGGTAACCCGCTGCTTGCCGTAATGTCTGTACCAAAGGTCCATTCTTTGAAGAGCGCCCCGCGCCAGCCGCTCAATAATGTCCCGCCCCGCAGCCCCATGCCTGTCGTGTATTGGAAGGCTACATTCAACAGATGCCGCTGATCGAAACTGGACAGCCCTCGCTCCGCGCCCAGGTCCAGCCAGTTTTGCGCCACCGCAAAAGTAAGTGGATTAGCGGCGCTCGTCGCGGCGCTCTGGCTGCCGCCGCTGTTGGCGTTCGATTGCGCGTTGGCCTGACTGCCACCTCCTCCGCCCAGCACCGCCGCATCATCTATTGACTTCGAAAACGTATATTGCAGCGTAGCCGTCAACCCCCTATGCAAGCGGCGCCGCAGCTGAATCGTCCCAGCTTCCCGGCTCGAGTTGGCGTTCGACGTCAGATAACTGAATCCAGCGGGACAAGCCGGACACGGATTGACGGAACCCACCGGATACGTGTTCGGCAGAAAATCCTGCGTTGCGTGCGTTCCTTTAATTCCAAGATAGGTGGCGGTCATCTGCAGCGAGCCAGGCAAATCGCGCTGCACCGAGAATTGCCAGTTCTGCGCGTAGCCCACTTGAAAGTTCGGATCGACCGCAAAGGTGTTTGCCGTCACCCCTGCCGGCGATAGAAAACCGTTCGCCAGCGTCAACGGATTGTTACTGCTGTTCTGCACGCGCACCGTTTTCGAAAGCGGCGGTTGCTGCCCCATCTGCAACGCAATCGATTGATAGACGGAAGTGTTGTAGTAAATGCCGTAGCCGGCGCGAATCACAAGCGACGACCCGGACAACTGCCGCCATGCCACGCCAATGCGCGGCTCGAATCCGCTCTTGTCAGGCTGCAGCAACGAGTGTGGATAGCCTTGGCCCGTGATCGCGCCAACCGGATCGCTTGCCACCACCGGTGCCGCGGCGGAAAACCCGGCGCCCAAATCTAAATTAACTAGCCGGTTATAGAGCTCGGTAATCGGTGCGCCGTAATCCCACCGCAACCCTGCGTTCACCGTCAAGGCGGGGCCAATCCGCCAATCATCTGTTACATACACATCGTAAATGGACCCACGAAAATATTTGTCGGCATTCCCAAACGCAATGGAACTCGTATCCGGAATGCCCAGCAGAAAATCGCCGAAGTCCGAACCGGTCGCCGCGCCCGTAAAGGTAAATGTTCCGCGCGGGTCCTGTTGCGACAGCACGTTGAACTGCTCGCGCCGCAAATCGCCGCCCAATAGAAAATTGTGATTCTGGTGATTGACGAACATTGCATACGACAAGCCGTCCGTCTGATTATGGTTGTCCGAGCTCTGCACGTCGGAAAGACTGGCGATGCCGCTGGCAAAGGTAAGCGTCGGCGGTCCCCAATTCACCGGCTCCTGATTGTTGCCGGAAATTCCCGCGAGTCCGGAAATGTTCTCGCGGTCTGCGAAGTACGGCTTCACTTGAACCGAATAACGGCTGAACTGGTAACCAAGCTTCAGATAGAGCCGCTCGCTGAATTCGTGCGCCCAGTTCGCCTTGGCCGCAAGGCCTAGCGAATCGGTCACATCCAGAAAACGAAAAAGCGTGCTCGCGTCCATGCGAATGCTTTGCAGGGCGAAGTTGCCGAAGATTTGATCCCGCCGCCCTAACGTCTCGCTGGCGCGCATCTGGAGAGCATCCTGATGCGTGTTACTGGTGAGAGGCGTTTGATAGTTGTAGCCGGTCCCGGAAGCAAAGTTCGGCAGCGGATACAGTCCGAGAAGCGCTGTCGCTTGCGGCGAGATGCGGCTCTCCGGAATCTGGGATGCCGCTCCGCTTCGCTGGGCCGCCGTCGGAACCAGCGCCGGCTGTGTCGTGACATTCTTGCCGCGCGTCCATTGGTAATTCAATGCGAAATCGGGACCGCGCTTCAACACGTGCGGAATGCGCAGTGGGCCGCCCAGCGAAAGCAACCCTTCCAGGCGATTGTAAGAGGGTTTTGCTATATCTTGACCGGTCAACGAATACGGCTTGGCATCGAGCGTTGAGTTATCGAGCACCATGCCCAGGCCGCCGTTATAGAGCCTGCGCCCATTCGAGCGGTTATTGCCGAATCCCGCCGCCTGCCCAAAAATCGACGCCGCGCCGTTATTTGTGCTGCCATTGATCAGCAGTCCTTCCGACGGGTTCGGCTTTGCTCCACTGCTGGATGGCGCCGCCTGGACTTGATCGTGTGGCAATACCGTCGCCTGTGTCTGATCAAACTGGACCTGATCGAGCGGCAGCAAATGCAACTGCCAGTCGCCCGGCGCCGTTGCACTCGAAATAACGACGTCTTCTTTTATCGTCCGGAAGCAGGTCATTTGAATTTCAACGCTCCACGTCCCATCACTCAAATCTTTGAATTGATAGAAACCGCGCGCATCGGAGATGACTGTGAACTTCTGCGCGCCTCGCGCCACTGTAATCAGCGCGCCCGGCACGGGCACTTTGCCGAAGCTGACCTGCCCGCGATACTCAGACGCCGCCATCACGCTCGACACGGCGACACACGCCAGCAAACACAAGCGCAGCATTAGTTTGGCGAAGGTCGCTCGATATGGTCGATTACCAAAACTTCAACCGGAGCTTTTTGCGGGACGAGCTTCAAACCGAGTTGGTCCTCGAGAGCCGTAAACAGCGATGGTCCGTTATTGCTCCCTTCGTTGTTTTCCGCCAGAGGGTTTGCGGAATGCTTTTCAGGCGCCCAGGTGAGCTTCAGATCGTACCGACCGGTTAGCCCGGTTTGATCGACCACCTGGCGCCCAGCCTCGCTGTTCAGAAGAGCGCCAATCAACTGCTGCATCGACATCTTATGCCCGATCAGTTCGCCTGGCTCAATGCGCATGCCAAAAGGCAGCTGATTGTCCGGCAGCGTGGTTGGATGAAATTTCGCTCCGTGTTTTCCCACCACCAGGGCGTAGACAGGCAGGCCCATCTGCCTTGGCCTCGATATCGTAGCGCGCAGAATCCAGCCAACTCGGGCCGCCTTCTATTTGAAATCCATGCACATCGTAGGCATTTTCGATGAGGACCTTTGGCGTAATTCCCTTGGCAGAAAATGTCGTGTTGAAGTTATTAACCATCATTCCGTTTTGTGCCGGATCGCAGAGCTTTATGGAAGCCACTTCGAATGTATCCGCCCCTTGCGCCT
>DATAYL010000571.1:0-7898 GCA_036272575.1 Bryobacteraceae bacterium | reverse complement strand
ATCCAGAAGGGCTTGAATGTCTTTATGGAAAAGCCGCTCACGGTCGACGGCCCTGCGAGCAAGCGCATGTTCGCGCTCGCTCAGGACGCCTCAGCCAAGAACCTCAAGGTGGGGGTAGGGCTCATGTCGCGTCACAGCCGGGCGCTGCAGGAACTGGCTGACCGTGTCCATAACGGGGAGATCGGCGAAATCATTCTGCAGCGTGGTTACCGCATGCATGGCCCCGGCGGATATTTCCTGTCCCTGCCCAAACCGGCTGGGATCACCGACCTGCTCTACCAAGTGAAGCGCTTCCACAGTTTCATCTGGGCGAGCGGAGGGTGCTACAACGACTTTTATATCCACCTCATCGATCAACTGGGTTGGATGAAGAACCAATGGCCGGTAAAGGCGCAGGCGTTGGGCGGTCGGCATTACAAGGTCAGTCCCGAAGGAGTCGCCTACGTGGATCAGAATTTTGACGTCTATTCGGTGGAATACACGTATGCAGATGGCACCAAGTTCTTCTTTGACGGGCGCTGCATGAACGGATGCGAGGAGATCTACACAAGCTGCCTGCAGGGGACCAAGGGCATGGCGATCGCTTCAAAGAGCGGCGATTGCGGGCTGCCATCCAGCCTGTACAAGAGTCAGACGGCCACCGCTGCAGACTTGATTTGGGAATCCAAGGTGAGTCCGGACGAGGAGGATCCTTATCAAAACGAGTGGAACGATTTGATGGACGCCATTCGAGACGACAAACCTTACAACGAGGTCAAACGCGGTGTGGAGGCGAGCCTGGTTTCGAGCATGGGCCGCATGGCCGCCAACACTGGTCGGGAAATTACGTTTGACCAGATGCTCCACTGCGAGCAAGATATGGCGCCGGGAATAGAAAAGTTCACAATAGATTCCCCGGCACCGCTTCTTGCGGACGCTAACGGCAAATATCCGGTGCCACAGCCTGGCATCGTAACCACGAGGGAATACTGACAAGCCTCTATGTTGGTTTTGAGATACGAGTAAGCGGTAAACCAGCGTCGGGGGGCGAATGCCATTCGCCGCCCTGCACGGCCGCAGAATGCAGTAGTGGCAACGTTTTTGAAGAACCGAACCCCCGTCAGGCGGTGAGTTTGTCGCGGGGCGGGAGCGTGGCGCCGAAGTCGCGCTGGAGGCGTTGGGTGTATTCGGCGACGAGGTATTGGACGCGGTGGCGGTCCGGGGATTGGACGATCAGGCCGACATGGTAGGAATTATGGTCCATACGCCAGACGATTTCGGGATCCTTATATGAAGATGTGTCCGGGTGTTCTTGGCGAGCGAGTGACACGAGCAAGCCGGCGTAGTCTTCGCGAGGTTGCGGCGACGTATATGCGCCGCCGCCTTGCGCGCATTCGATTTTGGCCCATTCGGTCCACAGATTGAGTCCGGAAGCAGCTTCAATCAGATCGGCTATATGGGCGCCACCGACACGAGCGGAAGTCTCCAAAAAATAAATCTGGCCGTCGGCGTATGCCTGGATGAACTCGCTGTGCGAGACACCATTCTTCAATCCGAAAGCGCTTAAGAGACTGCGGTTCATGTTGAGGAGCTGCGTGGATTCCACGCTTTGGCGGTCGAGCACTTCAGTGGTAAAGACGCCGCCTCCGTGCGACACCTCCATCGGCGGGCGTCCGTAGCCGCTGGCAATCGCAAACACAAATTCACTCTGGTAGACGAGGGTATCGACATGGAAGACGCGTCCGGGGACGAAGCGCTCAAGCAGGTAGTAGGACTGCATGTCGCCGAGGAGTTCGAGCTGGGGCCACAGTTCTTCCGCGGAGTGAATTTTCTTGATGCCGATGGCACCGGCGAGCGAGCGCGGCTTTAGCACCCAGGGGCCGGGCACACGTGCGAGGAATTCACTTAAATGGGCGTGGTGGAAGACGGGCGAGAACTCCGGGACACGAATAGCGGCCGCTGCCGCGCCCAGACGCATGGCGAGCTTGTCGCGAAACAAACGCACTTGCGTTTCGCCGATACCGGGAAGGCGCAGGTGCTCGCGCAGGGCGGCAGCCATTTCAGCATCGAAATCGTCGAGCGCGACGATGCGGTCGATCTCACGGGTACGCGCCAGATAGCTGACCGATTTGATGGTGTCGGCGCGATTCCACTCGTGATTAATATCGGGCATGTAATAGACTTCGTCGATGCTTTCGAGCGGCCAGTGGGCGGTTTCCTGCAAGCTGAGAGAGCTCAGTAAGATGACTGAGCAACCCTGGCGCTTAGCTTCGCGCAGAAATGCGTGGCCTTTCGCGTAACCGGCTAAACAGAGCAATGTCATGGTTGATTTTCCTGTATGAAGGCGGCGGATGCTCCGACCCAGTTGAGTCCTTTATTGTGATCGACGCCGATCTGGTCGCCGCGGCCCATGCGGAGGATGAGATTGACGGGCTCAAGTTCGTCGAGCCAAAGATACATGACGCGTATTTCGAGCTTGGCCGGCCCTTCGGGGGTCGAGATCGAAGGGGTGAAGTTCACGCGTTCCTGGAGGACGTAATTGGCGCGTTGGGCGGGGGGGATGGCGGCTAGTTGCCCGGCAGTTGGTCCGATGATGACGCCTGAGCCGGCGAAGGAATAGAGCGGTTTCAAAACATAGGCCGCGGGATTTTCGATTGTTTTTGCATCGTTAAGAAAGACGGTGCGCGGCACGGTCGGGTGATCGAGAAAAGGGAGCGAGAACTTGCTGAGCAGGAAAAACCAGTTGGGGTGGCCAGCCCACTCGACATTGAGGTCGTCGCGGAAGTCGAAGGGCAGAGTGATGGCGCGGCGCTCGAGTTCGTCGGCGATGACGCGGTTGTAGATGCGGTGGATTGGAATCTCAAGTGCGCCGTTTTTGTGGAAAAGCTCTCTGCCGCGCTTCTGAATTTCGCGAGCGTCGACGGTGCGGATGCCCAGCAGGCGTTCGGTCGCGACAAAGTCGTGGCGGGTTTTCTGGTTCCAGGGATCGAGTTCCAGCAAAACGACGTTTCCCGGGTCGTGATGGGCTACGATGGCGCGGCGCAGCAAGTCTGTATAGTGCGAGGAGTTCAGGTTATTGGGGAGCGCGGCGAGGTTATTGGAGATTGCATAGGCTTCGCGATAGGCATCGGCCAGCGCAGGCTGGTAACCGTAGAGAGAAGGAAAGCCCTGGATCTCGACCAGCTTGAGGTGTTGCTGTGAGTCCAAGCCGAAGTCGGCCTGCACGAAGAGCGGGCGCGGGTCTTCTTGGGGGGCGCGGCATTGAGCAGGGAGGGCTGCGTGAGCGGCTTCGAGGTAGGCTTCGTTGGCGAGTAACTGGTGAACGATCTCGCGTCCAGCTGCGGAGGCTTCCTGGACGAGTTTTTGCGGCAGGAAGCAAGGCGTTTCGGAGTGGCGGAATTGGGTTGGCTCGCCGAAGCGGTCTTCGAGCAGGCGCAGGAAGCGCGCGTACCTGGCGGGCGTCCAGGCGGCATTAAAGGATTGGCGCAGGGAGGGAATCAAGTAAGAAGGCTCCGGTGCGCATGATTTGCACGCCATCAATCCAGATATCGAAGCGGCGGCCGACGACGTCGATGTGAGTGGCGGAATACCAGTCGGCGCCAGTGTGCGCAGCGTAAGGGTTGCCGAAGGCGAGGTGAATACCGGGAATTTTTTCGTCCTGGAGGATGTTGCCGATGACGTCGCGCACGGCAATGTTGGTGCCGATGGCAAACTCGCCGACACGACCGCTGTTCTCATCGGTGTGGCAGTATTGCCAGAATTCGGTTTCGAGATCTTTGTGGGGCGAGGAGGCGGAGCGTAGGCGGTTTCCAGAGATCTCCAGAGTAAGAGGCGTTGCCTGGAGATCGCCGTACTTTTCACAGAGGTAATCGCCGACGACGCCATCGACGACAAAAGTGCCAACGACATTGAAGGGCGCGGTGAAGGTTTCGCCGCCGGGAAGATTGCCCCATTTGTTGGGACTAATGATGCCGCTGGTCTTGAGCCATTTAAGATCGGGCGAGAAGCTTGCGGTGATATCGGTACCAGCGGCGGTGCGGGCGCGAATTTCTTTGGCGGAACTCGCCATGCGCCAGACTTGCGCGCTGATGCGATCGACTTCGGCGTAATCGGCACGCATGCCTTCGAGCATGATGCGGCGCTCGATGTTGACCATGTGGGCGTGGCGCATTTTGCGGCGATTGACGACGTCGGTCATCTGCATGCGGGTACGGAGTTCATTTGGTTGGGCGCGGACGGCGAAGATGCTGACGGCGCTCGATTCCATGTCAGCTAGGACGGCAGGCGGCATGTCGGCCAGAGGGCGCGCGGCGAGTTCTTCCAAGACGAAGGCGTGGTACGGACAAGCGAGGTTTTCGAGCTCCCTGACAAGACTGGCTCCTATGGGGAGACAGGCATGGTCGGTGATGAGAGTTACTTTTTCGGCGGGCTCGATGCGCAGGCAGGAACGAATAGCGTTGCGGGCGCCGGGGGTTAGTTCGGGGTCGGGGGGAACGGCCTGCAGGAGTTTTTCGGATGGGGTCATTGGCATCGGTAAAACGCTTACTTACGCGCGGTTCTGTTTCGGCATCAGTTTGACGCGGAGGCGGCGCCTTCCAAGAGGCCTTCTTCGGTTTGCTCGATCATGTAGTCGACTACGGCTTTGAGGTCGTTGGTTTCGGCGAAGACGCGCAGCTGGCGGTCGGCGCCAGTGCCTTCTTCGAGGATGCGGTCGATGTAGGCGAGCTCTTCGCGGCTGCCGAGTTCGTCGGCGACGTCATCGACAAAGGCCAGGATCTCGCGAATCAGATGGCGGCAAGGGACCTCGGTTTGCTTGCCGAAGTCGATGAGTTTGCCGTCGAGGCCGTAGCGGGAGGCGCGCCATTTATTTTCCATGAGGAGCTCGCGGCTGTAATGCCGGAAGCTTTGATTTTTTTCGTGAAGGCGAAACAGCTTGGCGATAACGGCCTGGCAGAGCGCAGCAATGGCGATGGTTTCGTCCACGCGCATGGGCACATCGCAAACGCGGAACTCGAGAGTCGGGAAATACGGATGCGGGCGGATATCCCACCAGATCTTTTTCGCGTTATCGATGCAGTTGGTGCGGATGAGGAGATTAACGTAGTTTTCAAACTCCGACCAGCTGCTATAGAGGTCGGGGATATTGGTGCGGGGAAAGCGTTCGAAGACTTTACAGCGATAGGACTTGAAACCGGTGTCGCGGCTTTCCCAAAAAGGCGAATTGGCGGAGAGCGCGAGCAAGTGCGGAAGGAAGTAGCGGGCGCCGTTCATAAGCTGGACGGCAGTTTCGCGATCTTCGACGCCGATGTGGACGTGCAAACCGAAGATGAGATTGCCGCGCGCGACCATTTTCATATCTTCAACGATGGTGCGGTAGCGGTCATCGGGATAGATTTCCTGTTCGTGCCAGTTGGCGAAGGGATGTGTGCCGGCAGCGGCGAGGCGCAGGCCGTTTTGCCGCGCCAGGTGGAGGATGGAGCGACGAATGGACCGGATTTCACTCTGGCAATCTTTGATGGAATGGCAGACACCGGTTCCGACTTCGATGACGGACTGGTGCATTTCGGGCTTGACGCGTTCGGCGAGAAGCATTTTGCCTTTTTCGAGGATCTCGGACTGGATGTGGGAGCGCAGATCGCGCGTTTCAGGATCGATGCTTTGATACTCTTCTTCGATGCCGATGCTGAAGCTGGGGCGCCCGGTGCTCATCGGGCTGCCTCGGCGGGGCGCAGGAAGGCTTGCCAGTTGAGGATCGGGACCGGGCGTTCGGTTTGCGCGCGGCGGATAGCGAGGTCTGAAACGGCGTTCAAGATCCAGTCAAAATTTTCGGGGCCGACGGATTCGAGACCGGCGTCTGGAGCAGGGTTCATGAAGTCGATGGCATAGGGGACGCCATCTTCGACGGCGAATTCGACGGTGTTCAGATCGTAGCCGAGAGCACGGCAGAGGAGCAGGGCGTCGCGCGTGATGCGCTCCTCAAGGCCGCGTTCGGGCGGCGGATTGCCCGCGACGTAGCGCTGATGAAAAGGCTGGGAAGGATCGTAGCGCATGATATGGACCGACGATTGGCCGACCACATAGCAGCGGAAGTATTCCTGGAAGTTGACGGCGGCCTGCAGGGTCATGCAGAGGTCGCGGCTTTGATGATAGGCAGCGAAGAACTCGTCGGGGTGATCGACCTTGTATACGTCTTTCCAGCCGCCGCCATCGTGAGGCTTGAGAAAGGCTGGGAAGCCGACGTATTCGAAGATGCCGGCCCAATCGAGCGGAAACTGCAGGTTGCGCATGGAGCGATCGGTGGTACCGGGCGGGTGATCTTTGTGGGGCAGCAGCACGGTCCGGGGGACGGCTACGCCAAGTTTTTGGGCGAGCGAATAGTTGAAGAATTTATCGTCGGCGCTCCACCAGAACGGATTGTTAATGACCTGAGTGCCGGTGAGCACAGCGTTTTTCAGGAAGGCGCGATAGAAAGGGATGTCGTGCGAGATGCGATCGATGATGACGCTGTAGCGGGATGGCTCGGCCATCACGATAGCACCGACTTTGAGGTGCTCGGCGCGGACGTCGGGTACGTTGCGCGAGTTGATACGATCGACCAACGCCGGTGGAAAGGATTCCTCCATGCCGTAAAGAACACCGATTAGCGCCATGCGACCTCCCTCAGCCGAAGAACTTGACCGCCATCTGCTGCCACCACGGCCAATCGTGGCCGAAGCCTTCCCAGACATCGAGAACATGTGGGACGTGTTTCGAACGGAACTCGTGCGCGAGCTTCAGACTTTGATCCAATAGCGGGTCACCGGTACCCGTTGCGAGCACATAGTAGTTGCCGCGGAAGCGGTCCAGGAACCAATTGTCGCTCAAGTTGGGTAAGTAATCGAGCGGGGAATTGAGATAGGCGTTGGTGTCGTAGTAATCGTGGAGGAATCGTTTAGGGATATCGAAGGCGCCGGACATGCTGACGGCGTAGGTGACGAGATCGGGGTGGCGGAGGGCGAAGTTCATGGCATGATAACCGCCGAAGCTGCAGCCGGTGGCGCCCATGCGGGGCCAGGAGGTGCGGTTTTGCACGAAGGGGGCGAGTTCGACGGTCAGGTAGGCGTCGAAGGCATTTTGGCGATGGAGTTTGTCGGCGGGATGGGCCCAGCCGTTGTACCAGGAGCTTTGATCGACGGAATCGACGCAGACGATTTGTAATTCGCCGCGCTCGATTTTGGGCGCGAGGGAGTGGATCATGCCGCGGTCTTCGTATTCGTGGAAGCGGCCGGCCGAGGTGGCGAAGACGACAATGGGGAAGCCGCGTTCGCCATAGGCGAGCAGTTCCATGTCGCGGTGGAGCGAAGGGCTGTACCACTTGACGTAGTCGCGGCGCATGGTGGGTATTTTCGCATTGGGAAAGGACGCAGACGACAACGTCGATGCTGGTAAAAATCTTCTCGATGCGATAGCGCCTCGACGGGGATCAGAAATGTCTATCCTGCGGCGGACGATCGGCCATAGGGCAGCTAATCAAGATGTTTTCCGGAGTCGGTCATTGCTCTCTTACCGCAATCGGCGTAACAACTTGGACAAAACGTGCTGTGGCCACCCTTGACACCGGCATGATAGACCAGCACAGTTGCGTGCGCGATCGGATGACCAGAACGGTCAACTACTTTTCCGGAAACAGTCGCGCGTTCATTCACTCGTAAGCCGCCTAGTGCGGAGGCTGAAGCTAGCATCATGGCTGCAAGACGCACAAAATTTACGGCACAGGCGAGTTTCTATCCTGGCTCTGGGAGCGTCAGATTGCGCAGCATATCCGCGTGCTCCTAACGTTACAATTCGGGTTGGCTGAGGAGAGACGCGCGCATAGGGAAGGACGCTTGCGGCTGCATGCGCGCTTTGCTTCGAAGTTTCTTTCGACTCGGCGGGACTTG
>DATAYL010000570.1:0-2872 GCA_036272575.1 Bryobacteraceae bacterium | reverse complement strand
TGCACTCGAGGCCATCAAGGCGCCTACACTTATACTCGCGGGCGACCATGATCTCATCCGTGATGAGCACACAATCGAAATCTACCACCACATTCCGAATAGCCAGCTCTGCATATTTCCGAACGCGACACACTTCGTGCCATACGACGATCCGGAGCTTTTCAATTCGACCGTTGAGCGTTTTTTTAACACTCCGTTTGCTAAGAAGGACCGAGTCAGGGACGCGCTCAAATCACTTGAAAAGGCGAGAGCCGCCCATGACTAGCTATCTCCGGCGCACACTCCTTTAGGGTGCACGGAGCGCAGCCGGTAGCCATTTCGAATATGAGGGGCAAATTTCCACCGATTGGTCGTGTGT
The DNA here is from genome assembly GCA_036272575.1 of Bryobacteraceae bacterium. GTDB lineage: Bacteria > Acidobacteriota > Terriglobia > Bryobacterales > Bryobacteraceae > Bog-105. The sequence goes on along the minus strand of DATAYL010000570.1, from coordinate 2,514 downwards.
GACGACCTACTGTTTACCGACCGCAAACTCTCGATAAATCGCCCAGTATGGAATAGGCATTCGCGAGAAGAAAGCCGGGCATCGATTGGTAGAGTCCATACCCGGCCAGCCTTTCAATCGAGCGGTTCGTCACCTCCGTCTGACTCAGCGTCGTTCGAAATAAGCTGAGCCGTAGAGCGGTCTAGCGCCAGAATCGAGCTTGCATAGATTTCGGCGACTCGGACGCTGTGATCAGATTCCGCTGGAGTATATTCGCGATAGCGCAGTTCGCCTTCGACCTCCACATACGCGCCCTTGTGCAAATTGCCCGCCCGGTGGGCGAGTTTGTTCCAGCAGATCACGCGATGCCATTCAGTACGCGTTTTGTAATCACTGTTGCCGTTTTCTTTCCAGCTGACGCTAGTTGCCAGCGAGAAGCGAGTATATGGATTGCCGTTCGGTGTCGTGCGAGTCTCGGCCTCCTGGCCGATAAACCCAATGAGAGTGATGCGATTTTTGCAAAGCATTTTTGTCTTCCCTTTCCTGCCCCGATCGGTTGGGGCGACCCGGAGCGAAGGGGCTGCTCTCAAGCCAAGCGAAGCCGGTTTTTCGGAGGGTCTGAACCAGATTGTTTGTGCGTTTGAAAGAGGCGAAGTCGGCAATCTGGGATGGAGACCAAAACCTGTCAGGGCTCGAACTGGCGAGCGACGGCGCTGAGCGCAGGAAGCACCCTGAAGCCAAGCCCAAACGAGAGGGACAGAAAGGCAGACCTGCGTGTAAAAGCGCGGGCTCGAAATTGATGTAAAAGACGAGACTGCTGTCCTCCGTCTCCGGAGATCATGCCGCACTCCTTATCAACCAGAAAGCGGCAGCCGGCAAGGCAACAAGACCCTCTAGCCCGGACCACTCGGAGATGAGCGGAAAGCGGTACGCCGGCAGTTTGGTTCCCCACAGTAATTCTCGTTTGGTTCCAGTCAATGAATCTGCCGTGGTTCTTGCCTCGGAAGCAACCCCGCGCTTCCAAGAGCGACTCCACAAGCTGCGTCAGCTGCACAATCTCGTCGAGGCTGGCCTCCTGATAAAACCGCTCCGCTCTCGCTCGCAGGTTCTCCATTGACTTCTCGCGCGACTGAGCGGAAGACAATTCGGGCGCGAATGAATCTAGCACGTTGTTCTTCGGCTTTTGCTCCGACACGAAGCCCCCAATGCGGTAAGCGACGAGCGTGCCAGGTTGTGACACGGCTTCGGGCGTTTTCTTGCGCGTGAATCATTCCGATTCGTTCGGGATTGCGAACTCTCATTCGTTCATGCGTCTATGGTTGCGCTCCGATCGAGATGTTATTTTCGACGAAAAGATGGACGCACTGAGCGGACTTATGAGCCGCTGCTGGCGGGCAGGTATGATTGCTTGGATCGCATTGTCGTCAATGCCTACTTCCGGATGGGTCACGATGCCGGCGGTTTTCGCGTCTGGTGGCGAAAGCTCACCGGCTCGGAAGAGACGCTCGATAATGCCCACCTGATCCGCATGCCCGGCCGCTTCGGGCGCCGTTTACGCGCGTGGGCTGCTGAAAACAAGATCCCGGTCCGCGAATGCCGAGCAGGAGAACCAAAGCACGAAATCGGTGAGGAGTTTTTGAGGAACACAACTGTTCAGCAAGGCCTCTTCCTCATCCTGGTGAGCCGGGCGCCAGCCCCGGTTTGGGATATTCATCCCAATCGCCGCATCACTCGCAAGAAGCCGGCAGCGTACGTGAATCACTACTCGTTCCACATCTTAGATCGTGATTGGGGACACATCACTATTAAGATGAGCGCTCACCCGCCCTTCCCAGCGGAGGTCATCCTGAATGGGCACGAGTACATGGACCGGCAGGCGAGAAAGGCGGGCATCCTATTTATAAAGGAGGGGAACTGCTTTAGTCATATTTCGGATCTGGCCGGCTTTGCCCGCATCGCAGAGACCTTAACCGATGAGTCAGCTATAGGGCGGATTGCGGCAGTCTGCCGGCGCTGGATCTATTCCACCTGCGTGAATTGTGCACTCGACGCCGAGGAGCGGCAACGCAGCGGTTTTCGCTATGAATACTCGGTGTATCAGTTCGAATACAATCGAGACCTCATCTTTCACCAAGGCACAGAAATGGTACGGGTAGTGGAAAGTCTGGTGGATCGTAACCGCATCCGGATGGATATCCCAATGCTCAAAACGATTCTGGGCCGGAAGAACCGACCGTATGTAAAAAAACATAGACCGCTGAAGGACTGGCAGGTCACAGTCGAGAGACCCAGCTATGATGTAACGATCTTCAAAGTGCACTGTGGGAAATTAGCGTTGAAGATCTATAGCAAGGGCGAACGTGTCCTACGGGCAGAGGCCATGGCGCGCAACGCGGGGGTGCTGAAATGCGGGCGCTCGCTCGAGAGACTGCCGCGAATGATCCAGAGCTTGAAACTCATCCTGGAACGTTTCTTAGAGTCGCTGTCTTGCATGGATCAATCCTTCATATCGGGCATGAAGTTCGAAGATCTACC
>DATAYL010000569.1:0-7267 GCA_036272575.1 Bryobacteraceae bacterium | reverse complement strand
TCATCGCGCACCTGAATGGTCAGGTTCGGCATGGTGACTTTCGACGCAAAGAGCTGTGGCGTCATATCGGCGGCCGGGAAGGCGCCCATCTTCAGCAACTCCAGATCGATGAGCTCCTGATATTGTGCGACTCCCTGCAGCTCTGAAAACGCCTGAAAGATGGCTGCCATCGAAGGAACCAGCGGGCTACAGAAGCATTTGACATTCGCGAATAACTCCGGGTGCCTGGCGATGGCCTCGTACTGCGAGTTGCCGCCCATGCACTGGCTGTAGAGCCCGACCGTCATCTTGCCGAGCCTCGGGTGATTGTCCACATACTTCTTAACTCCCACGCAGTCGCGCCACTCCCAACGACCGATGCCAGAGATGCCGTTGTTCGCAGCGCTGCTGTTGCCGTGATTTCGGATGTCGTAGGTGAGCACGTTGTACCCGGCGTCGGTCAAGTGCTTGTACTGAATCACAAAGTCGATCTCGACGCCCTCGTAGTTGCTCCACGGCTCACCAAAGTGTCCCGGAAAACCGGCACGACACATCGGCAGGGCATGGTTGAAGATAATTAGCTTATTGCTTTCGCCACCTTTGGCCGGAATGTACCAGGCTTCGAGGGGAGTGCCATCGTCCGACGGGATGAAGAGATCGTGCCACCCGGTCAGTCCGTACTCATCGGGTGTTTTGAAGATAAAACTGCGCAGCGGTCTGACGATGTTGGCTATGGCCTTGACCTTGGTGTGATCTTCTTTGGAAATCGTCTTCAGTTGTTCCTGGGCCTTTTCCATTCTTTCTTTCGGTATTCTGCTCATCATTCCACCTCACTGGATAGCTCCAATTTATGTATGAGTGCCATTCCGTCGCTATCACGATCTTGTCGATTTCTTGCCTATTCTTGTCGCCTCTTCAAGAGCTTGTACGCGCTCGGTCAGATTTCAGCGCTACGCTATGGCTGTAAGCAACGGAGGAGGGTTGGGAAAGTGAGGCCCAGGACAATCACGAGCGGAGATCAAGATTCCCGTATCGCTCAAATGAGGGCTGAGCTGGCCCGCCGGATTGCTGCGCATGTGTCGGTTTCCGGAGAACAGGCCACGGCCATACCGGGTCTTTCGCTCTATCGGCTGACCGCGCCGACTGCCTGCTACGCGGCGGAGTACGAGACCGGCATGGCGATCGTGGTTCAGGGGCGGAAGCGCGTGACCCTTGGGCGGACAACGTGTTTGTGACGAGGCAACTGTTGTTCTGACTTCAGTCGACGTTCCCCTCGTAAGCGAGATTGTTGCAGCAAGTGAAGAGCTGCCGCTGCCCGCATTATTCCTTCGACTTGATCTGAGTATCGTGCGGGAAATTCTCGATCGCGAAGAGTTCAAACGGCACGAGTGCTCATTTCAAGCTCGCCCCTCCCCTATTGGCGAAACCGGCGTCGAGCTGCTGCAGCCGTGTATTCGTCTTATGGACCTGTTGGATGCTCCTGCCGACATGCCCTTCTTCAGCAGTTTGATCCACCGCGAGATCGTGTACCGCTTACTGCAGTCTTCCCAAGGAGGTCATTTGCGCGCTATCGCAAGATCGGATCAGAGAGGCCGCGGAACAGCGAAGGCTCTTGCCTGGTTGAGAACTAACTATACGAAGCCCTTTCATCTCGACGAACTCGCAGCGATGGCCTGCATGGGCATCTCAACCTTCAACCACCACTTCCGTGCGGTGACTTCGGTAAGCCCGCTGCAGTATCAAAAACAGCTTCGATTGTTCGCCGCCCGCGAAAGAATGCTGGTCGAGGGCCTGGACGCGACAAGGGCCGCTCTCGAAGTCGGATATGAGAGCATCAATCAGTTCAGCCGCGAATACAAGCGCCTCTTCGGTGAACCGCCGAGGCGGGATGTCAAAGCGCAGCAACTCTCCAGCTCCTCGGCTGCTTAACCGTTAGCTTAGGTTGTTATCTATATTCCGGACTAGTGTCCGGAACTCCCCAGACAATTTAGAAATCTGACTGCACATTCGGTGTTTTCTGGATTCGGTACTGCCCAGGAACTATTTCAAATGCTGGAGCAACAGGCGCCGAGAAACTAAAGATGGAGCCAACGCCCGATTGAGACTCGACCCAAATGCGTCCGCCGTACTGTTCCACGATTTTCTGGCAAATCGCAAGGCCCATGCCTATACTGCCGTACTGACCGGCACCATGGAGACGCTGGAAGACGCCGAAGATCTGCTGCGTATACTCGGCGGGAATTCCGATTCCGTTATCTTGAACCGAAAAAATCCACTCTGCATTTTTACGCAGCGCAGTGATTTCAACTCGCGGCGCGATGTCTGTTTTTCGGTACTGGATCGCGTTCTCAATCAGCATTTGAAAAACCTGCTGAAGGTCGTTTTCAGAGATTCCGACTCGAGGCAGGTCCTTATGAACGATGACCGCCTGGCTCTCCGTTATCACGTCTCGCAAATTAGCAAGCGCTTTGTTGATTACAGCATCGGCATCCGAAGGGGTACGAACCAGTTCCGAAGAGCCCCCGGCACTGGCATAGATCGTTAAGTTGGTGATAAGAGCACACATGCGCTTAGCGTCGCGCGAGATGAAGTGAATGAATCCCGTGCCTTCTGCATCCAGGCGACCGCCGTACCTCGTTTCGAGCAGCTGCGAATAGGTCGCCACGTTCCGCAGAGGCTCCTGCAGGTCGTGATTGGTCGAATAAGCGAACCGGCCCAAATCTGCACTGGCTCGACGGAAGGCTACTTCGATTCGTTTCTGTTCGTGGATATCAGTGAAGGTTCCAAACCACCGAACGTTGTTCACATCGCCGTCCCGCACAGGGACGGCCCGACATAGAAACCAACGATATTCTCCGGTTGCGCGGTCGAGAAAGCGAATCTCGCTTTCATAAGGCTCATTTGCATGAACAGCAGTTTCCCAACTAGTTACAAAGTCCGCTAATGAGTCCGGGTGGATGATTGAATGGATGTCTTGGAAAAGGTGATCCGATGGACTAAGCCCTGTGAATTCGTGCCAGCGCTGGTTGAGATATTCAACCAGTCCGTCCTGAGCGGCCGTCCATACGATCTGGGGCATAGAATCGGCGAGCTGACGAAAGTGTAATTCGCTTGCCCGAATCTGCTCCAGGGCTCGCTTTCGCTCCGTGATATCGGCGTTGATTTGCAGAAAACCCGAAATCTCACCGTTGGCTTGCCTTTGACATGCCCACCGGGTCGTCACAGTGATCTCGGAGCCGTCCTTTCGGGAGTGCGTTAATTCCGTCTCCCAAACACCGGTCGCGGCAAGCGCACTCATCACGTCTTCAATCGACACGGAGAATCGTAACAGCTGGCGTGAGGTCTGCCCGACAGCCTCCTGCGATGTCCACCCGTACATCTGTGCCGCGCCCTGGCTCCAATATCGAATCACATCGTCGCCGTCAGTAGAGAGAACGCCAACGGGGGCGAGGTCGAGTAATCGAGCCTTCTCGCTTAGCCGTTGCTCATTCTTCTGGAGCTCCAGGGTACGCGATTGGACTCGGCTCTCCAACTCGTCAGCGGCGAATCTTAGCGCTCTTTCGGCTTTACGTTTATATGCCGAGATGCTGCTCACGAGTAACGAAAGAACCAATAACAGCCCAAAGCGACCGACGTCGGGATGCAACGGAGTTCCCGGCAATAACAAGTGCGGGATGACAAACGTTATCAAAATCCCGGCCAGAATGCCCTGGCCGTACCCCAGCCAGGCGCATGCGAGGAAAACGACGTCTCCGATAAGGGACACGACCAACGTAGCTTTGGTGCCGAAGGCGTTCATTAAGAGCGCGGCTAACGCGGTCCCAAGCGTTAATTGGCTGAACGCCAACAAGTAAAGGCCCAGCCAAACAGGTAGAGATCTGAAGAAGTCGTTGATTCGCCGCATCCGTTTGAGCAATCCAGCTAACAGCGGCGCCCTCTTTGATGTTCCGCCGAGTCTACTAAGGCCGGAATACTCTTTTAGAGGAAACAATCAGGAATGATTCTCGATGATACTGCAAGTGTGAGGACAACGGAATGACAGAACAGGAATGGCGGAGTCTTTTTTGAAGTGCTTGGCAAGTCGGGCTCGGTCCGCCATCGAACGAATTGATTGGGTACCTGGGCGAATTCGTGGAAGCGGCAAGACTCCGGAGCAGTTTTACGCATCCCAAAGCCGCACCGTTGCACAAGTCTGTGCGTGTGACACCCACGTCCAAGTTCCGTATTGCTAGCGCATCATGACCGATCCGTTGCGGCAGGTCCGGTGCTCCGCGCGAGTTGTAGTGCTGGATAAAATGTCGGGGGGCCCTATCAAGGTGAGCAGAGCTCGTCCTTCATTCTGTAAACTTTTCGAATATAGAAATGCGGCCAACCTTTATTCTTTGCCTTGCGGCATTCGCTACCATTCTCGGCGGTGTCATGATCGTCTCGGCAACTTCCAAGGACGATGCTAGCGAAACTTTCTCACCCGCCGACTTGCGTGCGTTCACCAAGATCGAACCCATAGATACGCATGCTCATGTCTTCAAGGACGATCCGGAATTCCACAATTTCCTTCAGCGGCTCCACTTGCATCTACTCGACATAGTTGTTGCGAACAAGGAGGATGCGACGTTCCCTAACCTGGAAAGCAAGATTGCTGCGGCAAAGGCCTTCGTAAAAGACAGCAAAGGGCAAGCTGTTCTTTGTACAACGTTTGATCCATTCAAATTCTCCAATGCGACGTTCGCGAACGATGCCGTCCGGCAACTTGATCAGGATTTCGCCCAAGGCGCCGTTGCAGTAAAGATCTGGAAAAACGTCGGAATGGAATTAAAGAACCAATACGGGCGCTTTGTGATGCCGGACGATCCGCGGCTCGATGCGATTTATCAGGATATCGCGACACACGGCAAGACGCTCATTGCGCATCTGGCAGAACCCGATTCATGCTGGCAGCCGCCAAACGCGAAATCACCCGACTATAGCTATTACGACCAACATCCGGAGTGGTACATGTTTAAGCAGCCGGATCACCCCAAGAAGGCCACCATCATTCAGGCGCGCGACCATGTGTTGGAAGAGAATCCCCAACTGCGCGTGGTGGGCGCACATCTCGGCAGTCTTGAGATGGACCTGGACGGGCTCGGACGACGATTCGATCGCTATTCCAATTTCGCCGTGGATGTTGCCGCACGAACCGTGTATCTGGCTCTTCAGCCACGCGAGAAGGCCCGGCAGTTCCTGATTAAATACCAGGACCGTATCCTGTATGGGACAGATCTGGGATTGTATAGTCGGCAGAACACCAGAACGGCAGAAAGATCATGGGCAAAACAGTATGCGACAGATTGGGCCTTCTTTTCTTCGGATACAACAGTGACTTACAGAGGAACAGAGGTTAAGGGCCTTGCGCTGCCGCCGCAAGTCCTTCACAAGCTCTACCACGGCAACGCCGTTCATTGGATTCACGGGGTTGTGCCTCAGTCCGTCAACTGAGGGCGTCATACTTCTCCTCCGTTGATGGTGAAATCGGCCTTGTGGGGGCGGAAATCCGCTTAGGCATTGCGCATCGGGCCCGAAGGGAAGAGTGATTCGATACTTAGTTGACGGATCGCCGACCAACAAGATACGACTCGTAGACCAGCGTGGTTTCAGGTTGTTGTGAGTAATGGCTGACTCCCGGCACGTCTGCCGCGGATGGAGACTGCCGGAACCGAATTGAGCGCTCTTTTCTATCCCGTCATTGAAAAGCGCCGCCTTTTCATTCAGTCGTGTTCTACCCGTGTGCTTCGAGACACATCAACTATCATCGGCGCATGGCCCGGAGTGTAATGGAAGCTCGAGATTTACCCCGACGACTTTCTGCGTCCCGATTCAAATGTAAATTAGGTACGATTGCGGTTCCACTGCTCTGCGGCCTAGCCGCGGCACAGACCAGGGTACCCCTGCAACCTTTTGCGCAAGAAGTGCACCAGGTGGTGACGACGCTGGCCTATTTAGGGGCGCCACTGCCGCCCAAGGACGAGAACGCAATCAATGCCCTTATCGCTAAGACCGACGAGGCAGAAGCGGTTTCGGGCCTCGAGCAAATTCTCGACAAGTACACGCTCGCGATCGTTGAAATCAATCCGGAGAGCCGTGTCAAAGTGCGTCCGGGCCCGGCAAAACACGAGCTGGTCGAGGCCGGAACGCGCGTATTCCTTGTGAAAGTGACTAATCTGGCTGGAGTGACCGCGCGGCTGCAAGCGAAAAGCCCGAACGCGACGCCCATCTACATTCGGTCGGACGGGAGCGCTGAGCCGCCGAAAGAAATTTCCCCCGCTGATATCCGGGATCGGTGGATGAGTCTCGATCTTTATGACAAAGACCCCGTGTCCGAGCGCCTTTCGGGCCTGTCATTGGAATATCGAGTCGTCGAAATCTACAGCCGCGATCGAGGACAACGATCCGCCGAGATAAGCTTCGACGTCGGACAAGGCACTCAGGACATCGGCTTTCGCAACCAGATGCTCATATTGTTTGACGCGCTGCCGGCCGTACCGCTCGAGCTGCGGGTACGCGATGAGAATGGATCGCCCACCGTCGCTGCCTTCACTATCCGCGACCATTCGGGCCGCCTCTATCCGAATCCATCAAAGCGCCTGGCACCTGATTTCTTTTTCCAGCCGCAGATTTACCGCAGCAATGGTGAAAAGATTCTCTTGCCTGAGGGCATTTATACAGTCACCTGCTCGATGGGGCCGGAATATCTCACCCAGACCAAACAGGTCAGAGTCACGGCAGCAGGCCTAAACCAAGCCGCTTTCGTCATGCGGCGCTGGCTCAATCCGGCAAAATACGGCTGGTATTCAGGTGACCATCACGTGCATGCGGCCGGCTGCTCGCATTATCAGAACCCCACCGAAGGAGTCAGGCCCGAGGACATGGTACGCCAGATCGAAGGCGAAAAGCTAAACATCGGAGCGGTGCTGACGTGGGGTCCTTGCTATTACTATCAAAAGCAATTTTTCACGGGTAAAGACAACCCGCTCTCGGCGCCGGACCGGTTAATGCACTACGATCTAGAGGTTTCCGGCTTTCCTTCAAGCCACGCGGGGCATCTGGTGTTGCTCGGCCTCAAAGACCAGGACTATCCCCACTGCGTTCGCATTGAACAATGGCCTAGTTGGGACCTGCCCATTTTGCGCTGGGGAAAATCGCAGGGAGCACTGGTAGGCTTTGCACACTCTGGCTGGGGTCTGGAAGTGAAATCGCATGAGCTTCCCAACTACGAGATGCCGGGATTCGACGGCATCGGCGCGAACGA
>DATAYL010000568.1:0-4607 GCA_036272575.1 Bryobacteraceae bacterium | reverse complement strand
CTGTGGTCCGCAAAAATCGGACGAGCCCGCGGAATCAGTTAGCTAGCTGTGGGACCATTTCGAAGTGCTCAGTGGATTCGAGCGGCTCTTGAAGCTCACGATTGGCGTAGAAATCGTTGTTGCGGACTCTCTCGGCTTTTGCGCGGCTCTATTTCGGAATCGCACGGCGCTGGCCGTCGAAAATCTGTTCTTACGTAAGCAGTTGGCCCTGTTTTAAGAACGGGAAAAGAAGGCCGCAAGGACCACGGCTGCGGATCGCTTCGCCTTGGCTAAGCTGGCTCGCTTCTTCGACTGGCGTAGTGCGCTAGTGATCGTCAAACCGGACACCCTGATCAGCTGGCATCGAACTGCCTTCCGCCGCTTGTGGCGTTGGAAGTCGAGACCAGTTGGGCGACCTCAAATCTCACCGGAAATCAGGCGCTTGATCCGTCGCATGGCGGCAGAAAATCCGACCTGGGGCGAGGAGCGAATTGCAGACGAACTCGTGCTGAAACTCCAGATCCGGCTTTCCCCGCGTACTGTCGGCAAGTACATCCAGCACCAGCCATGCCCACCCCCGGCGATGGTGATTGCAAGTTTCTCCTGCATGATCGGCATAAGACCTTCTCGAAGAGTCTCGACGAAGAGGTAGAGAGTTGGGGCATACACGTATTACGATCGCCGGTTCGTATGCCGACAGCCAACGCACATTGCGAACGCGTGATCGGAACCATACGTCGCGAATGTCTGGACTACGTCATCGCGCTGAATTCTGCACATTTGCGTAGAATCCTCCGTGAGTGGGTCCGCCACTACAATAAAGGCCGTCCACACCGCTGTTTGGGTCCAGGTATTCCCGACGGTACTCAAGGTAACAAGCCGACTTGCAGCCGCACTTCCCGGTTCCCGTCTCCATCACGCGTCATTGCCAAACCGATTCTCGGCGGCTTGCATCACGAGTACCAATGGTCTGAGGCCGCATGAGTCGCTCGAGCGAGTTTTTGCGGTGCACAACGGCCATCTAACATGTTACCTGCCGCCGCACTCGGCATTGCACACCTCAGCTGCGCCGCTAAGAAACTGAACCGACGGGGCTTGATCCCGGATGTGTTATTGGCGAACCACACCACAGATGATCTTTCCAGGGCTGATTGGCCCGATGGCGCTCCCGCAGGGGATCTACCGTGTGCCAATACCGAGCTAATGAGGCGCCCGAATGCGGCACGGAAGAGTTGATCGACCTCTCGCCTTCGTTCCCGGCTCATCGCGGATGCCTACGATGTTATCGCGCAGGGTTAACGACCGTCTGCTTAGGAAACAAGATCGCCTTCGCCTTAGGTCGGACCCTAAATCTGGAAGTCCGCGCCCGACCTCACAGGCATTTCTGCCCGATTGAATGATTCATCCGCCCTGAGGGCCAAGTGTTCTACCGAAACAAATTTCACTTGACCGGTAAGTCGCTAGGCTTGATCGGAGATGTCGCGGCGCTGAGATGCCGATGTGAGGAGGGTGTGGATCGCCGCGACATTTCTGATCAAGCCTAGCGACTTTACGTCCAAGTGGATTACTAAACGCTAGGCCGTTACTCACGATCTATAGCTCCCTTGGCATCTCCGAGTAGCGCGTTAGACCGTCATATAGAATCTGCCAGCACAAGCCAGGCTTGCCGTTCCGGACGGCTCAGTCTTACGCTGAAAAACCAGATGAAGATAGCTGCAATCTCTTTCAACATATGGTACGCGAATCACGACGCGGAAATGGCTCAACCTGGCAAAGTCGTCACCCGAGGTGTAACATCGACCGGAAACATCCATGTGTGCTGCGGGAAGACGCTTCACATCGCCCCAGCCTTCCGTAAGCGGTGAATCCGACCACAAGCGGCAATGCAGTGGCGCCTGCGATTGCGCGAGTCCCCGCCGTGCAGAAGATGATCACTAAGTGATTCCGGATAGATCCGGCCAACACCAAAGTCTTGTGCTCGAAACAGGTCGAACCGGCGATCAATACCGCGAAGAAAATCGTCAGCCCGGAGCGCCTTACGTTTTTGTTCCGTCAGTCCGCTATCGAAACCAGCAAGCCGGACTCGGGCTCCTCGACAACGATTGTTTTCGATTTCGCCCGGCCTCGCGCGTAGAGCAGCAAGCCCGAACCGATCATGGCCGCCGTCCCTAGCGCCAATTTTCCTTCGAAGAGCCAAACATTCTCGACCTCGGCCGTCGGCATGATGCTGCACGCGAGAGAAAAGAGCGTGACTCCCAGACCGAGCACCGCCGCTATCTTGCGCTTGGCTTTCCAGGCGCTTAGGAAAATATAGATATATGGGAGGAAGCCTCCGATGAATGTCAGGGATACGATTTCCTGATAGGCCACGCGCATCGTGTCGCCAACCTGAGAGAACAGCAGGAGTGAGGAAGCAACTACGCCCAGCGTTATCAACGCAACATGAGGCGTGTGCCAGCGCGGATGGACGCGTCCGAAGGCATCCGGCAGCAGCCGGTCAACGCCCGCGGCAAATGGCATTCTCGAAACGGCGCTTCCCTGACCTCCAAATACGCCGAAAGCGTTAGCCAGCAACAAAACACCGATCAGCGCGGAGGTCCAGGGCGCGTTGAAGAGGCGGGCCGCCGCTTCGCCTGCATCGGCAATGCCGCGCATCTCGCTGATCATGCCGGGTTGCAAAAGGACGAGCAGCGCCAGAGTCGTAGCTGCATAAAAAATCACGACGAACGCGGTGGCCAGCCATATTGCCGGTTTCACCGTTCGTTCGGGAGAACGGATTTCGGCGCCCATCATTCCGAAAAATTCCGCGCCGCTGATTCCAAAGGCAATCGCCGCCCAAAGAGACGCAGTGCTCCAGCTCATTTGGGGAATTAAGCGGATCGCTGTGGCCGAGCCGCTGTGATTCCAATGGATCGCCGCGGCTGCAATCAGCAGAGTGCCGAGGACGGCGACTGCGATCGCGCCACAGTTTTCGGTCCACTTGCCTGTCTTCAGGCCGATGAGATTGCTGCCGAGTGCGATCCAAATTGCCGCGAGCGAGACACAGAGGATGAAGGCGCGACTGTCTGCCAGATGAGCGTACCTCTGCCCGAACGTGTAAGCGCTGGAGCTTACGTAGAAAACCGCCGCGCCTGGAAAAAAGAACGCTACCCCGGCCCAATAGAGCCAGAACGACATGAATCCATGGGCCGGCCCGAAATCGTTGCGGGTCCAGGTATACAGCCCTCCGGGGCCGGGATATTTCGACATCAGAGCCGCAACGGCGATCGCTAAGGGAGCCCCGAATAAAGGGCCGGCAACCAGCCACAACGTTATCGTTCCGGAACCTGCGTGGGCCGCAGCCGTTATCCAACGCGGTCCTAAAAGACAAACGACTCCGAAAAGACTCAGGTCGCGAAGGCTGAGCTCGCGCCGGAGACCGGATTTTGCCGCTGGATGATCGACTGCCGCGCTGGCCCTGGTCATCCGGGCCAAAGGTTACTGTTCACGGGAGTGGCCAAGTCAATTCCCGGAGGCACGCCCCGGGCGCGAATAGCAACGCATTCTCATCACCATTCACCCCGACGGAACAGATCTGAGGCAGCTAACCCCTACCAATAGAAATGAAGCCCATATTGCCTGGTCGCCAGATGGCGAGCGGATGGCGTTTACGAGGTCCTGCATGGGTTTCAAGGATTAGGCTCTCTATACCAACAATCCGCAACCATATGGTGAGATCTTCGTGATGCGCTTTGACGCACCGACGCGGAGCAACTTACCGACGACAGTGGGAGGAAGGCACCCCGCGTGGCAACCATCATTTTCGGCCATCTGGAAACAAATGGGGGCGCTGGTGTCTGCCAGGCCCAGATAACCCGGTCATCGTGCACGGACCCCGAGACGGTTTGGAATGATCCTGCCTCGTCGCCCAGCGTTTAGTGATCCTGGAGGTCACATCCCTGCCACTTGGACGGGAAACGCACATCTCATACAGGTGCTGCGTCTGGGTGGGACGTATCATGCAAGTGGCGACGCTTAACATATACAGAGTCGAGGGTCCTATGCAATCCAATCAGGGCGTTACATCTCGCCAACATGCCAACACTGGGCCAGTGCTGCCGCAACTGCCTGAGCCGAGTCACGCTGAGCGTGTCCGAACCCTCGTCTCACAGGCTTCGGTCGCGACCGTATCGACGCTCTCGCGCAAGCATGTGGGATTTCCTTTCGGGTCGCTGATGCCGTATGCGCTGGATCCCGAAGGCCGGGCCATCTTTCTGATCAGCAACATGGCGATGCACACTCAGAACCTGAAGGCTGACCCGCGGGCCAGCCTCTTCGTTGCGCAAGCGGCGGAAGGCGGTGATCCTCTCGGCGCCGCCCGGGCCACCCTGATCGGCCAGGCCAAACCAGTGCCTGAGGGGGATGTCGCTTTTGCACGAGAGATTTACGTTGCGAGGCATGAAAACAGCCGGTACTGGGTCGATTTCACAGACTTCGGGTTCTTTCGGTTGGAGCCGATCGACATCTACTACGTAGGTGGTTTCGGCGTCATGGGCTGGGTCGAGGCACGAGACTATGAAGTGGCTTCGCCGGACCCGCTGGCCACAGCAGCTTCTGGCATCATCGCTCACATGAACGCGGACCATGTT
>DATAYL010000567.1:0-28121 GCA_036272575.1 Bryobacteraceae bacterium | reverse complement strand
CAGCCGGTCCGGCCTCCAGGAGCAGGACTTTAACCTCGCGGTCGGCGGATAGGCGATTAGCCATGACACAACCTGCCGACCCGGCACCGACAATCACATAGTCATAGGAGCTCACGAGCGTTTCCCATCGGCGGTGCACGTTGGTTGCTGGCGAGGACGGCGTCCATGACTCGACTGGACGCCAGAGTCTAACGCGCATATAGAGTAAGTTCAATGGCAGTGGCGGCTCGGTGCTGACCCCCCCCCGAGCCCCGTCCGGCTTAGCAGGCGAGCCCCCGTAAGCCGCCCAATAGACGTTGCGCGGGGGTTCCGCTGGCATGATGGGCGGGTTTGAGGATATCGTTTCGGTGAGAATGAGGTCGCATAACTAACATCACCCCACCTCGGCGCGTGCCCGATCTGTTGCGAGTCCGCGGGCGCGATATGCCGAACGCGATCGCTCATGACGACCTGAGCGCGGCGGGCTGACCCGACATTATCACCGGATTCCGAATTAGAGGTATCTCATTTCGCCGGCATTCTGACGTGGACCCATCCAAGCGAATTTTGATGAACGATCCTATGCGCTGCATTCGCTTGCGGCGGCGTGCACCACTTCGTGGCAGGTCACTGGCTAATCGCGTCTTGCCATTGCCCGCGGTGGCAGGCTCTCTAGCACGGCGCGGTTCGGCGCCCGTCACCCGCCGCCATTCTTGTACTCCAGCGAGAAGCTGAACATTCGTTTTTCGGTCTGATCGCGTATACGACGGTACCTTTCACAGTGCCTACTCCATCGTTTCGCATAACTGATTGAAATCACCCTTATGATATTCATCACGCGGTAGCGGCCGGGGCGGCCACATAGGAGTTCGTCGTGTATGTGTGCTCAGCTGAGCTGAGGGTTTTGGGAACGCATCTCGACCTTGAGCCGGCGAGTGAACCGTGGATAGAGGGTGATCCCATGCCGATATCGCAGAGCGCAATTCAAGCCAGCGTGCTTGTCGAACGCATCGGTGCAGTCATGAGGATCTCGCACAACCGCCCGAATGTCGGGAATGCGGAAAATACCACGCTCTTGGACGAGATGGACGCCGCGCTGGACGAGGCGCTCGCCGACCACACCGTCGGCGCGATCATTATTGGCGGTGTCGGGAAGAATTTCTCTGCCGGGCACGATGTAAAGGAGGCCATGGCCGAGCGGGGCGCCTTTACGGTAGAGCAACGCTGGGAGTACGAAGCTAAGCGGTATTTCGGGTACGCCCTCAAGATATTCGACGCGCCCAAACCTACGATCGCGCAAATCCAAGGAGCGTGCCTCGGGGGCGCGTTCATGGTCGCGAACATGTGCGATTTAGTAGTAGCTGCCGAGGACGCCTACTTCGCTGATCCGGTAGTGCGGTCGCTCGCAGCGGCGTCGGTCGAAGTCTTGGTTCATCCCTACGTGATGGGATTGCGCAGAGCGAAGGAATTCCTGTTCACCGGTGAGCGGCTGACTGCTTTGGAGGCGCACCGGATAGGAATGGTGAATCGTGTGGTGCCGCGCGATCGGCTGGAAGAAGCCACGCTTGCGCTCGCAACTCGCGTGGCGGAAATGCCGCCCTTTGCAGCGATGGTCACCAAACGATCTCTGAACCGCACGCTCGATCTTCAAGGTTTTCGGACGGCGCTCTCCGCTCATTTCGAAACGCACCAGCTTACTCACTTCACTGAAGAGACACGGACCGTGCGTCTAGGAGGAGCGAGCGCGGCAATTCAGGTCGGCCGGGGCCAATGACGCCCTGGGCTGAGTAGGGACGAGCCGCCTGATGCACCCGAAATGATTGCAGATCGACATCTCCATTCCGGCGACGAGGCCACCCTGTCGCTCATAGAGCGGCTCATAGCAGATGCTGCGCGCGCGAACAGTGTCGCTGAATCCGCTGCGGGGGCTGTGTGGCGCGCGCTCTGCGAATTCGGTTGGCTCGGGATCACAGTTCCTGAAGGTCGGGGCGGCTATGCTACATCAGCGGCGCTGGTTTACAAGATTTGCGAGATGCTGGGGTACTACGGCGTCGTGGTCCCCTTAATCAGTAGCGCGCTGTTGGGAACCCAGGTCGTTGTCCGTGCGGAGCGGTCCCCAAAGCTTGACCTATTCCTGTCAAATCTAGCATCTGGGACAGAGCGGCTCGCCCTCGCTCATTCCGAGCCGAGCGCCTCAAGCCCAAGGCTCTGTTCCACGACGGCGATGCAGGACGCGGATGGCTGGCGACTCCGTGGCCGCAAGGTCATGGCCGTCGGAGGAGAGGCTGCAAGCCACTTTGTCGTCACGGCTACTCTTGACGATAGCCTAGGCATCTTCATCGTGCCCGGAGACGCTGCCGGACTGAGCCGTAGAAGTTATTCGACACTGAGAGGCGAGGGCGCTTCGGATATCGAGTTGAACTGCTGGCTCAATCATGACGCGCTACTGTGCTGCGGCTCAGGCGCCCACGCTGCAATCGAGGCGGCGCTTCGAGTTGGTGCAGTTGGAATGTGCGCGGAAGCCGTTGGCGCTATGGAGCGCCTCCTCGAATACACTATCGATCATGTGAAGACACGGGCCCAGTTCGGGAAGCCTCTTTGCGATCTGCAAGTTGTCCGTCATCGCATAGCGGAGATGTCCGTTTCTCTGGAGACGGCCCGTGCAACGGTATCTCTGTGTATGGTTGGCCAATTCGCCGAACAGCCAGCTTTGCGCCACGCTTTGGTTGCAGCTGCAACCGCAGCCGCGTCGGCAGAGTACATTGCGGAACAGGCTGTTCAGCTTCACGGCGCGATGGGCTTCACCGATGAAATTCCAGTGGGACGATACTTTCGAATGTTGTCTGGATTTCAAGCTCTTATCGACGGTGGTGCAGCACTCGCGCCGGAATACGAGTTGGGTATGTCGGCGGCGGGTGATGCAAAGGTCAGCGCGATAGTGGGCGATAGCGAGGAAAGCCTCCCTCTTCTCGAAGCCCATGAGCTTGCGTTTCGAAATGAGGTGAGAGCGTTTATCCGGGCGAAGCTACCGGACACCTTAAGCCGCCGCCAGCGGCTGACGACCGGCGTTTATCCAGAGCCGAGCGTCTCGGCGCCATGGCACCGATGTCTGGCCGAGAAGGGTTGGGTTGCCCCGCTGTGGCCGCTTGAGTTTGGTGGAACCGGTTGGCCGCCCGTTTATCGTTTTATCTTTGAAGCCGAGTTGGCGCGGGCGGGCGCGCCGCTCGTCTACCCCATGGGTGTTCGTCTTCTCGCCCCCCTGCTTATCCGCTTCGGATCTGAAGCGCAAAAGCGCCAATACCTGCCGAAAATCCTAGCCGGAAACGACTACTGGTGTCAGGGGTTCTCTGAACCAGGGGCCGGGTCGGATCTTGCAAGCCTTCGGACGTCCGCCGTTCCAGACGGTGACTACTATGTCGTGAACGGCAGTAAACTTTGGACTACCCACGCGCACTTTGCGACCCACATCTTCATGCTTGTTCGAACCAGTCGAGAAGGCAAGCGACAAGACGGAATTACCTTCCTGATGGCTGATCTCGCCTCGGCCGGGATCGAAATTCGACCGATCCGTTCGATGAGCGGCGAGCACGAGGTCAACGAAATATTTTTTGATAACGTTAGAGTTCCTAAGCTCAACCGAGTGGGAGAGGAAAATCGTGGGTGGGACTACGCAAAATATATTTTACAATTCGAACGCGGAGCGGGTCTATTCAGCGCGCGACTGCGCTCGAACCTCGCCCGTCTCGAACGTGTTCTTTCAGAGGCATTCCCAAGCGAGCGATCGGCAGGGCGTGCTATGGTTAGAGCCCAGAAACTGGCCGAACTTGCTGTACTTGTCGATGCCTTTGAGGCGATCGAGTTTCAAGTTCAATTCAAACTGCAAGAAGGCGAGGATACGGGATCTTTTCCGTCGATCCTAAAGCTCATGGCGAGCCGCCTCCGGCAGAAGATCGGCCGGTCGGGGTTTGAGTTGATGGGAAGTAGAGCCGCTGAATGGGATTCTGAGCACTCGAATACAGGTGAGTACATTACGGTACCTACAAATGACTATCTTTCTGGTCGTGCCAATACAATTTTTGGCGGAGCCGCCGAGGTTCAATTGGATCTGATTGCTAGGCACGCTCTACGGTAGATGATCCGGATTCGCCCCACCGAAAATCGGCATGTTTCCCTGTCAGCACTCTAGAATGGGGCATAATGTCGTGGTCACTGGGAGTGCTTGATCGCTTGAGGGGGAGGTGTGGGCCATCCCCTGAGGTGTTTAGTTCGCGAGGGAGCAACCTGATCACATATGTGATTAAATTCTCGAGGGTCTGTGATGGCGTTTCGTTGTCCGATAGGAAGAACTGCGCTTCGGCGCTCCGCACCTCAACTGGCCGTTTGGCAGTGATTCCTCTGAGTTCTTAACCTGAAAATTGCGCTGAGCGTGACACCATTATTTGGAATCGTACGAAGCGCTGCCTATTGGTGGTGCTCACCTTCAGCTAGTTCCGCTCAGGCGGGATCTAAAAGCAGAGTTTGTGACTGATGGATTTTGCTTTCACGCCCAAGCAGAGCGAATACAGGGCTTATGTCAGGTCTTGGATCGCGGGGGCGCTTCCAAGATTTCTCGAGCAATTCCCTGACCCCACGGCGAGGTCGGAAACGGACTTAAACCTCGCATGGGACAAGGCCCTGTATGAGGGGGGGCTGTCCTGCGTAAACTGGCCTGTCGAGTTCGGGGGGCAGGGGCTTAGCCTCATCGAACGGTTTATACTAGCAGAGGAGCTTGGGCGCGCCTACGCTCCTGAGGGAGCAAACATCTCGGGCGTGGACGTTGTGGCTCCAATGCTGTTGGCGGAGGGCACCGAAGAGCAGCGAGGACGGTTCCTGCCTCGCATCGCAGCCGTTGAAGATATCTGGTGCCAGGGGTTCTCTGAGCCCAACGCGGGTTCCGATTTGTTGTCCTTGAAGACGTCGGCGCGTCGTGAAGGGGAAGAGTGGGTCATCAACGGGCAGAAAATTTGGACGACCAATGCCCATTACGCAGACTACTGCCTATTGCTCGCACGTACTGACCCTGAGGCTCGACCACGATCCGCCATGAGCTTGTTGATAGTGCCGATGGGGGCACCGGGTGTGGTCGTAAAGCCCTTGATTCACCTTACGGGGCGCTCAGACTTCAACGAGATCTTCTTTGAAGATGTTAAGGTGCCGTTTGAAAGCCGACTGGGCCCTGTCAACAATGGGTGGCCAATTGCGTCGGCGACGCTGGCAAATGAGCGAGGTACGGCCCGTCTTTACCGCCATGCTCGTTACGTTCGGGAATTCAACGACCTTCTTGGCCTGGCGACCCAAAATGGCTCGTTCTCGAAATCCGGCTACGTGAGGTCCCGATTTGCAGAATTGTTTGCCAGGCTGTCCATCTGCCGACAGCACAATATGAAGATCATCAGCCGAATGGCGCAGGGGTTGGACTTAGGAGTCGGTCCGAATATTGTAAAAGTGTTCTGGAGCGAGCTCCATCAAGACCTAGCCTCTTTTGCGTTAGAGATCATGGGAGCCCACGCTGCCGTCGTCACTGAGTTGGACGTCAATAAACCGATCTTCCAAAATATCTACCTTCATTCAAGGGCAGAGACCATTTACTCCGGCACCTCTCAGATCCAAAGGAACATCATCGCCGAGCGTGGGCTGGGACTACCAAGGTGACCAAATGAATATCGAATCGACTGAAAACCAGCGAATGTTCGCCGATGTTGCAAAGCGTGTTTTCTCGGCTATCCCGTTTCCATCAACGATTGTCGAAGATTCCAAACGTGCCCAGAAAATTCCGAATTGGGTCAGCACCATGTTCGACGCGCAGCTTCTGGGTGTCTGTGCACCGGAACGTGTCGGGGGACTCGGCTTAGGGATTGCGGACACGCTTCCCATCGTCATCGAAGCGGGTTCTGCCGTTGTGCCTTTTCCCGTCTCAGAAACCTTGGCAGCCGCGAAGATGCTGGCAGGGTGGCAAGATGGTCTCGCGGCCGACCTTCTTAACGGGAAGCGAAGCTGCGCTATCGCGGATGTCCTGGACGCTCGACTTGTCAGACGGAATGAGTGGTGGGTTCTGACCGGCACCTGCGAGCCGACGTCCTGGGCCATGGAAAGCGACTTTCTCCTCCTCCCGCACGTGAGCATCGGGGACGGAGATACGGTTACAGTGTTGACCTCGCTCAGCGCGCTCGGATGTAAGCGGACCCGTTTGCAGTCGATTGACCTTACGCACTCTTCGGCGCTGGTTTACTTCGATGATGTTTTAATAGATCCGTCCCACCTAGTGACTGGGATTGGCGACAAGTTGACCCATCTCATGGCGCTATTCGTGACCGCTGAGATGCTCGGCGCCGCACGAACGGCGTTTAGGCTCGCCACGGAATACATGATGCTTCGTGAGCAGTTTGGCCACGTCATCGGAAAAAACCAGGTTCTAAAACACATCGCGGCGGACGCCTTGGTGCGCCTTGAAAGCTTAACTCTCGCACTGGATTTCGCCGCGTGGTCAATGGATTCAGGCTCCGCTGATGGCGGCAGCGCAGTCTCAGTGGCAAAATCTTATGGCGGGGACGCGGCCCGGAAAGTAGCAGAAGACTCAATACAGATTCACGGTGGTATCGGGTTCACGTGGGACTTGGGGCTTCATCATTACTTGCGCCGGATATTGAGGTGTGCTGCAACGTTCGGCAACGCGACAGATCACCGCTCCCACCTGTCAGGGGCCTTGGAGCGGAATCGCGGACTAACGTTTCCGATCATCCACTGAACCGTGAATATGAAAACGAGGCGTCGATGACGTTCACGACCGATCCGCGCCTGTTGTTGCAAGAAACCGCGGGTGAGTTTCTGATGAAGGAAAGTCGGTAGAGGAGATGACGCAGATAAGCAGCGAACGTGGGCACCTGGACTGTCTTTTTCGACCAAAGTCAATTGCAGTTGTGGGCGCGTCTTCGGACCCGTCAAAGATTGGAGGCAGACCGGTCGCCCTTCTGAAAAGAATGGGCTTTACTGGGGCGATCTATCCAATCAATCCTATGTCAAGCGTGATTCAGGACTTACCGACCTATCCAGCTATCAGGAACGTTCCTGAGTCTCCGGACTTGGCGATGGTGGTATTGCCATCACGACTTGCGCCCGCCGCTGTCGAAGCTTGCATTAGCCATGGTGTGAGAGCGATCATTTTGATCTCTGCTGGATTTGGAGAGATTGACGATACTGGTCGGGCCATCCAGGCTGAATTAGCGGAACGATGCTCAGCAGCGGGCGTCCGACTTTTAGGCCCAAACTGTCTCGGGGTCGTGAACGTTCAAGATCGCGTGGCATGCACCCACTCCGCTGCGCTAGATTTCGCGTGGCCTAGTTTGGGGAGACTCGGGATTGTTACCCAGAGCGGAGCCGTTGGAAGCTACTGCTACGCATTGGCTGTCGACCGTGGGCTCGGGCTCAGCACGTTTGTCGCCACCGGGAATGAGGCGGACATTGACGTTGCTGATTGTATCGCCTGGATGGCTGAGGACGACCAAACCTCTGTGATCCTTGGCTACCTTGAGGGGTGTCGTGACGGTTGGCGCCTGCGGCAGGCGCTGACCGCAGCCCGACAGGCAGGCAAACCGGTTATCTTAATGAAGGGCGGTAGTTCGGACGCGGGTGCCCAAGCGGGAGCGTCACACACGGGGTCCTTAGCTGGCGCGGACAGAGTCTTTGACGCGGCATTCCGGGAGACGGGAGCGTACCGGGCGAATTCCATCGAGGAAATGATTGACGTAGCGTCCGGGTGCATCGGACTCGAAGGAAATTTTCCTACCGGGCGGAACCTTGGGATCTTCACGGTCTCAGGTGGGGTCGGCATTCTCATGGCTGACGCGGCGACAGAGTTTAATCTGAGTTTGCCCATACTTAGCGATGCCGCCGAGGCAAAAATAAAATCCTTGGTACCATTCGCCACTTCTCGCAACCCCGTGGACGCGACCGCACAAATCTTAAACGACTTTACTATTATGACATCGATACTGCGGACGATGGTGGAGGATCGCAATTTCAATATCATAACCCTTTTTCTTCAAGATCTTGGTCGGCTAGATCAATATGTGGACAGATTTCGAGAAGAAATATTTGCAATGAAGGCTGAGCGGCCATCCACGACGTTTTTGATTTGTGGTGGGTTCTTGCCGCGTGTTGCCCGGGAGTTCAGAGCGCACGGCTTCCTGATCTTCGAGGATCCAAGGCGCACAGTGCATATGGCGGCCGCGCTCGCAACGATTGGAGCCGGATTGAAGGCGGCCGATGGGTCTTGTCTTGGGTACAAGCTTAGGTCGACGGCGCGGTCTGCGGACGCCGCCGTCGATGGGACACTCGACGAGTTACAATCGAGGGCGTTGCTCCACCAAGCCGATATTCCGTTTGTTCCGGCTGAATTCGCCGGTTCTCGAGGTGCGGCTGTCGCCGCCGCTGAAGCCATCGGATTTCCGGTCGTTCTGAAGGTGGTTTCGAAGGACGTTGCCCATAAGTCGGATGTGGGGGGCGTCGCCGTGTTTCTCGCGGATGCCAATGCAGTAGAGATGGCATGGGATCGGGTGATGAAGTCTGTGGCGAAGGCGGTGCCGGACGCAGTTATCGACGGCGCTTTAATCTGCGCAATGGTAACCGAGGGCACAGAAGTGGTTATGGGTGTGCACCGTGACCCAGCGTTTGGGCCGGTCGCGATGTTCGGATTGGGCGGCGTCTTCGTAGAGATTTTCAACGATGTTTCTTTTGGTCTGACACCACTATCTAAGGATAGCGCTCTCAGCATGATCAGGAACATAAAGGGGTTTCCGCTGCTTCAGGGCGCGCGCGGCAAGCCGGGAGCCGATATCGAACAGCTCGCAGATATTCTTTGCCGCTTGGCCGCCTTTGCAGAGACCAATCAAGATACAATTTCAAGCGTGGAGCTAAACCCAATACTCGCCGGCCCGCGCGGGGCCGTCGCTGTGGACGCTCTAGTGATCCGTGAACGCAACGATGCTCGAATTCGATGAAATGTGAAGCAAATAGGTCCAATAGCGGAGCAAGATAGCGTCCTGTCGGAAGCTACATGTTTGGCAATCGAATTTGCGGTCGGCCAAATATACAAGAAAAGGGCGTTGGGTCATTCGAATGCTCGTCACTCTCCAAAATTGCTGAGAAACAGGGAAGAATAGTATGGACTTTCAATCCTACCCAAATTTGCTGGTATCTATTGAAGAGCGGGTAGCAACTGTAACTTTAAATCGTCCAGAGCAGCTTAATACAACTACCGCTATGCTGGGAGAGCTCGAGCGGATTTGGGGCGACCTTGAAGGCGAGCACGAAGTTGATCTCGTAATCTTGACCGGGGCCGGGAAGGCATTTTCTGCGGGAGGAGATATAAGAGCCATGGCAGACCGCTATGGAACGCCTGAGGGTCTCCGTCACAACATTCTCACGACTCAAAGCGCGCGGAGATTGATAGACAGCATCCTAAATTTGTCGAAGCCCCTAATCTGCGCGATTAACGGCGATGCGGCGGGGCTCGGCGCCACGCTTGCGCTTCTCAGCGATATCACAGTGATGGCGGACACAGCCCGCCTTGGCGATCCTCATGTTCGGGTTGGCCTCGTGGCCGGCGACGGCGGAGCAGTCATTTGGCCGCTTCTGATTGGGCCCAGCCGCGCCAAGGAGTTTCTCATGCGGGGTGCGCTAGTGGCTGCGCCCGACGCCCTTCGCATGGGGTTAGTCAATCACGTGGTCGCTCGCGACGAAGTCCTTCAAAAGGCATCGGAACTAGCGCAGGAGATTCTTCGCAATCCAGTCTGGGCGGTGCGGTGGACAAAACAAAGCGTAAATAAATGGCTGAAGCAGCAGGTCGAGCTCATTTTTGACGCTTCGATTGCGTTCGAGATGCTTTCAGCGTTTTCGGCGGACCATGGTGAGGCGACAAAAGCGGCCACCGAGAAGAGGGCGCCAATTTACACGGGGTTCTAGGCTGCCGCAGTGACTCGCAGAACTGAATTCAGCCGCCGTGCCGGTCCGATTGAGATGGGAGCTCGGCGCTACCTCCAAACAGCTTGGGCTCATAATCCGCGCCAGTGCCCGCTCGCGATGGGCCGCCATCTTCGATGGGTTTCGGCGCTGGCAAAGCCAGGCATCAAACCGCAGGTGGGGCTTTCCGAGTGGCGAGGGTTGTCCCCAATTCCGGAGTATGCTAGTCACCGACGCAAAAATATGACCGGAGGAGGATATGGATAGAGCTGAACCAATTAAGTCAGCGGCGAGGGCTTTAGAAGTATTTGAGCTGTTTTCTGAAAGGCGACAGCATTTGACTGTTGGAGAGATTGCCAACACGTTAGGGTACCCACAGTCCAGCACGTCAGTTTTACTGAGATCTCTTAAGGGTTTGGGCTATCTTCATTATATCGAAGAGAGCCGGTCGTACAGTCCAACCTATCGTATAATTTTGCTCGGGAGCTGGCTGCAAGATGCATTGCCGGGTTCGAGAAGCATCTTAAAAATGATGGAAGACCTTCGCGAAGCATCGGGATGCACGGTCGTTCTTGGCGTCAAAAGCGACGCGAATGTTAGATATGCGTCCGTTTTTCTCGGTAACTTTAAGTCAGCTCAAAACATTCGAATTGGGACTTTACGCCCCATTTGTCTCGCCGCTTGCGGTAAGGTGCTTGTAGCTAGGATGTCAGATCCGGAAATCAGCCGGTTGATCCGAAGGGTCAATTCGGAGGGGACATTTGTTGGAGGCACGCCGATTGATCCGCAGACATTCCTAGCGGAGATGCAGGCTGTCCGCTCGCTAGGCTACGCAGAGACCGTAGGAGCGGTCACACCGGGTCGGACTGTGTTGGCAATGCGTTTGCCTGGCCCCCCAGATCAGCCGCCGATGGCTATCGGCATTGGGGCACCGTCGGACTACGCAGGGGAAAACAAAGCAGATCTGCTAGGCCTCCTGAGCGCCGCAATCGCGCCGTATATTAGCGCCTTTGAAACGAAGCTTAACTGTGCCGTTAAACCTGTAAACCGATCAGTGCTCGCCTAGGTCGTGGTGAGCGTGACGAAGACCATGATCACAGTCTGCGCTCCAGGCTCAACGATCGGGTCATGCAAGCGCTCGGCATCGTAGGTGGAAATAAGAAAATACGTCACGTTTGATCCAGTCGTAGTAGCGCCGTTTGACTTCCTGGTGATCGTTGAACCGCTCCGGCAGATTGCACCAAAAAGCGCCGCTTCTGGCCATCCGGAGGATGGCGTCCATGGACAGGCGGTTGTTGGTCCGCGGGCCACGCTTGCCCTATCACCCGGCGCGCTACGCGCCCACTAGATCGGCCGTCAGCCGGTCACGACCTCGATCGAATGGCCGCGTGGCTGATCGCCCGTCAAGCTTTGACTGATGAGGCGCACCGTAAGCGGGTCAGTATCGACGCCGCGGTCGTGCGCGTCATCAGCACTCCACCGGAGCGTGCAAGGGGAAAAGGCCTGATGCCCTGGGTCTGGACCGTTCTTGCGGCGGCGTGAGCACCAAGCTACGCCGCCGTCGCCCAGGTTATGGGCAATCGGGCCCGTTTGGTCGACGGTCCCGGTCAACAAGGCGAGGAGACTCGAGGTCGCGTCCTCCGCGGGCGCTCCCACACCTGGGAAAGGCCGACCGCTGACCTAACCTTACTCCGCCCGCAGCTCCAAACCGCCGCGCCCTTCACCTCCGTCAGGTTTGTGCATATTCGGAGGGGCCCCAGGTCGTGGCGAGGTTTTTCTCTTGGAGGAACGGACTTCGGTCCCAGGATCCGAGCGTCTGAGCGGCACCCTGCTCAACTGGCTCACCGACCACGTTCACGTCCCCCAACCATGAACGCGACAGCTACTGCCTGGTCACCTCCCACCACCCACTATCCTTGCCCGCGACGTGCGATTCGCTCGCTATCGGATCAAGAAGCCGACCATCGCGGCCGCGTCGGCGGCGGGCGGCCGGGGTCGCGCAGGCTCCGACATCATGGTCGCTCCCGGACTGCCAAATTCGCCTTTGCCCAGTACCGGATTGAGGCCCACCTATTTCTTCAGCCGCCGGGCCGTAATTTGGGCTGGCGGATGCTCGATTGTACGCGGACGAGCGCTCCCTCAACGAGGCGGCCTGTTCGGCAGCAAACTTGTAGCGCTACGCACAGCTCTACGCCTTCTATAGAGCTTTTGAGCCCGTCAAACGCCTAGCATCGGGCAGTCAGCGAGCCACTCCCAGCTAGATCATTTTACCAAGTATACGTCTCTGATTAGAGCCGAATCAATTGCCGGGAATAGCTGATCACATATGCAATTTATTCGCCAACCGCTGGACCCAGGTTTAAGGTCACCGCAATATCCAAACTGGAGAACGAACGGTTGTCGCTGATGATCAACATGAGCGCGTTGGAGCGTTGGGCAAGTAGTTGCCGTCGTGTTCAATGCTATCTGGATTAGGCGGGGGCGGCGAGCACCCCGACGACCGCTTGCCAATAATTGTTGAGAATTGGTGGAGTGATGTGCCCGCACGAAGGTAAACTACAATCTAACCAGCATAACGACTTGTGGACCGGCCTGGAACTCAATCCCAGCCCCGGCGAAACGTTCAAAGGCTACTTACTACGCCGCTTGGCTTTTTGTCGGCGATGTAAGAGCCCTGGGTGAAAGGGTGATCAACGCGAAGGCACGGGTGTTGCGCCAGGTCGTCCGGGTCATTCCGGGCCTCTACGATGTAGCCGAAAGTCGCCGACGGGCCGACTCCCCCCAACTCATGGGCACAACCTACGAATACTGGTGGCGTGGACTACCCGTAGCGCCGCCGGCCGAGTCGTCCACGAACCTTCGGCCCCAAGCGCGACCTAGCTGAAGCCTAGAATCTCAACTTTAGCTTGAATGCTTAGCTTAACCAACCAGCCCCTGCGGTCTGGATTTCATACATTAACCGGAGACCAGAGTCCGATGAGTAGTGCTGCGGCGGCGGAATACCTAAGCAACTCAGAGCCATCGGCAGATGTCATGGTCGAGATGTACCGAAAGATGAAGCTGATCGAACTTTGTGACGAGCGAATCCGGGCCACACTTCGTTCTGGTCGCATGGCGTCGCCTCACTATTCGCCACGTGGTCAAGAAGCGATCTCAGCGGCCGTAGCGGTGAATCTCAATCCTGACGACTACATGATCACCATTTATCGCGGACTCCACGATCATCTAGCAAAGGGTACGCCGCTTCGAGAGCTATGGGCCGAATATGCGGGGAGGGCGACGGGGTCGTGCAAAGGGAAGGGCGGCCCGATGCACATTACTCACTTGCCGTCAGGTGTCATGGTCACCACAGGTATTGTTGGAAGCGGGCTACCCGTCGCCAACGGGTTCGGATTGGCTTCGGTAGTAAAAGGTGACGGCAAAGTGACGGTCACGAATTTCGGTGACGGAGCGTCAAATATTGGCGCCTTCCATGAAGCCTTGAACCTGGCCTCGCTGTGGAAACTGCCGGTGATCTTTGTTTGTCAAAACAACCGCTATGGCGAGCACACTGCCTATGCCCGCACCACGTCGTCGCCGGAAATCGCCAGCCGCGCCGCCTCTTATTCTATGCCGGGTGTCCGGATCGACGGCAATAATCCCGTTCAGGTTTGGAAGGCGATGAAAGTTGGGGTCGATCGCGCCCGCGCTGGGGAAGGGCCAACCCTTATCGAGGCAATGACCTTCCGCTTCCACGGGCACAATTATGGCGATCCTGGCGAGTACATTCCTGATGAGGAGATGGCGGCTGCGCTGGCTGCCGATCCAATTCCCATTTTCCGCAAGCGTCTGCTTGATGATGGGCTCGCAACTGAAGCGATTCTCGACGAAATCGTGACTGATATAGAAGCGGAACTCGACGACGCGGTTGAGTTCGCACTCAACTCCGCCTTCCCGGATTTCGACGAGCTTCGTAAGGATGTATTTAAAGAAGAGATGTCCGCATGAGTGACGCTGGCAAGATCAATCCTAAGCCCGCCATGATTACTGGTGCGCAGGCGACGCTTATGGCGTTAGATGAAGCATTGGGAGCAGATCCCACAGTGTTGGTGTTTGGCGAGGACGTCGCCGACCCAGACGGCGGCGGCATTATGAAGGCCAGTCGGGGGCTGTCTACCAAGTACGGTGAACACCGCGTCCGTTCCACCCCAATCTCTGAACAGGCGATCATTGGCGCGGCGGTCGGTTCAGCCATCGCCGGTATGCGGCCTGTGGCAGAGATAATGTTGATGGACTTCATGGCTGTGGCCATGGATCAGATCGTCAACCATGCGGCGAAAATCCGGTTTATGTCCGGAGGGCATACCTCTGTTCCGCTGACCATCCGAGTTATGGGCGGAGCAGGCGGGGGTAGCGGCGGACAACACTCGGGTATGTACGAAGCCTGGTTCGCTCACGTTCCGGGCTTAAAGATCGTTGTCCCGTCCAACCCTGCGGATCAAAAGGCCCTCTTGCTCTCCTGCATCTTCGACGATGATCCCTGTATCTTCGTTGAGACGACCATGCTGATGAGGTCGAGCGGTCCTGCGCCCGAGCCTGGATACAAGGTGCCGCTCGGCAAGGCCAAGATTTCGCGGGTGGGAAGCGACGTAACGGTCATTAGCTATGGCCGCCCGGTGATTGACGTGGAGAAGTCTGCCCACAGGTTGGCGTCTGATGGGATCTCGGTCGAGGTGATCGACCTTAGGACCATCGTGCCCATGGATCGCGAGGCAGTGCTCACGTCGGTCGCCAAGACGAAGCGGTGTGTGATCGTCCACGAGGCGGTTACTGAGTTCGGCGTAGGTGCTGAAATCGCGGCGATGCTGCACAAAGAACTGTTCGGGACGCTGCTCGCCCCTGTGGAACGGGTCGGGGGGCGGCATTGTCCGGTTCCTTACTCGAAGCCGCTCGAACTGGCCTACATGTGGAGCCAGGTTCGCATCGAAGCCGCTATCCGCGAGACCTTGAGCCGGTAGATGTCATGAGCACCGAAATCATACTACCACAGCTCGGATTTGGCATTGAGGAAGGAAAGCTTGCTGAATGGCTCGTCGCCGATGGGACAGAAGTCTCTGAGGGGGATTTGATTTTCTCTTTGGAAACCGACAAGGCGACTCAGGACATTGAAGCAGCTACCAGCGGAAGGTTGAGGATAGGCAAGGAGCCTGGGGAGGTCTACCCAGTAGGAACCGTCCTTGGAGTTCTGGAGTGAGCGATGAAACGGCTGTTACGGTCGCGCCGTGGCCGAAGGTTGATTTCGCAGCGTTCGGAGACATTGAGGTCACTCCGCTATCACGCATTCAGAGTCTTACGGGCACCTTCCTCGCTCGTAACTGGGCGTTGATCCCTCACGTCACGCACCAGGATGAGGCCGACGTCACGACGCTTGAGGCGGTTCGAAAGTCTCTGCCTGCGCAAGAATCCGGAATAAAGATCACCGCCCTCGCGTTTCAAGTGAAGGCGTGCGCCTTGGCGCTAACTGAGTTTCCCAACTTTAACGCCTCGCTTGATGTCGCGGCCGGGCTCTTGATCCGCAAGAAATACGTCCACATCGGCGTCGCGGTGGAGACGGCGGCGGGTCTTTTGGTGCCGGTCGTTCGTGATTGTGACAAGAAGCCGGTCGGGGCCATCGCTGAGGAAATCGCCGTGATTGCGGCCAAAGCTCGCAGCAGGGGTCTCTCGGTCCAGGAAATGTCCGGCGGCTGCTTTTCGATCAGTTCGCTCGGGCCATCGGGTGGTACGGGCTTCTCGCCAATCATCAATGCGCCGGAAGTGGCGATGCTTGGAATCTCACGCCTGATCGAGCGGCCGGCTCGTGCGGGGGGGGGCCAAATTGAATGGCGAAAAGTGGTGCCGCTGTCGCTCAGTTATGACCACCGAGTGCTGAATGGCATGGACGCCGCCCGCTTTATCAGCCGGCTAAGGGAGCTTCTTACGCAGCCTGAAGCACTCCTGGGCGCATAAAGTGAGAGTGGAGTGCGCTGTGTACGAATGGTCGGTTGAGGTTCTGAGGCAACTCATCAGCTATCACAACGCTTCAGCACAACGCTGCGACATGCATCGCATCGGTACACCGGAGGCCTGATTTAACTTCGACCGCTGCCAAATCGCCCGCCCAGGTTCTGAGGACCATTGAAGTTGCCATTGGACTCACCGCACCCGGCGGTCCCTTCCCGGCGAGCCACAATTCCCACGGCGGCCCGCTCAGCGGCGGCGGCCAGTGCCGATCCCGCTTCCCAATGCCGCGGCTGGCGCTGACGATAGCCGCAGTGTGGCCAGTTGGTTAACGGGTTCCACCGCTCACCCGGATCTCGGTGCCGGTGAGCCAAGCGGCTTCGTCCGAAGCCAGGTAAACGGCAGCTGCGGCGATGTCGTCTGGCTGTCCCAGGCGCTGTAGGGGGGTTCCAGTCTCCGTGGCTTTGCGATCGTCGGCCGTCGAGACGCGCTTGGAAAGGTTGTAAGTATCGACCGCGCCGGGGATGATTTCGTTGACCCGTACGTTGTAAGGGGCCAGGGCTTCGCTCCAGGCGACGCTCATGGCGTGGAGCGCGGCCTTGGCGCCGGAGTAGGCATGAACGCGCGGCGCCGGTGAATAGGCCACAATCGACGTGACGTTTATGATCACTCCGCCGCCCTGGTCTTTCATCAGCCTCGCCGCGGCCTGAGCGGTGACGTAGGGGGCGAAAGCGTTCAGACGGAACAGTTCCTCCACCGCCTTCAACGGGGTGTCGAGGAAATCGGCGGAGCCGTGCTCAACATACATCCCCGCCCCGCCGGCGTTATTGACCAGCACGTCCAGCCTACCGAACTCCGAGACCGCCGCCTCGATCGGCTTGACCGCCGCTCCGGTTTGCAGCAGATCCGCTTCGACGATCAGGCATCGGCGGCCTCGCGCTCGGACCTGGCCGGCAACCTCGTTCAGCCGCGCAGAATCGCGACCGGTGATAACCACGTCAGCGCCATGCTCGGCGTATCGGATCGATATCGCACGCCCCATGCCTCTGCTCGCCCCGGTCACCACCGCGATTTTTCCGGCCAACGAAAATTGCATTTAAGGCCTGCCTTCGCCGCGGACAAGTAACGCTGGTCAAGCCCGCTGTCTATGACGCAATATCCAAGTTCTCACCTAGTAGTGACGTTGAGTAGCGCTGTCAAACCAACCCCGCCTTCCATCATATACGTGAAATAGTGCGCCGCGGGCAACAACCTTATGGACAGTCGCTCCGCCTAACGATTACTTTACTTAAAGAAAAGAGACAATCCTAAGGGGGAAGATTATGTCTAGGTTTGGAAAGTTGGGCACCGGCCTTGTGGCCTGCGTCCTGATGACTCCCTTTGGTGTCGCTTACGCCCAAGAGTCGCCTCAACCTGGTCCCTCGCCGACCCCTGCGCAAGGCTCCGGTTCATCCGGCTTCCAGGGCGGAGATGTCGTGGTGACCGCCCAGAAGCGCACTGAAAGAGTTGTGAATGTCCCTGTCTCGATAGCAGTGAAGACGGGACGGCAGCTGCAAGAAGCGGGAGTCGTGGACATTCGAGAGCTGGACGCGGTGGTGCCTGGACTAACTTTCAGCTCTCAAGGTGTTTGGGCCACTCCCGCCATTCGCGGGATTTCGACGAGTGCCATTCCTGCGGGAGGCGAGAACCCCGTCGCGATATATATCGATGGGGTGTACGTTCCTTCAGAGACATCGGCCGGCATCTTTGATTTCACGGACATTAGTCGGGTAGACGTCCTGAAAGGCCCTCAAGGGACACTGTTCGGGCGAAATGCCTCGGGTGGCGCGATCGAAATTTTTACTCTCGATCCGTCCTTTCATTTTACTGCGCAGGCCAATATCGCCGACGGATACTACGATGGTGCGGCAGCATCTAACGACTTTAGTGCCAATGGTTTTGTTAGCGGGCCACTTATCGACAATGTACTTGCGGGTAGCGTCAGCGCGCACTACCAAGGTGATGGCGGATACCTGAAGAGTGACGTCAATGGGCGGCGCGAGGGCTCCATAGAGAAGTCCAGCTTTCGAGGCAAATTGTTGTTCGAGCCGGATTCATCGCTCAGAGTCGTGGCGGCGGCGTACTACCTACATGGCACCGACAATACGGTTGAAGCGGGTTTGCCTTTAGGCGGCGTGACGGTGGGATCAGTCTACCCCGGCGCGCTGTTTAGTACTTTACCGTGGCACGGCAATTATGATAGTCCAACGACGCCGACTGACCGATACACGGACCTCGGCGTAAATATCACAGCTGATTACAATACGGCCGTGGGGAAGTTTAAGTCGATTTCGGCTTATGACCGCGCGTATGGGCTTATTAGTGTTGACATTGATGCGAGCTATTCTCCAGCTTGTTTGGCGGCGTTTGCGTGCGCTGGATACCAGGTGGCAATGTCGAGCTATACAGCTTCTGAGGAATTGGACTTCGTTTCAAATCAATATGGGCCGGTAAATTTTGTTGCCGGTGCGTATGCGTTCTATGACGTTGATCGGCAAAGCGGCAATGCGGACAATGGTGCTTTCATATATCACCATCAGGTACCAACAACCTCGTATGCGGTATTTGGCGAGTTGAATTTTGATGTGACGAAAAAACTTACGTTAACGTTTGGTCTCCGCGAGAACTACGACAACAAGGCTAACTTCTTTAGCCTTTACGCGGATCCCATTACGAAATACGCTAACACCAGTTGGACTAATACCTCGCCTCGATTTTCCGCTAGATATTCCCTTTTCGACAATACGAATGTCTATTTTACCTATAGTGAAGGGTTCAAATCAGGGGTGTACAGCGAGACCGATCCCGCCGCTCCGGCGGCCAGCCCTGAAACGGTTGACTCCTACGAGGTGGGTTTGAAAACGAGCACGCCGCAGTATACGTTTAATGCGGCTCTGTTCTATTACGATTATAAAAATATGCAGGTGACCACATTCAATCAAGTGGGCGCGGCGGCGGTGAGTATCGTGCAAAACGCGGCTGCGTCTACAATTTATGGCCTGGATGTCGATGGCTCAATGAAAATTAGCGACGAATTTAATATCAGTGGCGGCTTCGTGTATTTACCCGAAGCCAAGTTCGACAAATACGATCACGCGCTTGCCTACGAGCTTCCCCTGACACCTACTGGCCTATCGACGACATTTATCGATGCGAGCGGTACAAGACTCCCACATGCCCCAACAGTCACAGCAAACGCTTCAGTAAACTATAGTAAAGAGACGGATGTGGGCGTCGTAAGCGCCAACATTTCGTATTACTACTCAAGTGCCTATAACTGGGAGGTTACGCAGCACGTTATCACAGCGGCGTATAACACAGTGGGCGCGCGGCTGAGCTTTCAACCCAAGGGGACGCGGTTCACTGTGTCACTAGTCGGGAAAAATCTGACCGGCGCAAAGTCTGTTGATAGTACATTGGTTTCTTCGACCGCCTTTTTAGCTATATATGCGCCGCCGCGTTACGTGGGGATAGATTTGGCGTTTAAGTACTGAGCACATCTCGCTGGACGCCTATTCCGAAAGTTTGCGGGGACCTAGAGGTGTGGTCACGTGCGCGCCGGAGCTTAGAGTCTCTGTCCAGTCGATATCCGATTGGGGGTTCAGACCTGCTCTCCCACCTGGTGCGACCGGACCGGTTGTTGCGCCTTGGGGGTGGGTAGCAGAAGTAGGCCGGCCGCTTATCCCTGCGAGCGACGTCACCCTGAAGAGGCCTTGAGGGAAGCGGCTGTCGGTTTACTCTCGACCATTCGCGGCCTGGCCTGGGCATCCGGGCGCCGCGCCTGGGCCGTCGTCCAGGGCGGCTTCGCATGGGTCTGGATTGTGAGGCGGCGCAGGCTGAACCGGGAGCAGATTTACATATGCAATATCTTATCGCCGTTCTGGATCAAGACTGGCGGCGGGTCTAGACGTCGGACGACGTCGAACGACGTCGCGCAGGCTACAGCAAGGTTAGCCTCGATTTGGCGGAGTTTGAACAATGTCGGTGTTTCTAGACAAACGTGTGAGCCCAGAGTCGGATGTATCGGTTTTGCCAGCCGAATGGCGAACCGAGGGCGGTCGCGTTCCATCAGCCCATTTCGTCTCTGGCTCGTTTGCTCGTGCGGAGAAGGAGAAGCTTTGGGGCCGGGTGTGGCAGTACGCCTGCCGAGTGGATGAGATCCCAGCGCGGGGAGACTTTGTTGTCTATACGTTGGTCGACCAGGAATTCCTGGTCGTCCGAGTCGATGAGGCGACGGTAAAGGTCTACCGGAACTTCTGCCCGCATCGCGGCACAGCACTGGGTGTTGGCGATGGCTGCTTCTCGGGCGGCGAGATCATGTGCCCCTTTCATGGGTGGCGCTGGAATCTGAAAGGCGAAAACACTTTCATTCTTGACCGAGAGGGGGTGAACGGCGGTAGTTACTCGGAAGATGACGTCAAGCTGCGTGAAGTTCCCTCCGCCCTCTGGGCAGGCTTGGTTTTTCTAAATCCTGATCCCACCGCAGCAGGAACATTCGACGATTTCATCGCGCCGCTTCGGGCCATTGTCGAACCCCTGGAGCTTGAGCGGATGAAGCTCGTTTGGCACAAACGCATCAGGTCGCCGGCCAATTGGAAGGCAACTCTAGGCGCGTTTCAGGAGGGTTACCACACTCAAGCCACTCACCCTGAAATGGCGCGCGTCTGGCAGAAGACCACCGGCACAGCCAAAACCACTCAGAATCGGGCTTATTTTGCCTATCAGAATGGTCACGGTCGCTTTCGCGTTCCAGAAGAACTCGGACAGATCAAGGGCACCGTCGCCTCCGGGGTGAACGTCTTGACGGGACGACAAGCTCTCGAGGGCATGATTGCTGAACTAACGGTTGGCCGCCGGAGCATGGAGTGCTGGGTTGGCGATGAGGATCTGGCCGTGGCCGAAAGCCTGCGAGACTCTGTCGAAGAGAGGCATACCGGTGCCGAAGTCGGCGCCATGTTTGCGACGGCGCTTCGCGACCACTATGATCGTCGCGGGCGCTTCATGGCCCCGATGGACGAGCTGTCCAAGACGATCTCGATCACTGTGTTTCCGAACACGATCTTCATGCCCTTGTTCGGCAATCTGCTGATGTATCGTTGCCGTCCCATCAGCCATGATCCCAACGAGAGCGTTTTCGAACTCTTCAGCCTACGGACTTTGGCGGAAGGAGAGGCGGTGCCGGCGGTTAAGGTGGAGGATATCGGTCCGCACGAGTTGCCGTTTCTATTCCGGCAGGATTTCGGAAATATCCCTCGCGTTCAGCGGGGCCTCCGTTCCGATGGTTGTCTCTCTACCCTCATGCACACCCGGCAAGAAGCGTTGATTTTGAATCTTCACCATGAGGTCGAAAAATATCTGGCGCGCTGACCAAGCCGCCACGCGTCACGATTTGCATCCTTGTATCGGTAACTTCATATGGCAGCTGAGCCAGAGCACGTGACTCTGCAGCAAATTGTGGACATTCGCGAGATCGAGGATGTCCTGAAACGTTACATTCGTGGATACGACCGCGGAGACGAAGCGTTGATGCTGGGCTGCTACCATGACGGCGCCGTGGATATGCACGGCACCTTTGACGGTTTGGCGGTTGACTTCGTGAAGGACACCTTGCGACGTGCCGCGATAAATGGCGTGGGCATCCACCCCATTAGCAATATCACAATCGAGTTCGAGCGCGACGGCTTGGCCTGGAGCGAGGCCTATTTTATTTCGTTCAACCGGTTCGTTGACGATAAGAAGCAGGTCGATCTCATGGTCGCCGGCCGCTATTTGGACCGCTTCGAACGCCGCCGCGGCGTTTGGAAAATTGCTCATCGGCAGGTAGTGTACGACTTCATGCAAGAAGGACTGGCCACCGACCGTTGGGAACGCCCGCCGTTTGCGGGCAAGGTGAAGCGCGGAATCCGCAGTAGCGAGGACTACGTCTTCGCTCGCCGACGCGACTTCCAGAAAGCAGAGAATTGAGTTCTGAAACGCTGGCCGCTGCTGCAAGCCCACTCGTAAAGAACCGGCTTAGCTGAGCCTTCTCTGAGGCTAGGGCCTTGTTTGTGCGTTCTCACAGTGTACCGGCTCCGAACGGGCAGGAGACGCAAGTTCGGCCGGCCGGCACCATAGCCGTCATCCATTGTCTAAAATTGGCGAAGCAATTCCACTCTTCTGTCCGGCCTCCGGGTAGAGGCCAACTCTGGCCAGCGCCTTGTCTATTTCGCCGATCACCGCCTCGGGCTGGTCGACCAACATGTGGTGGCCGCTATCGGCGATCTTGATAAAGTGGACATCGGGCGCACGGAGCATCTGGCGAGCACGGTCTAGGCGCGATGCCGTGAGCAGCGAGGAATGTTCGCCATAAAGTAGGGTGACCGGGCAGTGCGCTTCCAGGCGATCGGTTCCAGGCCCGTATTCGAAATTGGCGTAGAAGTCAGGATCGGAGCGCCAGCCCCAGCTGCCGCGGATTGGAGACACCGCCGCGCGCGCAAGAAACTCGACGATCTGAGGATTTCGGCGGGGAGGGTCGGGCATCAGCCGGAACTTGGCCACTGACTCCTCGACCGTCACGAAGGTAAGATTGGACTTGAACTGCCTCTGCGCCGGCTGCGGGCCAACGTCCAGCCGCGGCACATTCGTGTCCGCCAGAATAATGGCCGACCAGCCCTCGCTATCCTGAGCGGCGCCGCGCAAGAGCGGGAATCCGCCGAACGAATGCCCGATGACCGCCGGCTTGCCGCCATCGAATAGGCCGGCTGCATCCATGATGGCCTGATACTCTCGGATGCACCGTTCGATGGAATAGGTCTTCCGCCAATCTGAGCGGCCCGTTCCGCCCCAGGAGAAGGCGGCCACACGGAAGGAGCAGGCGTAATGCGGAGCAATGAAGCGCCACCAGTCGGCACTGGCAGCCAGGCCGTGACAAAACAGGAGCCCTGGCCGGCCCCGTTCGCCCCAGGTCAGCAGCTCCAGGTCATGGCCGTCAACCGTAAGACCAGATCTTTCCGGCTCTATGGTGAGGGCGGTCTCGAACCAAGCCTCTCCCCTCAACCGGCGGGTCTGCTCCACGGCGCGCTCAGCATCGTCCATCACGCGCATTATCTTCCCTTGAACCTGGCTGGGCGACGCTCCTTAAAGGCGTCGACGCCTTCTCGGTGGTCCTCGGTGCTGCCGAGAAGCCCTATGACCTGCAGCTCGAGCTCTATGAACTGGTCAAAGCCCATCGACGTGCTGGCGTCGAATAGGCGCTTGCACTGGCCGATGGCGAAGGTCGGTCCCTCAGCCAGGCGACGGGCGGTAGTCATGGCCAGCAGCAGGGCGTCAGACTCCTCACTGAGATGATCAATGACCCCGAGGGCCTTGGCCTCGGCTGCAGGTAGTGAGCGAGCGGAGAAGACGAGCTCGCGGGCCACGCCGTGGGAGACACGTCGGGTGAGGAAAAAGATCGAGCCTCCGTCCGGGGCCAACCCTCGACGCACCTGGGCGAATGTGAACTTGGCGTCGGGAGAGGCGATGACGACGTCGCATGCCAGCGCATAGCCCCAGCCGACACCTGCGGCCGCCCCGTTCACGGCGGCCACGGTAGGTTTCTCGATCCGGTAAAGCGCTCGAATCGCGCGGTGGCTACCCCACTGCAGACCCTTGCGCCGCTCGGTCATTGCCTTGCCCCCGCCGGTCGCGCCGCCCATCGCTCCCACGTCGGCCCCCGAGCAGAATGCCCCGCCGCGGCCAGTGAGGACCACTGCCCGTATGTCGTCATTCACACTGATGGCTTCGAAGTGATCGCCAAGCGCCTGGCGCATTTCGGGATTGAGGGCGTTCAACCGCTCAGGTCGGTTGAAGGCCACAACCGCCACGCCGTCTTCTACTGAAAAATCGATCACGAGGGTAAATCCAATGGTTCGCCGCGAACTGGATGAACCAAAGGGTTTCGCTCCAACATCGCCGATTTACAGATGATAACCTGCCTATACCACAACGATGCTCGTTTCTCTTGATAGCGTCAACTATCCGAACCGCCATAACACCGTTTTTCACATATGAAATTTGTTAGCGGTGCTCTGGATATTCTATTATGACGGTCTTAGTATCGCGAACTACAGCGCATAACTACAGGTGCAACAGGGCGCGCAGCAGGCACGGAGTTCGAGCGATGTCAGCAATACGAAATAGACCCCCGAGCCGTGAGGATGACGTCGCGGTCCTGCGCAGAGAAGAATAGGTATGTCGCTCAAGGGCTCTGCGGCGATCACCGGCTTTGCCGAGCTGCCTTCGACCAAGAATCCCGAAGGCTTGACGTCCCTGGCCATCCAGGGACGCATGGCTCGCGAGGCGGTAGAGGACGCGGGCTTTCACAAGTCGGATATAGACGGACTTCTCGTCTCTACCCCCGCCGACAGCTTTAGCTTGTTCTGGCCGACCGTCTTCGGCGAGACCCTCGGCCTCAAGCTGCGCTACTTTGACAATGTTGAGATCGGCGGGGCCTCGGCCGCGGGGATGATCTGGCGCGCCGCGGCGGCGATCCAGGCGGGAATGTGCAGGAACGTTCTTTGCGTCACCGCATCGGTCTCTAAGGGCGGAGCTTCCAGTTACGGGGCCTTGGCGCCGCGCTCGCGCGAGGAATTCGACACCCCCTATGGGCTGGGGCAGCCCAACTCCGGCTACGCTATGATCGCACGCCGCCACATGCATGAGTTCGGCACCACCCCCGAACAGCTCGCCAAGATCGCGGTCGACCAGCGGACGAACGCCCTGAAAAACCCCATGGCCATGTTCAATAAATCGCCGCTGACTATCGATCAGGTGCTGAACTCGCCGATGGTGCTGGATCCCCTGCACATGTTCGAGATCGTTTCGCGTTGCACCGGCGGCGCGGCCATCGTGGTGTCCGGCCGCGACCTGGCCAAGCGCTCGAAGAATCCGCCGGTGTGGCTGCTGGGCGCGGGCGAAGCGGGGACCCACATGTCGATCAGCCAACGCAAGGACTTTACGACCTCGTGGGTGAAGGACTCTGCAGCCAGCGCCTTCCGGATGTCCGGGGTTACGTCCGGCCAGATGGACTTCATCCAGGTTTACGACTGTTACACCATCACCGTCCTGGTCTCGCTGGAGGACATGGGCTTCTGCGCCAAGGGCCAGGGCGGACCGATGGTAATGGAGCGTGACCTCACTTGGTGCGGCGACATGCCGGTGAATACCAACGGCGGCCAACTCTCCGCAGGCCAGGCCGGCTCGGCCGGCGGCATGGGCCACATCGTGGAAGCGGCGCGCCAACTGATGGGCCGTGGTGGCGAACGCCAGGTCAAGGACGCCACTCTTGGCATCGGACACGGCAACGGCGGGGTGATGGGCGACCAGGTCACCCTCGTCTTGGCCAACCAGTGAGGCGCCGCAGACCATGAGCACCTACACCAAGCCCCTGCCCGAGCCGACAGCGCTGTCGCAGCCCTTCTGGAAGGGGGCTCAGGAGGGCAAGATACTCGTCCAGAAGTGCGCTTCCTGCGGCGCGACGCAGCATCCGCCACGGCCGCTCTGCGGCCAGTGCTGGAGCGAACGGTTGGCCTGGATCGCCTGCAGCCACAGAGGAACGGTGTTCTCCTACGCAGTCTACTACCGCCCGACGATCGCCGAATTTAGAGACGATGCGCCCTACGTCGTAGCCGTGGTGGAGATGCCCGAAGGTGTGCGCCTGACGACGAATATCGTTGACTGCCCGATGGACAAAATCGCCGTGGACCTGCCCGTACAGGCGGTCTTCGACAAGGCCACCGACGAGATCACGCTGATCAAGTTCAAACCGACGTGACGCTTCAGACCGGGACTTCGGAAACCACCATGACAACAACCGGATCGAGCCTCGACCATGTCGTGGGACTCCGCGAGGAAGCTTACGATAATGTGTCTCTATCGCTCGCCAGACGGGTCTGCGCATTGCTCAACCGCGACGGCAACGCGATCAGGATGGGCGATCCTCTGCCTCGCGGCTGGCAGTTCATGTTGTTCACGCCACTGGCCCCGCAGACATCGCTCGGCCAGGACGGCACCCCGGCGGCGGCCGGCGAGGTGCACATCCCAACTCCGCCAGAGTTTCCGCGCCGGATGATGGGGGGGCGGCGGCTGGCATTCTTCGGCGACATTCCGATTGGCGCGGATGTGCGCAGGGTCAGTGAGGTGATCTCCGCGAATCTCAAGACCGGCAAGACAGGTCGCTTCGTGGTTGCCACCACCCGGCACAAGATTTTTGTCGGCGACGCCAAAGAGCCGGCTCTGCAGGAGGACAGCGACGGCATCTTCCGCGAGGCGGCCGGGGCTGTCCGTGCGCCCGCCGTCCTGGCTGCCGGCCCGCCGCCGCGCCAGGCCCGACATAGCGAGACAGTCGTGACCGATCCGACCATGCTTTTCCGCTATTCTGCGGTGCACTTCAACACGCACAGGATTCACTATGATTATCCATACGCCACCGACGTGGAGTGTTATCCGGGCCTGGTGGTGAATGCCGGCCTGAGCGTGCTGATGCTGCGGGACTTTGCGGCCCGCCTAGGTGAGAAACCCTTTCGGAACATGACGTCCCGCAACGTCGGCCCGCTCTACTGTGGCGAGGAATTCACCCTCTGCGCCAATGAGACCCCGGGGGGCGGTTTTGAGCTCTGGGCCGAGGATAGCAAGGGCCGCGCGGCGGCCGAAGTTATTTTGGGAGTTTGAGCATGGCTGCTCCGGAAACCAAAGGCGCCCTTACGGGCTTATGCGTGATCGAAATCGGTCAGATTATCGCGGCGCCCTTCTGCGCCTCCCTGCTGGGGGAGTTTGGTGCCGAGGTCATCAAGATCGAGCAGCCCGGCATCGGCGATGCGAACCGCGACAATCTGGGGTTCTCGCAAGATAATCGCGGCAAGAAGTCGGTCACCCTTGATCTAAGCAAGCCCGAGGGAGTGGCTCTGTTCCGACGCTTGTGCGACCACGCCGACGTGCTAGTCGAAAACAGCCGCGCCGGCCAACTGGAGAGGTGGGGCATCGCTCCCGACCTGCTGCGGCAGACTAATCCGGGGCTGGTGGTCGTGCGTATCAGCGGCTACGGCCAAACGGGTCCCTACAAGGACCTGGCAGGATTCGACCGGGTGGCGCTGGCCTTCGCAGGATTGACAGGGGTAACCGGTCACGCTGATCGGCCGCCCGTGCGGCCGGGGTATCTGATCGCCGACTATGGATCGGGCCTCATGGCCGCCTTCGGCGCTCTGGCCGCGTTGCGGGCGCGGGATCAGACCGGGCGGGGCCAAGATGTCGACCTCGCGCTCTACGAATCCATCTGGCGAATGAGCGGCAGCCACATCGCTGACTACGGCCTGACCGGCAAGTCCCGGGTGCGTTCGGGCAATTTCCACCCCAATGTGGTGCCGGGCGAGCAGTTCGAGACTGCTGACGGCGAATATCTCGTGATCAATGCCACCACTCAGCGCGCCTTCGAGAAACTGTGCCGTGCCATTGGCCGGCCGGAACTGATCCAGGACGATCGGTTCAACACTCGGCCGAAGCTCAAGGCCAACGCTAATTTCATCCACGATATCATAGGGGGATGGGCCCGGGCGCTAACTTTCGCTCAATGCGCCGCGGCGATGGAGCGGGCCGGGGTAGCCGCCGCCAAAGTCAACACCATCGCCGATATCGCGGCCGACCCGCATTTCGCCGCCCGCGAGCAGATCGTCACTGTTCCCGACGCCGCGCATGGCCACCTGCTGCAGCCGGGCATCACGCCCCGCCTCAGCGACACCCCCGGTCGGGTCAAAGGTCCGGCGCCGGGCCTCGGCGAAAACAACGACGAGGTCTACGGCGGCCTCCTCGGCCTCAGCGCTGACGAACTGGACGCCAAGCGGAACGCCCGCATAATTTGAACGACGCCGGTCAGTCCGCCGCTAGCGAAGGCGAGCTGAACGTCCGCGATCGTCATACTTTCAAGCGGCAGGCTGTTGGAGTTCGACGCACTACCAGCCGCCGCGGCGTCGGCTACGCCTTGCGGCGGCCCCGCAACGGCGATCGGCCTCATCCTATTGACCTGGATGGCCGGTGTTCGCGGCTCTCTTGCGTGGCGGCGCGCCGACGGCGCCTCCCAACATCATATCGGCGGCCTTTTCCGCGATCATCATGGTGCAGAG
>DATAYL010000566.1:0-3708 GCA_036272575.1 Bryobacteraceae bacterium | reverse complement strand
CGATTGATCGCCAGTAACTGCTTTCGCTGAGCGGCGGTCAGTATCAGTTTGGCTGCAGGGGGAAGCGGCATCCATATTCAGCATGCCTCGATTCCAACCATCAGTAAAGATACTTCAGATACAGAAGACTAGCTGAACATTAGGAAAAGGCCCGATTTTGCCCGGAACCTACTCTGCCAGGAGTTAGCCTACTGGGCGCCATATGATTCATAAGTCATCCGGAATGATCTCAGCCAGCTTGCAGCATTCGCCGTAGTTGCGGAAGAAAGGAGTTTCACGCGCTGCGGATCGCCTAGGCATCTCTCAGATGCACTCAGCCACAGCATGAGCGGCCTGGAAAAGAGATCGGTATTCAATTGCTCGCCCGGACGAGTTGCCCGGACGACGATTCCGGGGGAACGTATTTCTGAAGTTTGAAGGCGCAGTGAGAACGCAACGGCACTCCGGGCCTGTCAGCGCCGGTGCAAAAATCCCCATAATGCCGTTTGAAAATTCCCCACCCCATTGGGCGAGTGGCGTAACCCCAACTCTGGGAACCAGAGGAGGGCGGACACCTGTTCAGGGGGAAAGACGTGGAAGAGATCAGCGAGCTCAAACGAGAAGGGTTGAGCATCCAGGCAATCAGTCAGCTGACCGGTTTCGATCGTAAGACGATCCGGAAGTATCTGTTGAAGCCGGAAGGAAGGCCGGTGTACAGACCGAGGCCGGCTCCGGTGAGCAAACTGGAACCATTCAAGCCATATCTGAAGGAAAGGCTTCAAGCCGGTGTCTGGAATGCGCAAGTGCTGCTGCGCGAACTGCGGCAACGTAATTACAGCGGCGGCTACACGATTTTGACGGACTGGCTTCGGCCGCAGCGCGAGTCGGCGCGGGTGATTGCCGTCCGGCGGTTCGAAACGCCACCAGGCAAACAGGCGCAGGTGGATTGGGGACATCTCGGGTCGCTCTTGGAATCTGGACAAGAGCGCATGCTGTGGGGCTTCACGATGACACTGGGCTACAGCCGGATGATGATGGCGGAAGCCGCGACGGATCAGAAACTGGGAACGCTGTTGCGCATGCACGAAGTAGCGTTTCAGCAATGGGGCAGCGTGCCGGAAGAGATTCTCTATGACCGAATGAAAACTGTTTGGACCGGCACGGACGAACGCGGGGAGATCGTGTGGAACGCTGTGTTTCTGGACTTCACCCGCTATTGGGGATTCACGCCACGGCTGTGCCGCCCCTACCGGGCGCAGACGAAAGGCAAGGTGGAATCGGGCGTGAAGTATGTGCGGCGAAACTTTCTGTGCGGTTTGCAGGGCCGCGAGCCATCGACTCTGGCCGATCTCAACGCGGAGTTGCGGCGTTGGGTGGCCGAAGTCGCCAACCAACGCGTGCACGGAACGACTCGCGAACAGGTGCTGAATCGCTGGGACGAAGATCAGCTCGGTATGCAGCCTGTGAACGGCCGTCTGCCTTACCCATACGCCGATGACGAGCAACGCAAGGTAGCGCGGGATGCCTATGTTTCCTGGCAGGGCAGCCGCTATTCGGTTCCCTGGCGCTATGCGGGCAAAGAGGTTTGGGTTCGCGAGCAAGACCGCGATGTAGAAGTGCGCTGCGGTGCTGAACTCATTGCCAGACACGCGCCAGCGCTCAGACGCCATCAGGTCGTCACTCACGGCGAGCATCACGAAGGTATTCCGCTCGGCAACAAGCAAACAGGCAAGATGCTCATCCACATTCAACAGAGCGCTCCCGTGGTGGAGCGGCGTTCGCTCGATGCTTATGAGAGTTTAGCTGCGGGAGGCGGGCGATGACACTGGAACGCTTGCGGACCACGTTGGCGGCATTAAGTCTGTCAGCCATTGATGCCCGGCTGGAAACTCTTCTGGAAAGCGCGTCTAAGAAGGAACCCGCCTACGCCGACTTCCTGCTCGAAGTGATGAGCGCGGAAGCCGATGCACGGCGGCAGC
The DNA here is from genome assembly GCA_036272575.1 of Bryobacteraceae bacterium. GTDB lineage: Bacteria > Acidobacteriota > Terriglobia > Bryobacterales > Bryobacteraceae > Bog-105. Next base: position 1,750 of record DATAYL010000566.1, on the reverse strand, counting down.
GCTATCTCAAAACCCGGCTGCAACTGGCGCATCTGCCGTATGTGAAGACGTTCGATCAGTTCGACTTCGCTTTTCAACCCTCGATCGACGAACGACAGATTCGGGAACTGCGCACCCTGCGATTCGTCCATGAAGCATCGAATGTCATTGTGCTGGGGCCGCCCGGCGTGGGCAAGACTCATCTGGCAGTGGCGCTGGCGGAAGCCGCTATTCAATCCGGCCAGGCTGCGTATTTCATGACGGCGCACGATCTGGTCACCGATCTCGGACGCGCTTACAGAGAAGGACGCCTGGACCGCCGCCTGCGCATCTATCTTGCTCCGAAGGTGTTGATCATCGACGAGATGGGTTATCTGCCACTGGATGAGTTGGGCGCGACTATTTTCTTTCAACTGGTCAGCGCCCGCTATGAACGGGGCAGCATCATCCTGACTTCGAACAAAAGCTATGGCGAATGGGGCTCGATCTTCGGCGACCCGATCATCGCGACCGCGATCCTCGATCGCCTGCTGCATCATTCAACCACGGTGAACATCCGAGGGGAAAGTTATCGGCTCAAAGAGCGCCGTAAAGCCGGACTGCTTCCTGCGCCGGAAACGCAGCATCCAGAACCAGCTGCTGCCGCTCCGAACAATCGCGGCAAACGTAGCCACTCGGCGTGAGTTTTTCAGGCATGGGCAAATCTATCAATCCCATGCGTACTTCTAAGATCCGAGGCGAAGCTGTTTCCGGCTCCGCCCCGAGCCTCATCGTGTTGATGAGTTTGCAGCCAGCTATTCCTTGGCGGGTTGCACTCCTGCATTGCCCGACTCCGCTTCACTGGCCGGATTCTATGTTCCATCCGTCGGCCGAAACTGTAAACCACCACTTCACCAGGGCTGGGGAATTTTCAATCGGCAAAACGAGGAATTTTCAACCGGAGTTGACAAGATTCCGCTTGCGGTCAAAATCAGCATCGGGATCTGCAACCCGGCTTCCCTCAAGTCGCGGCAAACCGCCCAACAATCTTTCAGCGGTAATCGGATATCCAAGACAATCAGGTCGTATGGCCAGGAAAGAGCTCTCTCCAAGCCGCTCTGCCATCGGCGCCGATATCTACGGTGTGCGATTCTTGGCGAAGCCCCTTCCCGATCATCAGGGCTGCTTCCTGTTCGTCTTCTATCAAGAGCAGTCGCATGAGGTAATCCGGCTGAGTATCATGGTACGACGTGAGCGTGACGATCCGCGACAACGCATTTATCCTCCGCTTATGCCAAGGCGCGTCGTTCGCACCGGAATTCATTCTTGCCTGCAAATTGGAGAAACCAAAGACCTTCCGTAAACTTCAAAATTCAGTGCCGAAACGTTGTTCACTTGAGCAAAATTCTAGCTCTCTCAGTCATTCGCTCTCGCTCGTTTTGCTCCTGCTTGCAGCGAGCGCGTTGTGCGCGGGAGACCAACCCTCTATTGCGTCAGGACTAACCACCGGTAAACAGATCTATGAAGCTGCGTGTGTGGCCTGCCACGGCCCGGATGGGAAAGGCATGCCCGACAGCACGGTTGCGTTCAAGAAACCAAGCACGTTTCCAGACTTCACGCAGTGCGATCAGACCACCCCTGAACTCAATAAGGACTGGGAGGCGACCATCCGCGATGGCGGCGCCGGGCGCGGGTTCTCGCGCATTATGCCATCCTTTGGCGAAGCGCTCACCTCGAAACAAATCCAGGACGTGGCCAAGTATCTGCGTGGGTTCTGCACTGACAAAAGATG
>DATAYL010000565.1:0-5478 GCA_036272575.1 Bryobacteraceae bacterium | reverse complement strand
CGAAATGGACGCCGAACCGGAAGATGCGGCCTGTGGTGCAGGCTCATACATTGATCTGCTGACGCGGGACCCCGCGGCGGATTTTGAACGCCTGGAACGCTGGATTCGCGCGGTGACAGAGACACTCCGCGCCGTGCCGGCCAAAGCATCCCGCGTGGAGCTGGTCCTGCGGCGGGCTTGGGTGAACGAGGCGCCTGGCTATGGAACGACCTGGTTTGTCGAGGGCTGCGGCGCAACTCCGCGGCGCGCGCGGCAAGCGTGGAATGAAGCGCTACTGCTGTCGTTGCCGGTGATCATGGATCCTCAACTGATGGAACTTCGGGGGAGCGGCCGGTGACGATACAATGGCAGGGTCGGGCGAGTAGCTCAATTGGATAGAGCACCGGCCTTCTAAGCCGGGGGTTGTGGGTTCAAGCCCCGCCTCGCCCACCACACCCACATCCGACAACGTCTAACAACATCCATAAACCACCCAGTAATATGACGTTTACAACGCTTTACTGTCTTGCAGAATACATTAGCGCCCATTGACATCTTGAGTCAACTGGGGGCAACATTGGGGGCAAGAGAAGCCTCCTCGAGGTAGTTGCCCCCAGAATGCCCCTGACCGATACCTCGATCAAAAACGCCAAACCGCAAACGAAGCCTCGACGCTTGTTCGATGGCGGCGGACTGTATCTCGAGGTTTCCCCAGCTGGCGGTAAGTGGTGGCGACTAAAATACCGGATTGCGGGCAAAGAGAAGCGACTCTCCTTTGGCGTCTATCCCGACGTGGGCCTGAAGGAAGCTCGCAACCGCAGGGATGCTGCTCGTAAACTCTTAGCCGACGGTGTAGATCCGGCCGCGAATCGTAAAGCGATAAATTCTGCGCAGGTCGAGCGATCTACCAACAGCTTCGAGGTTGTGGCGCGCGAGTGGTATGCCAAATATTCCCCCGGCTGGGCGGTAAGCCACGCCTCGCGCATCCACCGGGTGCTCGAGCGGGATCTCTTTCCCTGGATGGGGGGACGTCCGATCGCCGAGGTGACTGCACCTGAACTGCTAAGCGTAGTGCGCCGAATTGAAAACCGCGGCGCCTTGGAGACCGCGCACCGAGCGCTCGGCAATTGTAGCCAGGTATTTCGCTACGCCGTGGCAACTGGCCGTTGCGATCGCGACCCGTCTGGCGATCTGCGTGGCGCGTTGCCACCCTTCAAGGGAAACCATTTCGCCGCGACGACTGAACCTCTGCGGCTCGCCGAGATCCTTCGCGTGCTGGATGGATACCAAGGCACGCTTCCCGTGCAGTGTGCCTTGCGCCTGGCCCCGATGCTGTTTGTACGCCCGGGCGAGCTGCGCAAGGCGGAGTGGAAGGAAATCGATCTAAGTTCCGCGGAATGGCGCTACACCGTGACAAAGACCAAGATCCCGCACATCGTTCCCCTCTGCCGCCAAGCTGTTGAGATCCTGCGAGAGCTTCAACCGCTTACCGGCCAAGGACAGTTTGTTTTTCCTGGGGCGCGCACCAGCCGGCGGCCGATGAGCGAAAACGCAGTCCTTGCTGCGATGCGCAGAATGGGCATCAGCAAGGAAGAAATGAGCGGGCATGGCTTCCGAGCTGTGGCGCGAACGATTCTTGATGAGGTGCTGGGGGTTCGGCCTGATCTCATCGAGCATCAGTTAGCCCACGCCGTACGCGATCCGCTAGGGCGCGCCTATAACCGGACGGCACACCTGCCGGAGCGTCGGAGGATGATGCAACAATGGGCGGACTATCTGGATAAGCTGAAAAAGGCCGGCGGCGCGATAATTTCGATCGATCTCAGAGCGTGATGCTATCCGCCGCTTCGCCTGGGTCCGACAGCCTAGCCAGCCTGACATCGAAATGCCCCTGGGTGCTCGTCATTCCATGTCCCAGTTGCTAATTTCACCCACTCAGACGCGGAGATTAGTGAAAACGAAAATTATCGTCATCGACGATGATCAACATCCTGTGCTCAACTTGACCTCTAGACTGCAGGCAAACGGATATAAGGTGATCCCGCACCGGATAAGCGCATTAGCATTCAGCCGATCCTGTCCAGCAATTCCCCCGAGAACTCCGGGCCACGCACAAAGCGATTGGTTACCGTTCGGAAACATCTGAATCTGTCTGATGGTAGTGCAGGAAGGGCGACTGCCAGCGGCGCGCCAGCTATCCGGCGGTAATTTCTAACGTAACAATTGCAGATTCATCAACCGGTTGGACATCGCGGCCGCACTCACCTGAAATCGTTTAGCCAGCAAGTTGATCGATTCCTCATCATCAAGATTGAGATCATTGCCGCGGATTTCCTTCTGCACAAGGCTTCTTGGCATCAGCAATGCGGCGCCGAGCTTGTTCGCGTCTACCTCGTCTCGATCCGCTCCGGTTGATGAAGTCGCATCCCGGCGAAAGGACATATAGCCGTCAATGAACAATTGAGGCTTCCCGCCGTGTTTGGCGTGCAACAGAAAGTGCGCGATCTCGTGGGCAATGGTGAATCGCTGGCGCACGCGCGCATGCGCCGAGTTGTATCCAATCGCGCCTCGTTCGCCCCGGATAATCAGCATGCCGGAAACGTCCTCCCCAAGAGCGCCTGCCTCCATGGTGAGGTTCAGGCGCTGAGCCACGCGGTCGATAGCCACCGGCACACGAAGGGTGTCCGTATCACGTAGCGTTTTTTCGGCTCTAGCTTCGAGGTTTTCTATGTTCATGCGACTTCCTCTCGGGACGGGCCGGGTCGATCGTTGTTGCGTTCAGCTTACTAGCGAATGCGGCGAGACGTTTGATTCTCCCCGCGTCGCCTGTTGCGAAATCCTCGATCTGTTTCATCATCGCCTTTTCAAGTTCCACCCGATTTGACGTCGCGAGCATTTCCTCCCGGCTGGGAATCAGCATGGTTAAATCCGCGCCGAGAAGCTCGGCGATCTGCCAAAGCAGATGCAAGGGGGCGCGTTGCCTACCCGCTTCGATGTTCACCATGGACGCGCGGCTGAGTCCGAGTCGCTGGGCAAGTGCTTCCTGGCTCAGCTTTTCCTCGGAACGTTCCCCGGAACGTTCACGCGCCTGACGGATCTTCCGTCCCAATTCGCGATAGAGGTCGTCGGAGTCCGCCATTAAGGGCAAACTACTGTTTTCTAACCCTGTAGGTCAACTGCGGGCAAACACGTTTATATAGCAAACGTGTTTGTGAGGCGTAACAGTTGACGTAAACAGAGAATTGCGTCAGTATTGTAACCGTTCGGGGTGTTTATTCTGCGATCCGGTTCTGATCGGCGCACGAGGCCCATTTTTCAGACCACTTGAAATCCGGTACCCCGTTCAGGTACGGCACATATGTAGACGGCAAATTATGGGCGCTTGCCGTCTGTGAATTTTCAGTGAATAGGCAGGCATTTGTTGCCGCACCAAGCCTTTGAAAACGCACGTTGCAAGGACGTCGTTCTTGCGGTTCTGTACAAAACATTTCATCCAGGTGGTGAACACATGGCTGGTACTCCCCCATTGCGAAAGCTCGAATACATTCTCGCTGTTGCGCGCGAGCGGCACTTCGGGAAAGCGGCGGAAAGACTTCACGTTGACCCATCGACTCTCAGCCAGCAGATAAGAGAGGTCGAGCAGGAACTTGGGTTTGATGTCTTCTTCCGCGCCAATCACTACGTTGACATTACAGAGGAAGCAAAGCCCTTCGTGCCAGCGCTCGAACAGATGTTGGCCAGGCTTGTCGATGAATTCGAGAAAGCGAAAAACTTGGCGCGCCTCAGAGCCCCGCGCAAGGCGTCCATGTTTGTGGTCGGCGATCCGCGACAAAAATACCTGGAGATAAACGAAATGACTTCTTTCCTGCGGTTTCCGCAAGTGCGTACACGTGTCGGTCTCTCACGTTCAACGATCTATCAAAAGATTTTGCAAGGAGAATTTCCCAAGCCCATCAACTTGGGCGCACGCGCCGTGGCGTGGCTCGAATCAGATGTAGACGCATGGATGACAGCACAGATGGAGCGGCACATTGTAAACAAGAACCCCACCCCCCAAACACCGCGCTCCATGGGTTCGCCGGACGATCTTCGAATACGGGAAAAAAAGTCTAAAGCACAGCGCGGTCCACGTTCTCTGACGTCTTCCCGAACTTAATCATCAAGGGTTAGCAGCAGGTGTTATTAATAATTGCTCTACAACAAAGTGGCAGATAGATGGCCACCGTTAGAGAATGGCCCATGTCTCAGCTTGCATCACCCCCGGAAGGTCCTGAGAACCTCGTAGGCGAACTGCGCCAGCTGATCTCTGAGGCAAGACGCCAAGCGGCCGCGACGGTTAACGTGGCTCTGACACTCCTTTACTGGCGCGTGGGCGACCGAATCCGGCGCAGCATTCTAGGAAGTGAGCGTGCCGGGTACGGGGAGCGGATTCTTGCCACGCTGTCGCAGGAATTAGTGGGCGAGTTCGGTCGCGGCTTCGACGTGACGAATCTCACACGAATGATGAAGTTTGCGGAGGCATTCCCAGACGAGAAGATTGTTGCGTCACTGTCGCAAGAATTGAGCTGGTCCCACTTCCGGGAACTGCTGCCGCTCGAGCGTCCCCTCCAACGTGAGTTCTATGCCGAGATGTCCCGAGTAGAAGGCTGGAGCGTCCGCACCCTCCGGGGTCGGATAGATTCCATGCTCTACGAGCGAACGGCCCTGTCCCGAAAGCCGGACGAACTGGCGAAGCAGGAGTTGGCTGCCCTGCACAGCAGAGGCGAGGTGGGGCCGGCCCTGGTCCTAAAAGATCCATACGTTCTCGATTTCCTCGACCTCAAAGATCACTACCTGGAGCGGGACTTCGAGGACGCCATCCTGCGCGAGTTGGAATCTTTCCTGCTGGAGCTAGGGGCCGGCTTTTCCTTTGTCGCCCGTCAGAAGCGCATCCAGATTGACGGAGAAGACTTCTATATCGACCTCCTGTTCTACAACCGAAAACTGAAGCGACTGCTGGTGGTCGAGCTGAAGCAAGGTGCCTTCCGCGCGGAGTACAAGGGCCAAATGGAGCTCTACCTCCGCTGGCTTGCTAAGTACGAACGAGAAGCGGACGAAGCTTTGCCGCTAGGCATCATCCTCTGCGCAGGGGCAAGTACCCGGCAAGTTGAACTCCTGGAGCTGGACGCGGCTGGGATACACGTCGCGGAGTACCTTACCGTCTTCCCCCCGCGGGAGGTGCTGCAGCGAAAGCTGCAGGAGGCGATCGCTGCTGCCCGGCTGCGGTTCGACTCAAAGGAAGATGTATGACGACCAAGCTGGTCCAGCGATGTTGTCCTCTGGACGCCCAGTTCGCAGCGCTCTTCCGGTGCACCGCCCGGCGAATGGCTGGAGGTCAGCTCAGCCACACCTCAGCGACGAGATCTCTGATCTCGTGATCCAGGTCACCCCGCCGGCTTTGCCGCACCAAATCAAGCCAGCGCAGAACGGTCTCGTCCTCCAATGGGAGCATCAACCCGC
>DATAYL010000564.1:0-2671 GCA_036272575.1 Bryobacteraceae bacterium | reverse complement strand
CAGCAATTGCCGCATGATGGCATGCGGATCACCTTGAGTCCAAACGTTCAAAATGAAAGTCCGCAGCTAGCCTTCGTCGGTCAGTATCGATTGGGGAATATACCTGCTGAAGAATTTGCTTTCGAAAGTCTTCGGCCGTATTGAATTGCTGGACCGCTCGGAAATCACCCAGCACCAGGCGGGCGGCCCTATCCAGATTACTCGCAAGCCGCGAGCGAGCGCGAAGCCCGCCATCATCCCAAGCTCGAGCGCGGCTGTGTCGTCTTGTCCGCAGATTACAACCAACGAATCACAGCTCTGCATCTGTTCCACACCCCTTGCGTTCCAGTGATCTTCGAATGCCAATAGCGAGGTGCTCAGATCACCTTCATGCCAAGTTGAGCCAATACTGCACCCCGTGGATCGCAAGGCCCATTTGATATTGAGCAGATCTTGCGTACAGTCTGGTGCTTCCAAGTAGACAGTGTTTCGGGGCATAACGCTGGCCTTTGCTCTTACCGCAGACCGTCAGGGTTTTTGAACCAGGGGACTGGCCGGCGAAAGCGGACCGGCACGAGTATGCCTTGAGCCTCGTCGAGCTCGGGCTCCTTCATCACTTCACCAGCGTGCTCGGCATCTTGCTCTGTCGCTTCAACCCAAGCTAACCATTGCTCCTGCGCCCAGTCTGCGATTTGGCAGCAGGTGTAAATGCCACTTTGAAACTCTTGTTCTACGCCGATCGTTCTCGCGTCGGCAATTGCCTCGGATTCCGTGCATCCACAGAACTTACACATGTTAGTCATCACTTGTTCTCCGCCTGTCTATATTGCATACCCGCCACCAGCTCATTTATTCCGTGGTGACTTCTCGTCCCTTTTTCCCGAGTTGCTCTAAGCACACTCAATAGCCACCAGAGCATTTGCATGACCAGGCCTCGTATGTCGGCTTGTACCGCGATGGCTTCTAGCGCTTGGACACACGGCCGGAACTAGAAGACTCTGGAAGCATGTAAACGTTTTGTGAAGATCGAGCGCGATTCAGCGGAAGGCGGATGACAAACGAGCAGCGGTGGCTGGCTCAGTTCAAGTCTCGCCGCCGTCGTTGAGAACAGTCCTACGGGAGCGGGTCAGCGCGAGCCCATCCTGCTTGCCTTCAGAAGGCCCGGGTCAGGCACCATCGTAGGCTGGTTATTCCCGTTTCCTCCAAGCGCCTGATCCAGCGAGCCGTTCTACGTCGACCCGATCGAAGCTCTGCACGAATTCAAACTGCACCGGCAGGAAAAGTTCGTGTACGGTTGCGACACGCTGCACATGTGGGAGTGGGATGTTCGCGTCCTCGACATTCAGGATGCAATCGAAACGCGACGACCTGCCCATCATGTGTGGGCGGCCGTCGTGCTGCGCCGCCGGCGTTGTTGGGAACAACAGCCTCCGCCCGATGGTCCGATCGCGCCGGTAATTTCGAATCGCTGTTCTGGGGAGGATTAAACGGACCGAGGTTGCATCCCACCGCTTTTTAATTCCGCTTGAAACGGCTTCGCTTATCTGCTGCACATAGGGTGGACGGAGCTTGCTTCGGGCTCCGGATTATCTCGAAGCCCTGCGTCTTGGCCACGGATTTATCCTCGATTACGAAGTTGGACTGAGGATCGTTTGGTAAGCCTCTGACAAGAATGGAGGATGGAAAAAGAGAGTGGGGACATTTGCGTCACACGAGAAACGCTGGCGCTGTTATCGGATGAGCGGGCTTATTCTCGGGCAATGAACAGGAAGGCCGAGTCTTGCTGCCATGAAGCCGTGTAAGGCCAATCTCACCATAGGCGACAATCCACGAACAACTCGAAGGTAAACACTTAGCCGTTTTCGCGAGTAATTCGATCCTTCCAAGCTAATAACTGAATTGGGAGCACGCCTGAGCTGTTCGATTTTGGTCAACAGATTAGAACGGAACTCGGGATTGGTAGTTCGCTGCTGCTCCGTGACCAAGCCAGCCCGAACTCAGTTGACAGATACAGGGTGCCAGCTCTGTCTCAACCACCACCATCGTTGAGCCGTCTGTGGCGATGCAACCGGTATCCGCGATACCGTTGATCCACGTAGGCAGGCCATCTTCGACGGCCACTATGTCTCCATCCGGTCTGATCCGCCGACGATAAATTTTTCCCTGGGTCGCAAAGTGATCTGTCGACGCGGAGACAAGAATGTCATCGCCCGAGAACGCTACCGCAGAGCAGTACGATGCGTGTAGGCCGTCGCGTTCTATGGCCCACCTTGCTCCTGCGTCGTGGCTAATGCAAAGGCCGATAGCGGACGCCGCGACGACGATGTCCGGATCTGCCTGATGCGCGCGCACCTCATGAACGTCGCAGTTGATATCTATGGTGGGTTGCCCGGTCCTTCCGCCATCCATTGAACGCGGAATGCCTCCCACGTGAACGTTGACGAACAGTATGCTCCCGTTCGAGTTGGCCGCAACCGAGCGAATGCCCAGCGGTGGCCCGAGACGCTGCCCATTAACAATTGCCGAACCGGCAAACCAAGCAGCCCGCTCCGCGATGTTGTCGAACCCCTCGATAGGATCGAGCACACCGTCCCCATGGTTCAGCCGCAGCATGCGTGCATCGTCCGTTCCTACGTAGATGGTGTCTCGAACAGCCATACAGCACGAAAGCTCGAACTGGCTCGTAGCGACG
>DATAYL010000563.1:0-6365 GCA_036272575.1 Bryobacteraceae bacterium | reverse complement strand
ATGGCTCCCAACCTGAAAGTGATTGCTTCCGCCCCGATTTTCCCAAATGAGGTTGTTGATGCGTTGGGTCCGTTGGCAGATGGCGTTCTCGTGACGAATAGCAACGTTCTGCCTTCTTCGGACAGCAAGATTCCGGGTATTAGAAGCTTCCTTTCTGAAATGAAGGCATATGCGCCACACGCGAATATTGGCAGCTTTAGCCTCATCAGTTGGCTGGGGGCTAGGGTGATCGTGGATAGGCTCAAAACTCTGCACGAAAGCATCGACGCCAGGGCGCTGCTGGATTCGTTCCGCACGGACAGTCATGTGAACACTTACGGTATTGTAGACAACCTCGACTTTTCGAGGCCTGGCCAAGTCCCGGGTTTCCCGCGCCTGTTCAATACACACTATGTGGTGTATTCCATACGACATGGAAGTTTTGTCTTGCTGAACCCTTCGAGCCCTTGGAGGCCAATAGCTTAGTAGTCGCAATTGTACCTTGGGCGGGCCACGCCCGATGCGTACCGGGGAACGTCGAGAGAACTCTGCCAGGTAGCAAGTATTGAATGCAACAGAAAAGTCCAAGAATATGATGCGCGAAACGGTTGATTGAGAGGTGCTTTCAACGTAGAATGCGTGACAGGACCGAAAGCAATCCTACAGTAGCTGAACAAGTACTTCAGTCGAGTCGAGTCGTAGTCCGATCACCGTTGATAGGGGTAACGAGGAATGAATGCGAAAGTAGGAACTGATGGCGATGACCGGTTGGTTATCGTTTCAATTGACAGCCACGCGAGCCCCCGGTTCGAGGACTTGCGGCCCTATTGCCCAGCCGCATATGTGGACGATCTTGGGCGCTATATGAGCCAGGAACAGGCTCCGGCGAATATCTGGGGCGAGTCACCGGGCCGGACTCGGCGGCATCAGTTGAATGATCGCACTCTCGGTCATTTCGATATGGCGGCTCGCCTTAGCGACATGGATACTGATGGAATCGCGGCAGAGCTGATGTTCCATGGGAGTTTCAGCCGCGACCCGTTCCCCTTCCAACTTGCAGGGCTCCGTGGGCCGACCATAGTCACCTCGCCCAGTCCCCGGGACCTCGAGCTCACCTTGATCGGAATCCAGACATACAACCGATGGCTAGCAGCCTCTTGCAGTGAAGCGCCCGATCGTCTTCTTGGGCTCGCCCACGTTCCGACCTGGAGTGTGGACGCCGCCATTTCGGAAGTTCGGTCGGCAGTCGCAGCTGGGATTCGGATCGTCAACTGGCCGTCAATGCCGCCACCAGACGTGCCACAGTATGACGATCCAGCATGGGAGCCGTTCTGGGAGGTTGTCGAGGAGTCCGGCGTAGTGCTGGACACGCATGGTGGAACTGTTATTCCCGGGTTCAGATACGATCTTCCGCATTCACTGCCCCTGGTGCAGGTCGAGGTCACTTGGCCCTCACGGCGCGGGACGCTGCGCATGATTTTTGCCGGTGTGTTCGAGCGCTTCCCAGGAATAAAGATTGTCTTGACAGAGCAGCCTGGTCGTTGGTGGCGTGAGTGGGCTGTTGAGCTGGATAGCTCATGGATGTCGGCGCCCCCGGCCCTGCGTAGCGTCCTCCCGAATCCCCCGAGTGTTTATATGCAGCGGAACGTCTTTATCGGAGGGAGTTTTATGGCTTCGTTCGAGGCGGCCGACGCGGTGGCGGAAGAGTCCTTCGTTGAAAACATGATGTGGGGTAGAGATTACCCCCATCGCGAGGGCACATGGGCCTACACAGAGGATCCCGATGAGCCGAACCGGACTTTCCTTGCACTGAGGGACACGTTCGCCGATATTGACTTTCAGTCCACCGCGAAGATGGTTGGTTCGAATGCAGTCAAACTGTTTGGGCTAGACGAGTCCGTCCTGGCGGAGATCGCGCAGAGGATTGGCGCACCCACAAACGTGGACATCCATCGCCCGCTGACGGCGGCAGAGAACGCGTGGGTCGCGCGCTACAAGGATCATTCCTATGACTACACCTCGGCCTTCCGTAAGTTCGGGGCTTGGGCGTGATCGTGGCCGGGAATTTATCCGAAGAAATCCGCGAAGGCTCGCCCGCCACGTTTTCAGGGTGCGCAGCGCACCGACGAAGTCTGCGCAGCGGGGCCCGGTTGCAGCGATCAACGTGACCGGCAAACTGGCCGGATTGCGGCTCGAGGGAACGGCCAGGCGAACGGCGTGGGATTCTAGCACCTCCCCGTCCGAGACTCGGCCGGTTGATAAGTGGTACTCGCCTTTTGGCGAAAGAGTTAAGGAGCGACGATGGCAGTAACCGTGGTGGTAAAACTTGAGCCATTGGCCGGGATGCACGACAAGCTAGCGACGCTAATGCTAAACGTCGCCCGAGCTGTGAAGTCTGAAGAGGATGGGTGCGTAGACTTCATAGTTCATGACGAAATTGACGGAGCTAAGGTCGTCCTCATTGAACAATACACTGATCATGAGGCGTTCGAGACGCATCTTAATACAGACAGAATGAAAACAGCTCTACCTCAGATCCAGGCAATGCTGGCGGAGCCGCTGGACGTGACGCTTGTTACAGAGCGATCCGGATGAACAACGAGCAACCTGTCTGCTCTAGCGCTGAAGTAGCAGAATCGATGGCCGTTCCAGTGTCGGAATTTAAGCGACGGATTCGCGCTGCTGCGCAGCGTCTTGCGGACAACAGCGAGGAGTTGTCCCGCCTCGACGCTGTGTGTGGCGACGGCGACCATGGGGTCGGCATGCGGAAGGTATCGTCCATTCTCGAGGCAGTATGCGCTGAAGGGGCCGCCCCGCTTTCGAGCCTGATCGGGGTCGCTGCCGAGCGTGTAACCCGAACCGTCGGCGGTTCTTCCGGTGTGCTCTGGGGCGCGTTTTTGACTGGTATGGCCGAGGGTATTGCCAAGGTAAACTCTGACGAGTCGGTCGACCTGACGAGTGCGTTTACGTGTGGCTTGGATGCCCTTATGGAAGTAACGCCGGCTCGGTGTGGCGACAAGACGATGATGGACGCACTGCTTCCTGCTACCGCAGTTTTGGCGAGCAGTAGTGGGGCTATACAAGAGCGCATATTTGCAGCCTCTGACGCAGCGCACCAAGGAGCGGAGTCGACGAGCCGATATAGCGCTCGATACGGGCGGGCAAAGAATCTAGGCGCTCGATCTGTCGGCACGCCCGACCCTGGGGCTGTGTCCGTAGCATTGTTTTTCGCGGGGTTTGCGGACCCTGCTTGTGTAGGTCCCGAAAAGTCTGAGAGGTAATCGGCGAAGTGAGAAAGTGGCTGAATAGTCCCGAAGATATCACGACGGAATTGCTGGAAGGCTTGGCGGCAGCTTTCCCAGAGTACATCAATCTGGCTGGCTCCAGCAATAAGCTGGTGGTAAATAGTCGTCTGGGATCGGCGAATCGGGTCACCATTGTGTCTCTTGGGGGCACAGGGCATGAGCCGGCATTGACGGGCATCGTGGGCGATGGATGTTTGGATGTGGCCGTTGCTGGCGATATTTTCGCCGCGCCCGGACCTCAGGACGTACTGGAGGCACTACGGCTTGCTGACAGAGGTCACGGGACTCTGCTCGTGGTGCTCAATCACTCCGGAGACATGCTGACCGGTGATGCCGTGATGCGGGCCGCTGTGAAGGAGGGGCTACATGTACGCCGAGTTAATACGCAAGAGGACATTGCCAACGCTCCTCGGTCCAATGCCGATGACCGGCGTGGACTCGTGGGCATCGTGCCGTTGTTGCATATTGCCGGGGCGGCGGCCGCGGAGGGCCGTCCGTTGGACGAGGTGGCTGATATCGCTCAGTGGTTCGCCGATAACATGGCAACGGTGGCGGTCGCCGCGTCCGGCGCTACTCATCCCGCAACGGGTCAATTGATCTCTGATTTTAACGACGGCGAGATGGAGATCGGCGCGGGCCAGCACGGCGAGGGCGGGGGCGGCGGCCGATCTGCAATGTTGAGTGCTGATGTGACGTCCGAGCTTATGTTGAAGATGCTCATCGCAGATCTAGAGATCGGCTCGGGTGAAAAAGTTCTGCTGCTTGTCAATGGTAGTGGTGCTACAACGTTGATGGAGCTAAGCATAGTTTTTAGGAGAGCTGCCGCGGTCCTTCATGAGAAGAATATTAGTGTTTCCGCGAGCTACTGTGGAGAACTCTTGACAGTCCAGGAGCAGGTTGGATTCCAAATGTGCCTCGCACGCATGAACGATGTCACGGTTCAACTTTGGAATCGTCCGTGCGTAACGCCTTTCTTCAACCGACCTGATGAGAGCCATCGGTAATGCCTGATTTCGATATAGGCGATGAGCCGGCCGGTCCGCGAGTTGCCGTAAATACGGCAGAGGACTTCGTTGCTTCTGATATAAAAGGATCGGAGCACTATGAGTGGGGCATGAAGGCGAGGCTTGCGAGCTTGTTCAGCCGTGGGTCGGGAAACGTAGTAATGGCTGCGTTCGACCATGGGTATATGCTCGGTCCTATTCCGGGAATGGAACGTGTTGATCACGCCGTGGCGCCGCTGCTCGATCACGTCGATGTGTTGATGGCGACACGAGGTGTGCTGCGCACCTGGGTGCGGCCGGATACGGGTAAGGCCATTGTTCTGCGGTGCTCTGCTGGAAGCACTGTGTTGTCTGAGGACGTGAGCCGCGAAACAATTACCACTGACATCGACGACGCGCTCCGCCTAAATGTTGCATGCGTGGCGGTCCAGGTCTATCTCGGCTCAGACAACGAAACTGCTAGTTTGGCGAACCTATCGCGGGCGATCAATGATGGCATGCGGTACGGAATGCCGGTGCTGGGTGTCGTTGCTGTCGGCCGGGAAATGGAGCGCACGTCGCGGTTCTTTCGACTTGCGACCAGGGTCATTGCGGAGATGGGCGCGCAAGTAATTAAAACGTACTACTGTGAAGATTTCGATAGCGTCGTGGGAAGCTGCCCGGTCCCGCTAGTGGTCGCTGGCGGCAAGAAGGTACCTGAGCGTGAGGCTCTCCAGCTCGTGGCCGACGCCATGGGGTGTGGTGCTCACGGGGTCGATATGGGGCGCAATATATTCCAGGCCGAACACCCAGGGCAAATGGCTCGAGCCATCAGCGCAATTGTGCATGATGGAGTTAGCGCGACCGATGCATACGAGCTCTATACGGCAGCAAGTTGAGGATGTAACGTGATCAAGCGGGCCGTCAATCATACTGAACGTCGGCTCAACCTGGTGACACTGGACAAGCCCTCTCTATGAGGCTGAGATTTGGAGTGATGATGACCTTCAGAATAGAAATGATGTTTCATCCGACTCTCACCGTGCCCGATCCAGGCCTTGAGCAGGCGGGAAAATGGTTCGAGAGGACATTTGGCCGAAAGGGCGTGAGATGGGAAGAGAAGTATGACTTCTCGAAGATAAATAGCGACTACCCGGTAAACTATTCCTTTTTTATTCATCTGGCCGACGTAGTGTTGGACGTACTGTATCTGCCACTTTCCCCGAGACCGGACGTGGTGGTGCGCCATCCATTGGATTTCGTCGCCTGGTATACGGACAATGCTGTTGAGGCCGCAGAGCACGTTCGATCTCTTGGAGTCAGGTGTTGGGATCTGAAAGGCCCGATGGATTCGCGACGGCTGAGTCCGTCGTTGCTGGCAGACGATATTCTTTTCTTCTTTACTGAACCCGAGGACACGGGCATCTGCTGGGAGGTGTTTGAAATGGGAGAAGCCCATCGCGAAACCTACTCCGTCAAGGGTGATCCGAGGCTCCGTCCGGACTGGAGCTTGCCGTCTCCTTCCGAGGATGATCCGCTGCAACTCGAACATTGCTCACACCACACGTTCCTAACGCAGAACCCGAAAAGGGTAGAGGATTTCTGCGTCAACGCATTCCAGGCGACTCCTAAGGGCAAACAATACAACCGGGAGCTGGATGCGGACAGCACTTTCTTTGATCTCGCAGGATCGGTTCTCGAATTCGCAGTACTGCGCCCCGATAGTCCGTATCAGGGCGCGGTAGACGAAACGAGTGACCGACACTTCGGGATGAGTTTCAAGGTAGGCGATCTCGGCGCAGTCGAGCACCACCTTGCCAGTGTTGGCGTCAAGGCGACGCGCACAGACGGTGGTGCGGTGGTCGTTGAGCCGGTCGACGGCTACGGCGTGCAGTGGAGGTTCATCGACGCTTACCCGTATTCGGGATAGTTCAGATATATCGCCGATCTTGTAGCGTGTCGTCCGCTGCTCTTATCGATCAGAGCCGCCAAGTGTTGAATGTTAACTGCTGGGTAACGGGGTCAATGCCGGTCAACGAAACGCCCGCCGAGCCGCAATGACACCGGCACCGGCCACTCCCGAAACTGCGGCGTTGAC
>DATAYL010000562.1:0-5253 GCA_036272575.1 Bryobacteraceae bacterium | reverse complement strand
CGCGACTCTTCTAACCAACGCCGTGTCTGTGGTGCCAGGTATGAGAGTGTTCACGCGGATGCCTTTCGAGACGTAGTCGAGAGCAGCGGACTGAACGAGCCCAACGAGTCCGCGCTTGCTGGCCGTATACGCAGAACGGTGAGCAGTCGTCGCGATGGCGTTCGACGACGATGTAACCACGATGTTGCCACCGCCATTGGTCAGCATGTATGGAATCTCATACTTCATGGCGAGAAAGACACCACGAAGGTTTGTACTGAGCACGTCATCCCACTCCGCCGATGTGTACTCGTGCAAGGGTTTTTCCAGCGTAATGCCCGCGTTGTTGAAGGCCACGTCGAGTCGGCCATATTTGTCAATGGTCTGATCCACAAATGCTTTCACTTGGCTCTCGTCCCTGACATCCGCCTGAATATAGGTGGCCTCGCCGCCGCGCGACCGGATGCCGTTCTCCACTTCGTGGCCAAGGTTTGCCCGCCGCCCGCAGAACGCTACAGTGCCTCCTTCGGCAGCGAACTGCTCGGCGGCTGCCCGTCCAATACCAGAGGTGCCCCCCGTAATAAGAACTGACTTGCCCACGAAGCGCCGTCTCAAAGGCGCAGTGGATATCGCGGGATGCGACTGGCTGCACGCAGCAAGAGAGCCTGCCACGGCTGCCGTTGTTAAACCGAGCATTGCCCTGCGGGTCACCTGCGTATTTGTCTCTTCCGGCATCACGACCTCCAGCGACTGATTTCCGGTCTCCCTCAGCGGCGAGGGGCAATGAAGTCAGCCACGAAGTTGCCCACGACCGTGAAGATGAACGACGTACTGCCAATGCGGAATGCGTCCGCGGGCTCATAGCGGCTCGGATACCAGGCATTGACTGCCGCAAAGGAACCGGCATATGGCGAGACAAAGGCTGGAATGGAAAAGGTCGTCTTCCCGCTTTTCGTTTTTGCAGTCAAAGTAGAGACGACGGCATACGCGCTCCGCGGAGAATGCCATGGCAGGCGCAGCGGTGATACGCAACGTCTTCATGCATCAAGGCCCCCAGGGAGTACTTCGTTGATGTGTTGATCAAATTCATTCCGTATCGGAACCCATATCGTTCCCCATATCCCTCAGCTCCGGAATCCCACTCAGGAGGGGCCGGCTTGTTTTGGTCAAATGCCGCTCCAATCGCAGTGCCGATCAGCGCCGGTGGCCCAAAGCCATTGAAGAGATAGTTGCGAAACTGTTGCTTGCCGTCAGGAAAGGTGTATCCGGTCCCGGTCTGCGCCGCAGGGGCTGTAGGGAGCGGAGCAGTTATCGTGGACGGTGGATCGGAGTTGGGGGTTGGGGTCGTGACAGAGTTCGACTGCGCGTATGTGTTTGAATTGAGCAGCAGAGCCAGCGCGCCGACGATGCAGTAGATCTGAAACCGTGCCATATGCCCCTCCTTGAAATACCGGCAGTGTCATCTGCGGAGGGGGACTTGAGTGAGCACCGAAGAGCGGACGCGGAGAGTTTCAGGTGAACGCGTCAATTGGCGGGCTGAACGACCGGGACGTAGATAGCCACGCACAGACGGATTTTTCGACCGCGACCCGTTATTACTTAAGATCCGACCTGAGAGACGCTCAGGAGCAATTTGCCGCGTTCGCGTCTTTTTGCGGACGGATCACGTTGAAGTCGTAGGAAACTGTAAACGATCCTGTTTGGGGTCGCAGGCGCGATGGAATCACTTTCGACGACGGAATTGGTCGGCCAAGCGTACGGCTTCGCTATCGGCACAATGCTGGCGACGTTGCTCCTCACACTTGTCCATCGCTCTGGGGGGCGGGACCGTCGCCCGCGATTCCTATTTGCCGTGTGCATCCTGATTGCGAACTGCGCAGGTCTCGCCAAAAATGTAGCCCTCTTGCTGGGTTGTACTCATGGCTGTCTTCTTGTGCAGCAGATACGAGCGATTGGCTTTGCCTCGGCTGCGATGCTGCCGTTGAGCATTTTGATGATCTGGCGAGACAATGCCGTTTCCGATGCTCGGCGTAAGGTTGGAAACGCTCTCGTGTACTACGCTGTGTGCAGCGGTACGTTGATTGCCTTGGTGTTGGTTCTCGGAGCGTGGGGCAATACCGATCTCTTGTATGCACTGGGGCAGCAATCGCTCTTAAAGCAGGACACTGTCGGAAATCTGACGTTCTATAACGGCCTGGCATTGACGGCGGTTGGGGGAATCGTACTGCTACCGGGCACGTTGAACAACATCACCGACCGTGTAGCCGTCACCCTCATCCTTACCGGCCTTTTCCTTAGCTCGGTCAGTGCAGGTCTCGAAGCCGACCACTCTCTTCCAGCGATCCTGGCTCGCGTCGTCACGGTTACGAAATTTCAAAGCGCGGTGTTGGTAGTTGTCGGAGCTCTCTTCTATTTCTCCAGATTCAGAACAGCAGACATCTTTGCGAAACAAGCGCTTCGGTTCCTTGTCGGGGCAGCCTTGGCTTTGCTTGCAGCAATCGCCATCTTTCGGTCTATCAAGTCATTGCCGCAGGTTGTCACACATCCCGCCGCGTTCGGCATTCTTCTGATTGCGGCTATCACGGGTTGTGCGATGCTCCTTTACGGGCGTTTGACGAGATGGACTGATTTCCTGGTGGAACGCAAAGTCTTCGGCAAGCCCGATACGCGCCTTGCCATCCGTGAATTCCGCGATCAACTCGGATTGTGGGATTCCAAATCGGCGGTCTTGACCGCTATGCAAGCCTTGAGCGCCACGGTGCTCGGGATAAGTCTGGACCAACTCTCTATCCACAATGCGGCGGTGGGCTTCGAAGAATCGCGAGAGCTAGCTATCCCGATCCCACTTCAGGGCGACGCCTTGCAATTCGCGATCTCGCGCAGTGGAAAGAGAAAGGTCCTGCTTAGCACAGAAATTGACTTTTTGCAGGAGATCGCGCTTCATGCGGGGAGACGTTTGGATGAAATTGATCATGACGAAGAGCGCATCAACCGCATCCGGCTTGAAGAACGACTAAATCGTCAACTAGTGGAGTCGGAGCTTCGCGCTTTGCGCGCTCAGATCAATCCTCACTTCCTATTCAACTCTCTCAACACGATTGCTTCCCTTATTGTTTCCGATCCTGAGAAAGCGGAGACGATCACGATGCGCCTAGCCAGCATCTTTCGCTATGTGCTCCTTCACGCAGATCGGCCATTCAGTTCACTGGATGAGGAGATGGACTTCCTGAGGACATATCTCGACATTGAGCAAATTCGCTTTGGAGAGAGGCTGGTCGTTGAATTCGACTTGGAACCTTCGATCGCTCACACTGCGGTTCCGTCGCTGATCTTGCAGCCTCTGGTCGAAAACGCGATCAAGCATGGCATCGCACCCAAGGTTGGCAGGAGCCGGATGTTGGTGCAATCGAAGCGCAGAGGCGGATCGATCTTGTTGAGTGTTGAAGACGATGGAATCGGGCTCCTCGGGAAGCGGGATCAGGCCGAGGGATCGTCCCCATCAGGCAACGGGTCCAGTGCAGGCGTTGGCCTGCAGAATATCCGGGAACGTCTTCAGACGATGTATGGCGGAGGGGCTGGCCTTACGCTAGTCAATGTACCGAGTGGTGGAAGCCGCGCAACCTTGGAGATCCCGATTGCGGAGTGACGAGATGCAGATTCGTGCGTTTCTGGCAGACGACGAACAAGCGGCGCGTGCTCGCTTACGCAAGCTTCTAGACCATCGGCCCGCAATTCAAATTGTTGGCGAGGCTACGAACGTACTTGAAGCAGTGGAGATGATTGAACGCCTCCAGCCGGAGCTTATCTTTCTCGACGTTCAGATGCCGGGACTCAATGGATTCGAGATTCTGAAAGGGCTTTCCAAAGAAATCCCACGGCCGCTGACTATCTTTGTGACCGGCTTTCACGAGTATGCCTTAGAGGCCTTTCGAGAGCGCGCTGTCGCTTACCTGCTCAAACCCATTGAGGAGGCCCATCTGCGAGAGATGATCGATCGCGTCGGCAGACTGCTGACCTCGACCCCGTTTCGCGAGGAAGAAAACCGGAGTGTAGACCGATTGCTGGACGATCAACCACGCCCGATGGAGCAGATCGTGGCCAGGAAGGCTAACCGCGTTTTCTTACTCGACCCGGCAGACGCGTTGCTCTTTTATATGGACAACGGCATCGTCCGAGTGCATGTGGAGAATGACACATACTGGGTTAATTATCAGCTGGGAGAACTGGAGGATGCGTTGGCATCCAAGGGGTTCTTTCGCGCCCGGCGCTCCGCTCTGGTCAATCTAAGACGCGTGAAAGAGATTCGATCCGATCCTCGTAGTTTTGTTCTTGTCATGGACGATGCCAAAACCTCCGAAGTCGAGGTGAGTGAGCGGCAGGCACGTGCGCTCCGGGCTCGCATTCCCGGTCTCTGAATCGAACCTGCGTTCATTCGGCTCAAGACGCGCTCACGTCATCGAACGCTGCGATTGCGCTTTCGTTCTTTCGCCTACAAACTGCTCCTCCTACACTCAGCGTTAGAACAACGTGGTTCTGTTGCTGTCGCGCATATCAGGAGTCGCGTCCGGGGAGGAGCGCATGAAATCAATACTTTCAGGAACACGGTCCTGGCTGACCCAGCTTTGGATGGTAAGTCCATCGCTCACTGCCGTGGGTTTGGTGATGATCTTCGATCTGGTCGCCTGCGTCATCGCAACTCAGTTCGATTCCAGACAAATCACAGGCATCGACGCCTGGATCAAACCGGCCAAGTTCGCTCTATCGAGTGCGATAACTTGCCTTTGCATGGCATGGCTCGCGAGTTACTTGAAAGACTGGCGAAAAGTCCGCGCTTGGTCCGCGAGAGTGTTTGCGGCGTCCATCGCCATTGAAATTGTCATCATCGACATGCAAGCAGCGCGTGGAACAACCAGCCATTTCAACATGGCAACCTCCTTCGATGCCGCCGCGTTTATTGTCATGGGCATTTCGATTGCCACTCTGTGGTTTTCCATGGCTGCAATGACCTATGCGCTTTGGCGTCAACAGATAAGGCCATCCTCATGGGCGTGGGCACTTCGGCTGGGGCTCCTGCTTTCTCTAATCGGAGCGGCAGGTGGCGGCTTCATGCTAAGGCAAACACCTGAACAAGAGCGCGTGGCAAAGTCAAAGCATTTTGGGTCACATACTGTCGGTGCACCCGATGGCGGCCCCGGACTTCCCATCTTGAACTGGAGTACTCAGCACGGCGATCTCAGAATCCCGCATTTTCTCGGCCTGCATGCCGTACAGGTC
>DATAYL010000561.1:0-9616 GCA_036272575.1 Bryobacteraceae bacterium | reverse complement strand
TTCCGGTCGGCGAAGACACCGCCGAACAGCGAGAGAAGGAAGATAGGGATCTGCGCGCAAAAAGTATCGAGGCCGAGGTAGACGGATGACTTCGAGAGCTGATAAACGAGCCAACTCTGCGCCAGAATCTGCATCCACGTGCCGATGCTCGAGGTACAGGCGCCTAGCCACATCAAACGAAAGTCGTGGTAGTGGAAAGCGCGGAAGATCCTTTTCAGCAAGCGTTGTGTACCGGAGAGCGCTCGCCGCGTCTTGAGCGGCGGAGGGGCGGAGCGGGGCCCATGATTACCGCGTTGCCGCAGTTTTGGAAGCGGGGAATGGCTTTTCGCGTTGGATGAGATGAAGAAGATTGCCGTCGGGGTCTTTGAAAAATAACAGCCGGTTGCCTTGATTGGTGTAAGGTTCGCCCTCGAATTTGATCCCTTGCGATGCCAGCTGGTTGTGAGCTCCATCAAAGTCGTGGACCAGGATGGCAATATGTCTCATGCCGGGCGATCGCATGCTGGATTCGGCGCGCTCGCCTTCGGCCGGAATGATTTCGATCAAGGAACCATTGCGCGCTTCCACAAAGTAATTACCCGCGTACTCATAGCTGAGGGTAAATTCGAGGCTGGCCACGTACCATTCGGCGAGCCGTTTGGGATTCGGGGATGCGATCGCGAAATGCTCGATACCGGTGAACATCATCCGGGATTGTAGCAATCGCCACCGTGCGCGCGAAAAGGCTCCGGTGCAGCAGGACCACCAGAGCAGGCCGCCGGTGGGCTTCACGCGAATCGGTCACAACGTTTCAAAATAATTACTACTCGCGCACTTCCAACAACTTACACACGTTCCGCGGCTGACGCTCAATCCGACTGGGCACCCGGAGCATGCTACGTTTCGGCAGACCCGGAGAGCCGTTCGCTCCTCCGGGTCTTTCTATTTCCATTTCCAGGAGACCGATCCGTGAAAGCCCATCAAGCAATACAAGCTCTCCACGGCCAGCACCGCGAACAGGATGGCCCGTGCGTCGAAGTGCCCGGCGAGCGGAGCTGCCTGCGCACGGCAATCGAAATTTTCGTAATGACTTACAAACTCTGCACCCTATTGCTGCTCCCATTAGTCGCTGCTAGCGCGCTAACGCCAATCGCGGACACTGTCTATACCGCGACCGGTCAAACGGTGAGTACTGGATCGTATCTGCAAATCACGTGGCCGCGCTTCACGTCGAGCGGCAGCCATTCCGTATTGCCAAACACCCAGAAGGTTCCGCTGGTTAACGGAAGCTTTAGCATCGCGCTCGAGCCTACTGCCGGCGCCACCTTTCCGTTTCACTACACGGTCACCTATCAACTCTTCGGCCCGGGCGGTGCGTTACCTACCTATAGCGAGACGTGGAGCGTGCCTGATACGACGACCACCCAGAGCATAGTTGATGTCGTTGTGAGTACACCGCCGTCGGTCTCGGCGACGCCACCGACGATGAAGGGCGACCTCGTTACGTCTGACGGAGACACGCCCATTCGGCTGGCTGCGCCGACTAGCGCCGGGTTCGTGCTTCAAACCGATCCGACGACACCGAGTGGACTGACCTGGCAAGCACTTGGCTCGCTGATCGGACCGGCTGGGCCGGCTGGACCAGCCGGTCCTATGGGGCCACAAGGAGTTCAGGGATTGCCTGGAATCCAGGGACCACAAGGCGCAACCGGCCCAGCGGGAGCTACCGGTCCGATCGGTCCGGCCGGAGCCGATGGGCAACCAGGCGCGCAAGGTCCAATCGGGCTCACCGGGGCCACAGGTGGTGCTGGACCTATTGGGCCAGCCGGTCCAGCAGGCGCCGACGGACAGACAGGGCCGCAAGGTCCCATTGGCCTGACCGGCGCTACGGGTGCAACCGGACCTGCTGGTCCTATTGGACCTGCTGGCCCGACCGGAGCGACAGGAGCCGCTGGTCCCATCGGACCCACGGGTCTTACTGGCGCCACGGGACCGGCTGGCCCGACAGGAGCCACTGGACTTACTGGCGCAACGGGTGCTGCGGGAGCCGCCGGACCCGCTGGCCCGACAGGAGCCACTGGACCAATTGGACTTACTGGCGCCACGGGTGCTACGGGACCCGCCGGCCCTGCCGGGCCGACTGGACCCGCCGGTCCGACTGGACCTGCCGGGGCTACGGGAGCCACCGGACCTGCAGGTCCTGCAGGGACTGCGCTTTATGGTTCCTACGCGGCAATTCCGGCCACCTGCACCGCTGGGAATGTCTACATAATCACGTCAGGTCTATTTGACCCGGCAATATGCACGGCTACGAATACCTGGACCTACTATTACGAACACCGGCCCATCACTCCCGCCGCCAAGCTCTCGCTTACGAGCGGAGGAACAATCGGCTCAACCACGACCACCAACGCGAACGGCTACGAAGTCGCCACTGCTCCCCTCGGCGGAAGCGGTTCGTTCTTTATACGTTATTGGACGCCGCCCACGGCTCCTTATACCGTAACCTTGCCGATCCGCTCGCTTCTCATCGATAACGTCAACTACCGGCAAGTGTTCTTCGGGTGGGGAGACGGCAGCACAGGATGGGAAGGGCTCAACTGCGGTTCTGGATCGACGGCGCCTTTCAGCAGCGCAGGCGGCTCGTGCCGAATTTCCAAGTTTGGCACCGCTGGCAACTACGTCTCCGGCGACGTACAATCGGGCGTAGCTGTGGCCGGCGGCTGGAACGGAGTCAGATACATTCAGTTGAAAAACGACGGTAGCAATCTCTACCTTTCGCTCTGCCGCGATTACGATAGCTGCGTCCAACTTGGTCCCTCATTCGCCAACACCTCGTACCTCACGGGCGGCCCCATCCGGATCGGCTACGGCATCGTCAACAGCACGCCGGGGCAAAACTGGAGCCTGAGTCTGATCGGCGTTGAATAGCAACGGGCAGATATATCGCAGGTGCGGTTCCAGGCTGGCGCGGCAACGCGTCGGCCAGCTTCCTTTGTGGAACGCACCTGCGGTCTTTAACCGACCGGAATTTCTCCAGCAAGCCACTCATCGAGCTTGGGATCGGTGAAGTCTTGCACTTCGAGCTCGGATCCCGTCAAGTCAGTTGGTGTTGTGTGTATGCCGATCACGCGCATGCCCGCTGCCAGACCAGCCTGCAAGCCGGTGGGCGAATCTTCAAAAACAATGCACTGTTCCGGCTTCGCTCCCAGGCGCCGCGCCGCTTCTAGGTAGATATCGGGGAACGGCTTGGGGCGGTCGACTTCGAGGGCGCTGACCGCCACAGGAAAATATGGGCGAAGTCCGTATTGATCGAGCACAAAGTCGATGTTTTTGGGTTCGGCGTTGGAAGCAACCGCTTTCGGTACGCTCCGGTACTTCTCGAGAAAGTCCATGAGGCCGGCTACCTGAAAACGCTCAACTCCTTCGCGGAGGATCATTTCCCGCCACAACTGCTCTTTGCGCGCGCCATGCGCAAAGACCTCTGACTCAGGCAGACCTTCGGCGATCAGTTCGCTCACCAGTTCCGCATTCCGTTTACCGTGCATGCGGCGTTCGAGATCGTCTATCCGAATGCCCAATGACGCCAGGTATTCCTCCCACGCTTGCGTGTGAAGCGGCATGGAGTGCACCAGTACGCCGTCTACGTCAAACAGGAATGCCGGATCCTGCGGGGGGCTGCCAGTCACGCCGGAAGAATAGCATGGGAGACTCATGGAGAGTGGCATGGGACCACCACTTTGGACGATATAATCAGGCTCATGGGTGGGCTACCGCGAATGCCAAGGAACAGCCGGCATTTCCGCCCGCCAAGGTAGATCCATTCCGGAAGCAACGAACATTTTGGAGAAAAAGAGCGGCTGGCGCTTCTTGCGGCCAATCTCGGTTTTCGCTTTTGTGGTGGCGCTGGTTGGCGTCATTGCGCCGTTCGTCAATGCAGCGCGTTTCAGTCACTCGATTCAAGCTGCCATTGAGACGTCACTCGGGCGCAAGGTGACTTTTCAGCGGGTCTATTTCACGCTATTTTCCGGTCCGGGATTTTCGCTGGAAGGAGTTACGATCAGCGAAGATCCGCGTTACGGAATCGAGCCGTTCGCCTATGTTCCGACGCTCGAGGCCCGTCTGCGATTAGACAAACTGGTGTTCGGTGAAATCAGGTTCACCAGCCTACGCCTGGTCGATCCGTCATTGAATCTGGTGAGAGAGAGCAATGGCAGCTGGAACGTGCAGCAGCTGGTGCAACGTTTGACCGCGCCGCGGCGCGCCCCTCTCCACTTCTTTCCCTCCTTCGAAGTTTCCGACGGAAGAGTGAATTTCAAACTTGGTACACGCAAAACGACACTCTACATTTCGGAATCCGATTTGACAATCTATCCGGAGTATTCAGGGAAGATCTACATCCGCTTTTCGGGATCGCCCGCGCGCACGGATCGCGCCGGCATGGGTTTCGGCCATATCCGCGGCGACGTGAATTGGTATTCAAGTAGTTCCACGACACTGCCGAATCGGTTGGAAGCCCAACTGTTTCTCGATCCGAGCAACTTGAGCGAGCTGACGACTCTGATGGAAGGGCACGATATCGGAGTACACGGCACGATCAGCACGCGGCTCGAAATCAAAGGTCCAATTAGAGGTCTGAAGGTGAGGGGCGAGATGCGGCTGGAACAGGTGCACCGATGGGATTTGTTGCCATCAAGCGGCGAGGACTGGTCGGTTCACTATGGCGGCGATTTGGATTTACCGGCGCACCGCCTGGATCTAAAGACGACGCCGGCGGAGAATGGGCAGGCAACTCCGGTTACTTTGCATGTGCGGGCTCGGGATTTTCTCGCGCACGGCGGCAGTTCAGTGATGACTGAGTTGAAGGGCGCGCCGCTTTCCGCCATGCTGCCGCTGGCCTCGCGGCTGGGAGTGGTGCTGCCGAACAATGCCGATCTGCACGGCTTGTTAAGCGGTGCGATTGGCTATTCGAACGAACGCGGTCTCTCGGGCGGCTTGATCATCAGCGATGCCCGCGCTGTACTGCCGGGAGCACCGACATTACATGCACCGGTGGTGAACGTAACGATAGCAGGCGACCGTGTGCATTTTAGCCCCTCCGCACTCGAGACAGGCGAGCAAGGCACGCTCAAAATGAGCGGCAATTACTCGTGGAGCGATCAGCGGGCGGATGCGTCGCTCAGCGTAGCCGATTTCCCGATCAATGAGCTGAAGCCGCTCGCAAATTCATGGTTTGGCGGACTGGCCGCTCTCTCGGCCATGACTAGCGGGACAGTGAGCGGGCAATTCGCCTATTCTCACAATGCGATTGACGCGCCGGTTACAGATGAGCCTGGAGAGGCGTCGTGGGCCGGCCAGTTCGACCTGACAGGCACGGCGATTCATGTGCCCGGTATCTCGGCGCCCTTGCGGGAATCGCGCGCGCACGTGATATTCAATCGAAATATTTTTCAGATCGAGCATCTCGTGGCTAGCCTGGGCGAGCGCGATCTGCGGGCCAGTTACCGCTATGACCTGCGTGGTAAGCGCGCCGAACGGGTTCGGATCGAATTTCCGGAAGCCGATCTGGCGGAGCTTGAAACCACCTTCGCGTCATCGGACCGGTCGGACAGTTTGTGGGCGCGGCTACGATTTTTGCGGCGATCGCTGCCCTCCTGGTTAAGCAATCGCAATCTGGAAGGTGATCTTGCCGTGGATCAATTAATGGCTGGGGGACAGCCCCTGGGAGCGCTGCGCTCGCATTTCGTGTGGGAAGGCGCCAAGCTGCGATTCGGAGAGGTCGGTTTGACCTTGCCGCAGGGTAAAGTCTCCGGCCGTGGGACGGTTGACTTGGCTTCGTTCAGTCCACACTGGCAGTTCGCGGCGGAGGCAACAAATTATCCGTGGGGCGGTGGCTCATTGAACGCCGTGGGGCAGTTCGCAAGTACAGGCGCCGGTAAAGATCTTTTGCGCAACTTGCAAGCGGAGGGATCGTTCGAGGGCGCGGGTTTGACCGTCTCGGCCGATGTGTTCGACAATATCTCCGGACTTTTTCGATTCACCTTTGCCGAGGGCTGGCCGGACATCCGGCTTTCGGATATCGAGGCGATGCAGGCCGGCGATGAGTGGCGCGGTGATGGACTAACGCAAAGTGACGGTAAGCTGCTAGTCAATCTGGTTCACGAAGGCAGGCAACTGCACCTGGTGAGTTCGCTAACTGGCGAGCGGCTGGCCGAACCCGTGTCTTCGCTGCCCGAAACGGGATTGTTTGAAGCCGGGCTACACTTTTGATTTAGCCACCATGCATTCGCTTGATACCGCGTGGCAGTCGCTCGAACGCCAGTTTGAGCTTGCCTGCTCGGACGCAACTCGCACTGCGCGCCAGCGATTAATCGCTGATTTAAATCAGATTTTTCGGCGCTTGCGCCACTACGAAAATGAAGAGCAGTGGATGGGCGCGCTGCGTGACGGCGTCTGCCAACACGCTGCCCGGTTCGGCATTTTCACTTTGAAGGATGGCGTGCTGCGACTGCGGGCACAGCAAAATCTGGACGTGCGAGAAGATTTAGAATTCGCGACAGCCGGGGCGAGCGCGTTTGTGGCGGCGATTGAGTCGCGTGACCCGCTGGTGGCTTTGCAAACCGCCGGCGAAGTGGGCCCGGCTCTGCAGTCAAAAGATGCGGGCCAACGCGCGCAACTGTTTCCGCTGACAAATGGAACTCGCGTAGTGGCGGTGCTGTTCGCCGTGGAGGACAAAGACAGCGACATGGGCGCGCTGGAACTAATCGCTGAGATGGCGGCTACGGTGCTCGAACGGCAGTCGAACCAGGCTTTGCATTCGCAGATCGGTCCGGCGTCGCCGAAATTAACAAAGCAAGACGAAGACGGCACTGTAGCGTCTGAGAAGGTAAGGGAGCGTGCGAGTTTCCCGGCTTGGGCTGAACTAGATGCCAGGCAGCGGAGCTTGCACGGCAAAGCGCGGCGCTTCTCACGCGTAGCCGTTGCGGAAATGCAGTTGGCCCGGCCGGAGGCGGCTCGCGCCGGACGGGAACAAAGTAACATATATATGTTTTTGCAGAACGAGATCGATAAGGCGCGCGAGAGCTATCGGAAACAATTCATGACGGCGCCTTCGATGGTCGATTACCTTCATCTCGAACTCGTGGAGACCGCTGCGGCGGGAGACGAAAGCAAGCTGGGAGCCGATTATCCGGGTCACTTGGTTTAGCGAGCGGGACGGCCGGAGTTTCCGAAGCTATTTTTTTCTGTTGACTTTGCTGCTGGGTGTTGTCCCTGGGGTAGTCTATTCCACAACAGCTGCCGGAAGCGGAAAACATACCAAGAAAGCTGCTGCCAAGCCGCAAGGGCCGAAGGTGGTGGGCGCAGCGGGCCTGATCGCAGTCGCGCGGCATCAACTCGAGCAAAACAACCTGCAAGCGGCGGTCGATTACGCGACGTCTGCTTCGGCAAAAGCACCGGTGTTAGATGATTACGCGCAATACATTCGTGAGCAGGCCGAATATGGGCTGAAGAATTATCCGGAAGTCAATAAGTCGGCGGCGCGGGTTTTCCGCCAGCTCCCGCTGTCACCCTTAACGGGGCCGGCGGCCGCGCTGGCGGTTCGGGCAGCGCTCGATGCGTCGGACCCTAAATCAGCCTTGCAACTGGTCAAAAAATATTACGACCGCATTCCGCAGCCACAGGGCGACCTCCTACTGGCGCGAAGCTTCGATGCAACGGGCGATTTGCCGCAAGCGGCGGAATACTATCAGCGTGTTTATTACAACTACCCGACGGCCAAAGAGGCGACGGATGCGGCCAATGCCTTAGTGGACGTCAAGAACCGGCTGGGCGATGCCTATCCGCCCCCCATGGCTGACCGGATGTTGGGCAGAGCCGAGAAATTAATCGATGCAAAGAATCCGGACGGCGCGCGCATCGAGCTATTAGCCGCCATTCCACAACTAGGGGGCTTGCAGCGCGACGTGGCACGCGTGCGTTTGGGCGAAGTGGATTACCTGAGCGACAAGACTCAGGCGGCATTCGACTATTTGAATTCGCTGAAGGTTGACGAGAGCGAAGCCGATGCCGAGCGCTTGAGTTACTTGATTCGATGTCGGCGCAAACTCGACCGGAACGCGGATATAAAGGAATACCTGAACCACCTCGAGCAACAGCATCCGACTTCGCCATGGCGATTGGATGCACTGGTTTTCGTTGCCGATCAGGCTCGCGTCGATAACGATCTGAATACTTACCTGCCGCTTTACCAGGCCTGCGCAGCTACCTTCTCGAAAGATCCGCGGGCGGCGTGGTGCCATTGGCGCGTGGCGTACAACAGCTACCGGACAGATGGCAGCGATACCTACGATCTTTTGCGTAAACACATTGAGACGTATCCGAAATCAACAGATGCGAGTAATGCTCTCTACTTTCTGGGCCGGTACGAAGAGCGCAAGAACGAATTAGCAGTGGCGAAGGCGTGTTACGAGCAGCTGACGATTCGTTTCCCGAACACGTATTATGCGATGGTCGCGCGGGAACGGCTGAAGAACAGGGAAATCGAAGGAGCCGTACCGGATGCCGCCACGTTGCAGTTTTTGCGAGCTATCGAATGGCCCCCCAGACCCGAATTCCCGAGCTTCACGCCTGGAGAGGCCGCACAGAAGCGCATCACGCGTGCGCAGTTGCTCGAAATGACCGGCCTGACGGATTTTGCGGAAGGCGAGTTGAAGTTTGGAGCGCGCAACGATGGTCAGCAGGAAAACGTGTATGCCTATCAACTTGCCAGGCAGGCGGCAGCGCGTAATGCTCCTGATCAGGCCGTGCGCTACATCAAAGCATACGTCCCAAACTATTTGTATATGCCGCTCGACCAGGCGCCGGCGGCTTTTTGGCAACTCGCTTTTCCCCTACCGTTTCGAGGTCAGATCGATCGCTATAGCCGCGCCCAAAGTGTGGATCCGTATTTGATCGCGGCGCTCATTCGCCAGGAATCCGAGTTCAACGTGCGCGTTATCTCGTACGCCAACGCCTATGGATTGATGCAGGTAATGCCGGCGAACGGGAAGGAACTGGCGAGGCATTTCGGTGTGCGCCGGATGAATGCGAGCCAGTTATTGACCGTCGACCGCAACCTGCAGCTTGGCACTTTTTACTTTCACAATCTGCTCAATTCTTTCGGCGGTCAGCCGGAACTGGCGCTCGCATCCTACAATGCCGGACCGAGCAGAGCGAATCTCTGGCGGACCTGGGGCCCATTCCGCGAACAGGCGGAGTTCATTGAGGCGGTTCCATTTCATCAGACGCGCGGCTATATCCAGATCGTGCTGCGCAATGCCGATGTGTACCGTCATCTTTATGCAAGCAGGGTGCCCGACGTGCCGGCTTATCATCCAAAGCCAGCGCCAAAGACGAAGCCTAGGGCCAAACGGCGGCGCGTGCATC
Organism: Bryobacteraceae bacterium; assembly: GCA_036272575.1. Classification (GTDB taxonomy): domain Bacteria; phylum Acidobacteriota; class Terriglobia; order Bryobacterales; family Bryobacteraceae; genus Bog-105. The sequence continues at coordinate 211 of DATAYL010000561.1, read as the reverse complement.
CGCCGACAGCCTAGCCAAGTTCGACTCCGCACACATCAGTCACAAGCCAAAAACTCAATGTTTCCGGCCCTTCGGCGCGCCAAACTCTTGACAAGCCCCCGTATGCTGGAAACGAAAGTCTTCCCCACATGGCAACATCGGAAAAACAGCTCGCCGCCAATCGCGCGAATGCCCAACTGTCGAGCGGCCCCACTTCGTCTGAAGGAAAAGC
>DATAYL010000560.1:0-4880 GCA_036272575.1 Bryobacteraceae bacterium | reverse complement strand
GTGCCGCGGCCCGAGATCGAGAAGATGTCTTCGATCGGCATCAGGAACGGCAGGTTCACCGCGCGCTCCGGCTGCGGAATGTACTTGTCGACTGCCTCCATCAGCTCGTCGATCTTGGTCTCCCACTGGGCCTCGCCGTTCAGCGCGCCCAGCGCCGAGCCGCGGATGATCGGGGTGTCGTCGCCCGGGTAGTCGTACTTCGACAACAGCTCGCGGACCTCCATCTCCACCAGCTCGATCAGCTCTTCGTCCTCGACCGCATCGCACTTGTTCAGGAATACCACAATGTAAGGAACGCCAACCTGGCGCGCCAGCAGAACGTGCTCCTTGGTCTGCGGCATCGGACCGTCGGTCGCCGCCACGACGAGAATCGCCCCGTCCATCTGCGCCGCGCCCGTGATCATGTTCTTGATGTAATCGGCGTGTCCCGGACAATCCACATGCGCGTAGTGTCGGTTCGCCGTCTCATATTCCACGTGCGCCACCGCAATCGTGATCCCGCGCGCCTTCTCTTCCGGCGCATTGTCGATCGAATCGAAGCTCCGGAATTTGTTCTTCGGATTGTGCTTCGATAACGTCTTCGTGATCGCCGCCGTCAACGTCGTCTTCCCGTGATCGATGTGCCCGATCGTCCCGATATTTACATGCGGCTTGCTGCGGTCAAATTTCTCTTTCGCCATGATTTCTTCTCAAAATTAACGGAGTCTTCATCCCAACGGGAAGAAGAAGGCTAGAGGGCAAGACGCAAAAGTGCCTGTCTCGTCCATATAAAGAATACCATGGCGGCTACTTTCGTCGGATCAGCAACAGAACGTTCGAGCTGTGCGGCTAAATGGGCACGGAAAAACGCCCTGAAGCCGTCAGTGTGACTGAGCACTCTCCGCTGAATCGCTCGCCCTCAAAATCAGTTTCCCGTTTCGTAACAAGTAATTCACTCCGCGCCAGCGGATCGTCGTTTGCCCGAAACTGGTCATCCAAATCGTAAAAGAGATTAAATCCCAAACGGGAATAAGCGCCATCTTCTTCCAAACTCCTGCCTGCTTCATTCCACGAATGCCGATCAACCATGTCATCAGCACACGCAAAAGCAGGTAACAGCCCAGGTAACCCGATGCGATCGCAACGGTGGGATGAACCGCAATTGCGACCAGACACCACGGCAATCCCCAAGTAAACAGTAAACCGAAATGACCGGCGGGCCGCATATGCCGCATGACGGTCATCCAACGCACGCGCTTCCGAAAAAACTGACCGGGCGATTCGAAATCGGGCACCGTCCGCACCACGTACGGCAACAGGAGCGTCTCAAGCCCTTGTTCCGCAACCAGACGCCCAATATAAAGATCATCCGCGGGACGGTCTTCCAGGATTTCATATCCGCCGAAATGAGCGATATGTTGTCGCCTGGTTACAATCGTCTGCGCCAGTGCAAATTTTACTCCGTCCAACTTCCAGGCCACCAGGATTCCCGCGAAAAAGTCAGACATCATCGAAATGGACTGAATTGTTTCGAGCAGTGTCTTGTCTTCCGTAGACGCATAAAAACAAGTCGCTGCTCCTATCTTCGGGTCTAGAAACGGCCGCACTACCGAGCGAAGATAATTCGGTTCCACCCGGACATCGCTATCGGTGATGACAAAGAGCTCGTACTGGGCGTCATGCGTAAGTCGCACCAAACGTCCGACCTTGTCATTAACAACCTGACGGCCCGATCCCAGCAGCAACCGGATGTTGCATTGCGGATAGTCACTCTTCAGCTTTTCCAGAACCGCGATCGCCGGGTCACCGGGGTCTACGCAGAAAAGAATTTCGTACTGAGGATAGTCCTGCCGGCAGAAGCTGGCGAAATTCTCATATGCCTCTGGATCCAGTCCTCGAATCGGCTTTAGCAGGCTCACGGGCGGCGTGAAGTCCGAATAAGAATCAGAGTTGGATCGCTTTGCTCGGAGGAAAAAGCTCAGAGAACTATACAGAGCAATCAGGTAATAGATGGCTGGAGTGGCAGCTATACCAAGAACAAAATAAACCAACATGGAAAGGCATACTTGACCCACTATGGGTCTGGGGCTCAGCAGAAGCTCTATACCAGCATACGTGACAGGCATTGCCGGATTGCAAAATCAGCCGGATTGCGTATGTAGGTGCTTCCCGTGCGCAGAGATATCCAAATCTTTGCGGACGATACGAGCCGTCTGGAGCGATCACGGCGAGGTCTGAGTGAACGAAGGCGCCGTGTGTTTGTGGAAGCCGCAAGCTCGAATACTATGCGGGAGCTCGCGGGAATCGCACCCACGCAAGTGCAGCTCCGTCACGCCTTCAATGCGATCGCGCGCATTCTCGCCAGGGGCGAAGCAGACGAAACGAATTCCAGTCCTCAACGCTCGTTTGCCAGATCGATCTCGTGTGGCGGCAATGCTGCCGACCGTTACCGACGGCATTGTTATAACGGTTCGTAAGTTTCGACCCAACTCGTTCAGGCTCGAAGAACTGGTCGCGAATGGAACCCTATCGCCTAGTTCTTGTGATGAGCTCCGCGCGGCTGTCGAGCATTGCCACAATATTCTGATCAGCAGAGCGACTGGTTCGGGAAAGACCACGCTGGTCAAGGCTCTGCTCGATTTGATTCCGGAGCACGAGCGTGTTCTGCTGATCGAGGATGCCGCCGAGTTGCCGTTAGAACGTCCTAATTGCGTTCGCTTCATCGCCCGCGAAGGTGTCTCGATCCGCGATTTGCTAGGTACCCGGTGCTCGAGCGCACTTTCGGCATCCGGAGACGAGATCGCGTTTGGAAGGTTTTTCGGCGAGGTCTCAATCGAAGGCCACATGATCTCGCGATAGCGGCTGCCCAACCTGCGCCTCAAAAAATCTACACCGCGTTGATAGCTCGGCCGCCTCGGCGCAACATGTACTTTTGAATTTTGCCTGTCGCGGTTTTTGGAAGTTCTTTCACGAATGTGAACCGATGCGGCACCTTGAAATGCGCGAGGGCCGTCCTCGCGAAGTCTCTCAATTCAGCCGCCGCCACCGATGCGTCAGATTTCAAGACCACGAACGCTTCGGGCACCTCGCCCCAGCGTTCATGAGAGATACCAACGACTGCTACCTCTTGAATTGCCGGGTGCCGCAGCAGCGCTCCTTCGACTTCAATGGAAGAGATATTTTCGCCGCCACTTATGATGATGTCCTTGATACGATCACGGATCTCGAGGTAACCGTCGGGGTGCACGACTGCGGCGTCGCCGGAATGGAACCATCCATGCCGGATGGCCTGATCTGTTGCCTCGGGATCCTTGTAATACGCCTGCATGACGACATTCCCACGAACAACGATCTCGCCGACTGTTTCGGCGTCGGCTGGAACCTGCTGACCGCTCTCATCCACCACGCGCAGTTCGCCGGAAGTAATCAGCTCGACTCCCTGCCTCGCCTTTATGGCGGCTCGTTGTCCGGGATCAAGGTGAGCGTGCTCCGGGCGAGGTTCACAAATGGTGATGAAAGGCGACGTTTCTGTCAGACCGTAAACATGCGTTAGAGACCACCCGAACTCCCCCTCGATGCGCTCAATAGTCGCAGCCGCCGGGGGTGCGCCCGCCGTCAGGACACGCACGTTCCGCGGCAACTGTGATCTCACCTCGGACGTACAGTGGACCAGAAGGAGAAGGACAGTAGGAGCGGCGCAGAGCAGGTTCACCCGGTGTTTAACCATTGCCGCAGCAATCGTCTGCGGATGAGCCTTTCGCAAGCAGACGTGGGTCGCTCCTACGGCGGTCACCGTCCAAACGAACGTCCACCCGTTCGCATGAAACATCGGGAGGGTCCAAAGGTACCGATCCTCCGGACTCATGTGAATATGAACCAAGGTCCCAATTACATTCAGGTAGGCGTTGCGATGGGTAATCATCACACCTTTCGGTTTGCCGGAGGTGCCGCTTGTGTAATTAATGGTCAGCAAGTCGCTTTCGCGGACTTCCGTGGGAGAAAAACGGGGCGAGAATTGCCGCAGGAGGTTCTCGTAATTCAGCCAGCCTTCACGCTCAGCGTTTAGCGCAATGAACTGCTCAGCGTCTCTGAGCTGCGGGCGAATGCAATCGACCGACTCCAGGTAGTCGCGATCGGCGCATACTACTCGAGCTCCGCTGTGATTGATAAGGTAGGCGAAGTCATCCGCGGTCAGACGGTAGTTGATGGGCACGAGCACGGCTCCTATCTGCGGGACCGCATAGAAGGATTCGAGTTGGGCGCGACTATTTGGCGCGATATACGCGACTCGATCACCCGGATGGACTCCAAAGTTTTGCAGGGCCGCTGACCACCGGTCACAGCGCTCAAAAAATTGCTTGTAGGTGAAACTCTCGTCTTCGTCGATAACCGCCTGGAGGCCGCCGTACAATTTGCGGGCACGGCGGGCGAACTCGAGTGGCGTTAAGGCGATTTCCATGTCAGATAGCCGGGACGGGGCTCTCGGTTGTTGGAGTTTACTGCGGTTCAGGCCCGCTTTGCAACTAGACCCGCTCACTGTAGACCCCGCTCTGCAGGGCAAAACGCCGCCAGGCTCGTGCACCCCAGTGTGAGAATCCAGCCCTTCAGGCAGACCGGCCCGAGCGCTCTGCAACTGGCCTAGCTTATGTGTTTCGGCAGGGTACCCATAGGCTAGGCGTCCCGGCATAGACAATTTTTCCATGCTGGTTGCGGGCTGTGATTTTCAAACGCACGATGCCATAGTCCGGTTTCGATCGGGAGCGCACGATGGAAAGGACTTCGGTTTCCGCTTTGATGACGTCGCCAGGTCGAACTGGCGTTGGCCAGCGAAGATCTTCGACGCCTAAACCAAGCAGTGGAGTGCTACCGAGAGGATGCGAGTCCACCAGGAGCCGCATCAC
>DATAYL010000559.1:0-8433 GCA_036272575.1 Bryobacteraceae bacterium | reverse complement strand
GTTTAAAGCGGCTACGGTGCGCGCTTCCGCCACAAACCGGGCCGCGTGCTGGGTGAACCGGTTGTCGCCGGGTTTAAGGATTTTGAGGGCTACGATCCTTTCGAGTCTCAGATCCGTGGCCCGAAAAACAACCCCCGTTGAGCCTTCCCCAATCTCCTCTTCGATTCGATATGGCCCGACTTGCTGGCCGATGCTGACCTTTAAGCTCAGAACTTCCGTCTCAGCGCTCTCCTTCAGGAAGCCGCCCATCGTTTTCTGTTGCGCAAGCAGGCTTTCCGCTTCGGCTCGTAACAACCCGTCTTCACCGCAAGCCCGATCCAGATAGAGCTGGCACCCTTCCTGATCCATCCCCCAAGCCTCACCAACGATTTCTGTCAGGACGCTCCAAGTGTTGGAGACAGCGACTCGGCGAACCGATGCGTCCCGCGACGGCAGTTCCTGGGCTGGATGCTCGTCGTCACAACTCATATCGCATAAGAAGCAATTCTTTTGGAACGGTGCAGCGGAGCTACGGCGAGGAAAGCGCCCGATAAAGCCAAGCTCGAGCCACTGTCCAATCCCGCTTGACAGTTTTCGGCGAGATCTGGAGCACATCGGCTACTTCTTAAACCGCGAGGCCGGCGAAGTATCGCAGTTCCACGACGCGAACTTGGCGGGGTTCCAGCTTTTCCAGTTTCGCCAGGGCAGCGTCGAGCTCCTGAATCTGCGTACCGGTCTCCGGCGATATCGCAATCACCTCCGTTAACTGATCCGGCGTTTCCCCCGATCCCCGCTTCAGCCGGTTTCGCTGCCGGGCGTAGTCCAGCAAAACTCTGCGCATCATCTGCGAAGCGATTACGAAAAAATGAGCGCGGGTAGCAAACGCGTCTCTCTGATCCACTAGCCTCAGATAGGCTTCGTTCACGAGAGCGGTCGCCTGCAAGGTATGGCCCGGCCGCTCATGGCGCAAGTGACTGTTGGCGAGCCGTTTCAGCTCGTGATAAATGAGCGGCATGAGCTGGCTCTCGGCATTCGCATTGCCTCTGGTGAGCCGATTCAACAGGACAGTAATCTCTTGGCCCGCAAAATCCATGCGGCGTTCTCGCTCAGGAGTATAGCAATGTACAAACGAGCGCTTTTTTTTGGGGGGGGAACAGAAGGAATGACCCGTTTCACGGGCCGATGTCGCGCTATCAATCAGGGGGCTTCAAATGAACTCATCCAGACGTACGTTTCTGGCGAAAGGCGCTGTAGCTGCTGCCTTGGCGGGGACATCATCCTTGGCCGCCGCGGCCGATAACGACAACGGACCCTCATCGTATTCGAGCGTTCAAGATAAAATTCTTGACTTATTCGAGTCGATCAACGGTCAGAAAGGTGTGAAGATCTGGGCTCCGGCAACCGACCGCCAGCCGGAGTTTCTAGTGAAGCTCAATCCACGGGAGTTGCTCTTTTGCGGCAGTTCCTTCAAGACCTTCGTTTTATGTGAGGCGCTGCGGCAAAGCGATTCGCCCAATATCGATAAGGTGCTGCAAAACCGAGAGCTCGATTTGAACGAAACGGTGTGGTCGCCGGATAGCGCCATGCTCAACCCGCCTGATCTAGCCGGCAAAGTCTCCGAGCGGACAGCGCTCGAGGCGATGATCATACACAGCGATAACACCGGGGCTGACATGATATTGAAGTATGTGGGGACGGACAACGTCCGGGAATTTATTAAGAGCGCCGGTCTCGAGAACACGTTCGTACCGAACAGCACGCGTCAGTTCTTCGGGTATCTTGCCGGCGCGGCGAATTGGCCGACAATCACCTGGCAGGAAATCACGCGAATCCTGAATAGCGGCCAGCCGCTGCCGAATCCGCCCCTCAACGACGTGCAGACCATGGCTTCGACGCCACACGACTTCGTGTCATTCTACTCCCGCTCGCTGCAGGGCCGCTTTTTCAAGAACTCCGCGACGCTCGATGAATTCAGAGCTATCCTGTCGCGCTCCGACGCGATTCAGCAGACTATTCCCCTAGGCGCCAGCGGATTCTTGAAAGGCGGCCAGATAGATGTGAATCCATTTCATGCGCTGTGCCTGGCGGGCGGCATGTATCTGCAGGGGCGATGGGTTTACTTCGCCGCTATGTTGAATTGGAATTACCCCGGCGATTCAGATCTGGAAACAGGCGGCGCGTTTATCGGTGCAATTGCGGAAGCGTTCCAGCTGTTAAACGAAGCCCTTTCGCAGTAGCTCCTTACGCCGCCGTTACCTACGTCTCAGGTCGGACAAATAATTCAGCGCATCCACTCGGTTCCCGCATTACTGCTTTGAGCTTCCCGCCGCCGGTTTGCGTACTGGCGCCTTGACCCGCGCCCTGTTGGCCATCAAAATCAGATCAGCGATTAGAACCAACGGTTTAGTGCAGGTTCTGAAGTGACCATTAACGGTCGGCAAGTAGCATCACAGTGATGGGCTTTGCTGTCGGCTCTCTTGGCATATGTTTCGGCATTCGTGATCTCGCGTCACCACCTCGCAATGGAAGTAGTCGGCTTCGGCAACAGTTGGCGGTTTACAAGCGCAAACGACTGCATCCCAAACTGCGTCGATCCGATCGTCTGTTCTGCGTCATACTTCGGCAGGTGTGGAAAAACTGGTCTAAAGCTCTCATTCTGGTTAAACCAGATACGGTAGTCGCTTGGCACCGGGCCGCCGGATACCGGTGGTTCTGGAGATGGCGTTCACGCCCGCAGAGCGCGGGAAGACCGAAGGTGGCGGAAGAAGTCCGACACCTAATCCGCCGAATGAAAAAGGAAATTCCAAGTTGGGGCGCGCCTCGCATTTATGGGGAAGTGCTACTGCTCGGTTTCGATATCTCCGAACCGAGCGTGTCGCGCTATCTGCAACAGCTGAAGCGCATGCCGGACGAAAACAAAGCGAGCCACAATCTGACTTTTCTGAACAATCATCGCGAAGCCATTGCCGCCGGCGCATTCTGCATTTCAACGTTACGCTGCATCCAACAAGCGATTGGATCGTGCAACAACTACGCGAAGCATTCCCGCTGCCGTGCCCTTATCGATACGTCTTGTTCGACTATGCCTCGAAGTTCGGAATGAGGTGCTGCAGTTCTTAACATCCAGTGCTCTCAAGCCAAGGCACACGAGCGTTCGCAGCCCCTGGCAAACCGGAGTGGCGGAGCGCTGGGTCGCTAGTGCGCGCCCGCGAACTGCTCGACCATATTATTCCCCTGAACGAATATCATTTTCGGCGGCTTGGGCGTGACTACCTTACCAATACCATCAAGACCGAACTCACATTGGCCTGGACAAGAACACCCCTGCCCAACGAGCCGTCGAAAGGCGTTCTCGCCTTCAAACCCTGATCGTGTCCACATCGTACGGATCAATTATTGGCGAACGACACCTCGCCGGCGCACTGGCTGGGTAATGCCAAGTAATTCCGTCCGTTCGGAATGCGAGGGAAATGACTGATCCGGTCGCCCACCTGTCCGCTCGACAGAATCGAAAATAAAGCATACCCAAGCTCTTCGAGCTCGGTCACGAGTTCCCGCTGGTCGACTTTCGCATTCCGGCACGCGTCGTCTCCTACCTCGAACAGAATGGTTCGAACCCTTTTGCTCGCGATCATTCGCCTGGCGCCGCGAACAGCAAATAGCTCATGTCCTTCAATGTCGATCTTCAACAAATCCACTGTACCGATCCCATGATCGTCGCAGTGCTCATCGAGCGTGATCGTTTTCACTTCGATCACCTCGTCAGCTACGTGATCCGGGTCAGACTCTGACAACGTTGCTATACCCGTCGCTTTTTTGTAGACACGCAATCTTGCGCTGCCGGCCTTCTCTCCCACGGCTGCGTCGAATACAGACACGTTCTCAACATTGTTGACCCTCAAATTTCGCTGGAGACGTGCACGCGTGTCAGGAGCCGGTTCAAAGGCATGAACCTTTCCAGTCGGACCAACAAAAAGAGCGCATTCCAGACTAACGATCCCATGGTTTGCGCCTACATCCAGCACCACGTTTCCTTTTCGCAGGTTGCGCTGCATCCAGAGACTTTCCGCCATCTCCGGGTTCCCGTGCCACAAGTGCTTGTAATCAGCGAAGCACATTGCCTGATAACGCTGCTGGAATCGGTTCTTACTCCAGGGTGCTCGGCCCAGTATGAGCCTTGAGCAGCTCCACTCACCCAACTGCAGACCGCGCAACAGTATGTGCCTGACACGCCCAGCGAGCTGTTTCGGGGACATCTCTCGCTTCCTTTCCGGCATTACACAGCTTTCATCGTCAGATACCTTGTGTGCCGTCACACGCCCACGACTGCCCTCAGGTGAAGTTCTTTTAGCCTGACAAGAGAAGAATTAATTAGATAAAGACTCGCGGCCACGATACCAGCACAAGTTGCCGCGCAAACCGCAAACACGCTTATTTGATGAATCAACAGGAGACCCGAAACCAAGAGTACGTTGAGGCCAACCTGAATCACGTAGCTCTTAAAAATAGACACCACAGCTTGCAATCCGATCAGGCAATAGTACGCAGCATTGCCACCATATTGACGAAGCTGCCAACCAGCAGAATCCGGAATGCATCCACCTGGGATGAGCTCAAGGTATTGTGCAACCATAGCCCAAAGATCCGTTGCGCAAGCGTTCCGACGATCAGGTATAGCGGCACCCCGATCAGCATGGAAAGAAAAAGGCTCTTGCTGAAACTCGATCGGATCCGCGTGTTTGCCTCAGCAGAGCGTGTCGCATTCAGTCGACTGACCTCCGGCACAAGATAGCGCAGTCCAAATTCGAAGAAGTTTCGAACTTGCATGCTGGCACCAAATGCAATTTCATAAATGGGCACCTGACTCACTCCAGCGTTGGCCGCGATGATCCATTTATTAAGCGGACTCAAAAAGACATTGAGGATCGTTCCACAGAGGATGAACCCGGATACGCGCAACAACGTGCTCAGCTCTGCCACCGAGAGATCTCGTCGCGCAAACAATCCATGCTTGTATCGGCGGCGAATGAGCAGTAGAACAGTGAAATTCACAGCTCCGCGCCCCGCGAAGTAACCAATGATCAAAGAAACAATGCCCCATCCATGTCGAAGAAGCAGAAATGCGGTGAAGACAATCAGTCCTTGTCCAAGGGCCGAAACCAGATTTGTTTGATCTATCCTTCCCAGCCCACTCAGGACCGACGAGAAGACCTCAACCCACAGAAAATATCCAGAGACGCACGCCACAAGCGGGATCAGTGTGATCGTCCCACGTGCGGAGCCTGGCAGCGAGAGCACCGAGGTGACAAAGGGCGTCACGCTCCAGGACACGACTGTCAGAAAAACAGTCATCGTCGCTACTAGAATTAAGGTCCAAGTCACGTAGGATTTGAGCTTGTAGTACTCGTGCGTGGCGTGTGCTTCCGCAACAAGCTGGGTGAGGGCCGGACCGATGCCGGCAATGCCGAGTTGCATCAGCGTCAGAAGCGTTGCCAGAATCAGCCATGTACCATACAACTCATAGCCGAGATAATGAATGTAGATTGGATACGCAATTAGGTTAAAAACTGCCTGAAGTCCCGCAGCCAAAACTCCCGAAAGAAAATTCTCCTTCTGCTGGCTACGTGTGAGAAGTGCCTTGAAAGGGAGACTCATCTGCAGGCACTTTCCCTCAAGCTCACGCCGGACGAAACGGCCGCTGCCGCTTCGGGCGAACATGGGATGCCAAGTGCCCTCGACACCTTCTGGGCCACGTCATCCCAACGGAACAGCGATGCCCGAATGATTCCAGCCGCCATCATCTGTTGCCGCAGATCAGAGTCGCTGATGACGCGCTCGATCGCCCTGCGAATGTCAGAAACGTCTAAAGGGTCGACAAACACGGCTGCATCTCCCACAACTTCTGGCAATGAAGTCACACGTGAGACAACAACTGGTGTTCCGCAAGCCATCGCTTCCACGGGCGGAAGCCCGAAACCCTCCATAAGGCTTGGCTGTACGAGCACAAGAGCTCCGCGATAGAGTTCCGCCAGTCGAAGGTCATCCACACAGCCCGTGAAGTGTACACGGTTGTCGAGAGCCAAGGCTCGTAAAGTGGCTATCACTTGAGGAGTGCCATGGCCCGTCAGAAGAAGCCGCAGATCCGGATATTCGAGTTGCGCAAAAGCATCAAGCAGACGATCGACATTTTTGTGCGGTTTAAGATTGCCTACGTAGAGGATGTACTGAAACCCTGGATGATAATGGGTGCCTGTCGGCGTGAAAATCGGGTCAATACCATTCCCGACGTTGACGATTGCATCGTCATGCAAACCTGTCCATTTCAGCAGCTCGGCGCGCGAATGTTCTGAGACGGTCAGCACGCGATGTGCCTGGCGTGCCGCCCGTCTGACAACTGTCTGGAAGTAAAGCTTCCGAGCACAAGTAGAAGTACGAGAGGTGCCCGGGAGCTGAACGCAGATTAGATCGTGAATCGTGAAGACGAAGCGCGACAAATTTACGGCCGGCAAGCTGAAGCCGGGAGAGAAGAATAAATCGGGCCGATGCAAGCCGATTTTGAAGCTAAGCCACAACGGATCGAGCGGCGAAAGAAGACGAGGGCCAGAGCGCAATTCCAAGTGTGGAGCTAGCCGCGACAAAACGTTGGAGGCGAAGCGCCCGATTCCATGTGGACCAATCCACCTGCCATCTGTCAGAATCCTCAACGGCTTTGTCAAAGCACGCTCCTGACCAGGTTTTTGCGTGCAATTGCGAGCGCAATGAAATTGGATACGTCACGCCGAAAACCCTCTAGCGAGTGACGATCTCGCCAGCAATTTCGGGCATTGAGAATGACCGATTCCTGTGCGCTTGGATCGAGCCGAAGGACAAAGCTGATCCGGTCAGCAAGCGCTTCCGGTGTAGACTTCGCTGCGAGAAAGCCGTTATATCCATCGCGCACAATCTCCGGAACGCCACCGGAAGGAAACGCGACGACCGGCACGCCCGCAGCAAACGCCTCCAAGATTACTCGCGGCGCAGCGTCAAACGAGGCTGATGGAACGACCAGCAGATCAAGGCTCGATAGGATCGACGGGACATCAGGCTGCCAGCCGAGAAATTCGATTGGCAGACCGCGGCTTGCTTCGACCACGCGGTCGAAGTAGCGAGTACCGCCAAATAGCGGAGCACCAACGAGCACGAAACGACAAGCTGGAAAGGTCTGCAGCAAAAGGCGTGCTGCGGCAACAAATTCCATTTGTCCTTTCTCGGGCTCGATGCGCCCGATGACCCCTATCCGGCAATGTGTTTTCTTCGAGCTCGATCGGAGCAACCGGGTATCTGCAACGCCGTTATAGATGATGGAAAGCGCCTGCTCCGGCACATAGCGTCGCAATGGCTCAGCTGAATATTTGCAGCACGAGATCACCAGCGCCTGTCCGAGTTTCAGGGATGCGCCCACCAAGGTAACAGCGGTACGCTGAGTGACTCGATTGTGACAATGAAATACCAGCGGAATCGACCGCCGGCGGGCAGCAAGCGATGCTATCGGTAACATGCGTGAAGCATTCACATAGAGCATGTCGGCCTTACGCATCACCGCTAGCTGAGTGATGCGCTGCGTCAATTTGGGCGCGCCGGTCGCGTACCGAAACATATCTATCGCACGTTTTCTCCCACTCGCGTAAGCGGGAGCGTCAAAGAGTTCCACATCGCAATGTAGGCGGCGGACACGTTCTGCAAGCGCACCTTCCCCGGGAATTGCCACTACGGGTTCCCACCCGCGATCGCGCAGCCCCGGAAGGAGGTCCAGTAGACTCATCTGTCCGCCGCCGAGATCCTTGAATTGCTCGATGCAGAGTATCTTCATCACATCCGCACAGACTGCTGAGGCTCCTATGGCAGCTGTGCTTCAGGTAAATCGCGGTGAGACTACACAACTTGAATGTAGAGCATTGCTGTCACGAAGCCCGTCCACGATGTGTAAAGGTCTTGTAAATTCCACGTACCCAGACGGCTACTTCAAAACAGCACGGTCTCACACGCTGGGCCACTGGGGGCGTGTGAACAGACTTCAGTGAATAGCGCGCCAATGTACGTAAGCAGTGTTCAAGGCATTGTCAAGTTGAGCGATTTATGGGAATGATGAGCGGGAAGGCCGGATGTGCTTTGAGCTCAGGCGGCGGTCACAGTCCGCCAAATGGCGAAGGATCGTGATCGTAAGAACCGGGTAATTGGTCGATTGCAGTAAGTGACGGCCCACGAGGAAGAGATTGTGGACGGCAGCGTGGAGAGAAAGAAAACGTTGGGCCTGAGCAGCGGATTTGAATCGACTGTGCCTCCAAAATATTCCGATCGATCTGCAAGCATTGAAGTTGATCGACTTTTATGTGCTCTTTTGGCTGGCGCAGCAACGCTTGGTCGCTGTGCTGAGCGCCATCACCTCCATGTGCAAGACCTCGGCCCAGCTGCGAC
>DATAYL010000558.1:0-12844 GCA_036272575.1 Bryobacteraceae bacterium | reverse complement strand
GTTTCTGCTATTGCACGGACGTCAACTTCGGACGCCGCCCCCTATGCGACCATTCGGCGGGCCAACTCTAGTCCGGATCTTGTCCGCTCGTGAAGCATCGCCCGTTCATATTCAGCGAAAGAACCGACGATATGGAGCATCATCCGTCCAGCAGGTGTCGTAGTGTCGACCGCTTCGGTCAGACTGCGGAATCGAGCATCCGCCTCGCCAAGCCGCTCCATGATTGATAGCAAGTCCCGAAGGGACCGTGACAACCGGTCTATTTTCCAGACGACCAGCACATCGCCCTTTCGAATCCGCGCAAGGATCTCCTGCAGCTCCGGACGGTGCCAACGACCGCCTGACGCTTTCTCGCGATAGATGCGCTCGCAGCCAGCAGAATTCAGAGCCGCAACTTGTGCAGCTGTTTCTTGATTGTCAGTTGAGACACAGGCGTATCCAATCAACATGGCGCCACTGTATCGCCAATCCACGCATACCTGGGAGGCGACCAGCCATTGCAGAAATCCTCGTTTGGGCAATGCTGTTGTCGGGGAGTTGCACTTCCGGGACTGAATCGCTGGAAAAAGGGAAAAAGTGGGCGTCTGTCCATTGAACAACCCGGGGGCGACAAGTCTACGTGGAATAAACAGTGCTGACGTTGCTATTTGCAAAATAGCTATTTAATGATAGGCTGTGTCCGTGGCCAAAAACCCTGAGCAACGCGACCTTTTCGCTGGCGCCTTGGAACTGATGATTCTGCACTCGCTCCGGCTCAAGCCGATGCACGGCTATGCACTGGCCAAGCACATCAAGCAAGTCTCAGATAATCTGCTGCAAATCGAGGAGGGCTCTCTGTACCCGGCCCTGCAGCGCATGCTCAAAGAAGGATTGCTGGAATCGAAAGCGGGAATTTCAGCGAAAGGCCGGCCCACCCGCGTTTATCGATTGACGACGGCGGGCAAGCGGCGGCTGGAGCGCGAAATTTCCAGCTTTGACAGGATGTTGGCCGGGATCACTCGCGTGCTTGCGGTTGCAGAGGCGTAGGCGACCGCATGCAATGGTTCAAACAGTTGTTCACTCGCGGCCGTCGCTATGGCGACCTTGCAGTTTCCATCGAAGAGCATCTCGAAGAAAAGATCGAGGAGCTTATGGAAGATGGCATGTCTCTAGAAGATGCGGAGAGAACGGCGCGCCGGGAATTCGGCAATGTGAGCTTGATCGAAGAACGCAGTCGCGAGGTTTGGCAATGGCCAACGCCCGAAAGCATCTGCGCGGATCTGAAATTTGCACTCCGCCAGCTCATTAAGGCGCGGGGATTCACAGCGACGGCAGTCTTGACGCTTTCGCTAGGCATCGCCGTCAACGCGACCATGTTCAGTCTGGTCAGCGCTTTTCTGTTGCCTCATCTGCCGGGCCGTAATCCGCAAAATGTGGTGGTTGTCTCCTCGGTGAATCCTAATCAGAGCTTTCTGCCGGACACCAGCCCTGTTTCAGCGCCCAATTACATTGCTTGGCGCGCAGATACCCGCGTCTTTGCGGAAATGGCGGCTGTGGATGAATATCATACGGCTGGTTTGACGGGGCAAGGAGAGCCGGAAACGGTTAGCTACGCGGCGGTATCGCAGACCTACTTCAACGTCCTCGGGGTTTCGCCGCAACTCGGACGCCCTTTTATAGCGGGAGAGGATCAGCCTGGACACAATCATGTCGTCATCCTCAGCCATGGTCTTTGGGAGCGTCGTTTTGGTTCGAATCCTGCGATTATTGGGCGAACCGTGCGGGTGGATCGCGAAGGCTACACGGTGGTGGGAGTGATGGGAGCGGACTTTCAACTCCTTGGCTTCACGCCACAGATGTGGACGCCGCTGGTGTTAAGCGCCGCGGACAAGACTGTAGCAGGGCGCAAGCAGCGCTTTTTGTATTTGTTTGCGAGACTTGCACCGGGTGTCACGCTCCAGCAGGCGCGCGCCGAAGTGACCGTTCTGGCAAAGCGGTCTGAAGCAGATTTCCCCGCAATCGAAAGGGGATGGGGTACGTCGGTAAGGACTCTCGGCGACTTCCTTGTTCACTCGTTTGGTATTCGCACCGCTTTGGCTGTACTCACGACCGCAGTTAGTTTTGTTTTGCTGATCGCATGCGCCAACGTTGCCGGCCTACTGCTGACACGCGCCGCGGGACGCCAGAAAGAACTGGCGATTCGCGTTTCCCTCGGCGCCAGCCGTGTGCGCGTGGTCCGTCAGTTGTTAACGGAGGGCTTGGTAATCGCCCTACTCGGCGGTGGCGTTGGTCTGCTTCTCACCTACATAGGAATCGGTCTCGTTCGCGCCAATCTGACATTCAATGAGGCAATCAGCGCTATTCCTGTGGGCCTCGACACGAATGTTCTCCTATTTCTCCTTGGTGTTTCGCTGCTTTCCGCCACACTGTCCAGCCTTGCTCCCGCACTCAAGGCATCACACACCGATACCAATACGGGCCTCCAGAGCGAGAGCCGAACGTCCTCTGCCGGCCGCTCACAAAGCCGGCTGCGCGCCCTGCTGGTTTGTTGTGAAATCGCCTTCGCACTTTTTCTGTTGACTGGAACGAGCCTGTTGATCCGCGGAGTATTTTTGCTGGACCATCAACAATTGGGATTCCGGACAGACCATCTTCTTACCGCCAGCGTGGCTCTGGATCAAACACGGTACAGCGACGGCTCTCACCAACTCGTCTTTGTTCACAACCTTATCCACAGTCTGCAACAGATTCCCGGCGTCGAAGATGCGGCGGTTGCTTCCGGTCTTCCGGCCATCAATCCCGGCACTGTTCTGATCCACATCGAAGGTGAGCCCAAATTGCCAGCAAACGAAGGACACAGCGCACTTGACGCCGTTGTTACCTCAGAGTACTTCGCCGCTGTAGGCCTCCCGCCGCTGCGTGGCCGCACATTCACGGAGACGGATGATGCCAAGATACGACGCGTAGTACTTGTAAACCAGGAGTTTGTGCGCCGCTATTTTCACGACCACGATGCGATGGGAAAACGGATCCAGCTCGAAATCAAAGGGGCCGCGCCAACTTGGAGCGAGATAGTGGGTGTGGTCAGTAACGTAAAGAGCTACTCCGAAGAAACTCGTGTTGATCCGGAGATCTACGAATCCTTTCTGCAGCGGCCTGCCTCTAGCTTTTCTGTCTTGCTTCGGTCGAACGTCGAGCCGAACAGTCTGTCATCCGCTCTACGTCGAGCGTTTGCGCAACTCGACCCCGAGCTCCCTCTGACTCGTGTGATGAGCATGGAAAACGTCATTGAACGCGAGCGGAAGGGAAATCCATTGTTCATTCGCCTGCTGAGTACCTTCGCCATTCTTGCCTTGATCCTTGCAGCCATTGGGATTTATGGCCTTATCGCCTATTCGGTCAGCCAACGGACTCATGAGATTGGTATCCGCATAGCTCTCGGCGCGAAAACATCGGACATATCGCGCATGATATTGAGAGAAGGATTTAAGATGGCCGTTATCGGATCAACGCTTGGCCTAGTGATGGCGCTGCCTCTGCCGAAACTTTTCGATGCTATTTTCGAGGGCCTCCGTTTCGGCGCGCCTGAACTTTATGTCGCGATGTTGGCAGCAATTCTGATGGTGACCACCTTTGCAACCTATGTTCCAGCGCGGCGAGCTACTCAGATTGACGCGAACATAGCATTACGTGACCAATAGTTCGAGAGGTTCTCATGAACTGTTACGAGTGCGATTAACGCCATTGCGTTTTTGGAAGTAAATCCTTACCGACACTCAATCACGGCTGATGAACGCTGCGCTGTGGAGATGCATGTTGCGAAAACGTTCGTTTGTGAGACACACGGTCACCGAAAACGTAGGCTCGCTTTCTCAGTCTCCGATATTCAGGTATTGCAAGCACAATGCGCTGGCATGACCCTAACGTTTCCATCACGTCTACGATTAGCGCAAGAGATACGGCAAGGGGCCTAAAATCAAGCATTAACGATAGCCTTCGCGGACGGCTCAAGACACGCCCAAAATCAAATGATGTTTAGCAAAGCTGGAATCACCGAATTACACGCCGCGATGCACGAGCGCTTGGATCTTTTGTTGCGCCATGTCGCAACCGTGCCTGAAGAGCTCCATCACAAGCCGATTTCAGGGTTCGGCCATTCGTGCGTTTGGAAGCAACTTGTGCACATCCTCACCTGTGAGGAAGGCTGGGTTCACGATTTGCAGAACGAAACCTTTGCTGGCTGGGGCGAACAAGATTGCCTGACAATGGCGGCCTTGCAAACTGCCAAAGCCCGAATACGAGAGGCGACACGAACTTATTTGCGCGATCTCAATGAAGCGCAACTGAACACGACGCTGACACAGCGTCCATTGGACTGGGGCGGCGAACTCCGCAGTCCGGCCTTTATCCTCTTGCACGTCATAACGCATGCATTTCATCACAAAGGGCAGGTCGTCGCTATGCTACGAATGCTCGGATATCCAGCGCCTGACACAGATCTGCAGCAGGTATAGGTTTCTGTAGGTAATGGATTTTTCGCGGCCTACCTGCATCATGATCAGTGTTCTAGTTCATCGTCTGTTAGTTCCGGACAACCCCACTTCAGAAGCATTGAGCAGACACAATTACTCCAATGTGAAAACTCGGCCTTCCGCTCAAAATAGCCATTGTGATAACGGGAACAATTTGCGGTTCCTCGTTGCAGGGGCCCTGAACATAGATCCCGGCATAGCATGGGCAACACAAATTCGATATTTCGCGTAGAGGACCTCATGAGTATTTCGGAGGAGCTATTGGCTCTTGAATGCCACCGTTCTTAATTGGCAATTGGCAATTGGCAATTGGCTCTTGCGCTTGGTGCGCCGATTCCACCAGATGAGCGGTCCGGTGAGCGTCAGCAATGGGAGGCTGAGACTGATAAGGCATGCCAGAATTCGTGTGGGAAGCCCGCCAATGTCGCCCGTGTGAATCTCGCGGTTCCACAGCTTTACGATTCGGAATCCGAGGGGGCCGGCACGCGAACTCAAGAGATGCACAACTTTCCCGGTGTAGGGGTCGATGAAAACGTTCGTGCGTCCAGCCGGCGTTCGGTCCTCCGGGTACTTTATCGCAATACGGATCGGACTATCGGCAAGCTGCATCATAGTTGCCTGCGCTCCCGGCACGCTCCCTTCGGCAATCGCAAGCAGGCGATCGGGACTAAGCGCGATCGCGCCAGGAACTCGCCGTTGCGCCGGAGGAAACGGTGGCGGTTCTGGCGAATGGGTGAGGCGATCGGCAATGAACGTGGCCTTCCCTTCCCAATGAATGACCATGGCGGTAACGGAAAAAACCATCAAGAAAAAAGACGAATAGATGCCAAGCGCCTGATGCACATCGAAATTCAGCTTTTTGGGCGGGTTTCGCCAATCCGGTGCGAATATCTTGCGCCGCCACCAGAGCACGATTCCTGAGATGGAGAGAAACAGCAAGAGCACCGCCGCAACGCTCACAATCGTGGCTCCGGCATTGCCGGCCAACAACCGGAGGTGAAGCTGGTGGACCTTATTCATGGAGTCATTGCGTTCGGCCTCGTCACCCAGAATGTCGCCTGTAAACGGATTGAACGCGATTCCTGTTCCCCGTCGCGATGTCTTCGACTGGAGAAAAGCGTCCCAGGCCATATCCTTGCGAGGCGAGAACGCGAGTCCGGCAACTGTGTACCCCGGATAGCCCCTTTCGAGTCTCGTCTGTATTTCCGTCAATGAGAGATAGTGATCACCGGGCTGAATCCAGGTGAGCTTTGGATTGAGAGCACGGTCGATCTCATTTTCGAAAACCATGAGACCGCCAGTGATTCCCAGCAGCGCGAGAAAAAGTGCCGCGCAAAGACCCATCCAAAGGTGGATGGCGAGAATTAATCTCCGAACGGTCACGGTTGTCCTTTAGGCCCCGGATGGCCGGTAAAGACGTGCACCGAGATTTCGCCGTTTGCGTTCGTTCCCAACCCGACAAGGAGCCGCTTATCGATGGAACGCAGATACGTTTGCAGATTGAGAACAGAATCGGCGCTGATCGCATCACCCAACTGAATCGGCAATCGCAATCCCATTCTTTCGGCTGCTCCATGGGTGCGGATTTCCACAACCTTGCCGGTGAGCTGGCCTTTTTCGGCTAAGTCCGTGTTCTCCATCATTGGCTTCATTTCTGTGCGTTCTTCGTTCACAAAGGAAAATCGCCTCGCGGGAGATTCGCTCAATACAGGTGCGCGGGTCTGTAGTGTGGTGGGGAGGGAGAAACGGATCGCCACCTCCACCGTCCCTGGGGGCTGGTTTTGCGGATCATATTGCCAGTTGAGAACGGATCGAAGCACTGCACGTCTCAGTTCTTGCGGTCCGCTCACCACATGCGCATCGGCGACAAAACCCCGATCATCAATACTGATCTCCACGATCACCAGCCCGGAAATTTGCTTCTCGATTACCCATCGTGGATATTCGAGCCCCGCTCGATGCAGCAGGTGGTCGCCACCGCTTTCAACCTGAATCGGATTGGCGGAGATTTGCTGTGCGTGAACTTCCGAAGAAATCGGAAAAAGAGCGACAGCCATTCGGGTCGCGAATGCCGCTCCGCCAAGAACGACCGCGAGAGAGTAAATCACGCGCCGCCGGGAAATAGTGGATGATTGCACGAGCGATGCTACCCGCCTGACCAAGTACCCGCGTCCGAGAAACGAATTGACTGGCGCCAGGCGTACCGGTTTCTGGACACGTGCGGCTTGCAGCAACACATCGACATATATGTCGCGCGAACCTATTCTGTGCATTGCCCCACGATCCACGACCGGTTCGCGCGCTAGCCGAATTTCGGAGATCAGCCACCAGATGGCCGGCTCGAACCACAAAACGGCCAGTACTAGTTCCTCGAGAAGATTGAGTAGCCAGTCCTTGCGACGCACATGAATGAGTTCGTGGCAGAGAATGGCTTCTTGCGATTGCGAGTCCATTGCTTCGAACTCGTGGGGCAGAAGAATCAATGGCCTTCGCAGCCCGAATGTAATCGGCCCGTCAACGTTATCGGAGATGAAAATTTGAGCGCGTACGGGAATGCCAATTGGCGGAATTGATACGCTGCCGCGGAATCTACGTCGATATCGTCGCAGGCTCCACAAACCGAGCATTATCCAGATCAGCCGACCACCGATACCGGTTGCCAGAACGAACGTGACCGCCCCACGCCATGGAAACGGGTGCGATGCCTCAAGCGGCGAAATGGCCGTCCGGACCGTCGCGATAGCTCCGGTCGGGAAACTCACCCAACCATATCGCGGCTCGGGCCTTGTGTTCCATATCTGCAGGAAAGGAAGAACCAAACAGGTGACTAGAATCAACTGAAAACAGGCGAGCCTTACGGCCGGGTTCCGGAGCCGGAGTAACCAGAGTAGCCCTCCACCGGCTGAAATCAGCAACGTGATCTGCAGGCTATAGGCAAGCAGATTTTGAGGGGAGAGGGAACTCATCACTTTTTCCTTTCTGCGGATTTTTGCTTTAGATCGTTGTCGGCCAGCAACCTTGTGATCTCTTCGAGATCGGATTGAGACAGCTGCTTCTCCTTGAGAAGGTGCACCACAAGCGGCTGAGCGGAGCCATGGAAAACCCGATCCACGAAATCCCGCACTAGTTTTTTCACGATTTCGTTCTTCGAGTACGTGGGCCGGTAAACAAAAGCACGATCCCGCTGCGAGGTTTTCAGATACCCTTTCTGCTCGAGAGTCTTCAGGGATGTCATTACAGTTGTGTAGGCAATCTTGCGCCCCTGGAGGAGTTCTTCTAAACATCCCGGACTGTCGCTTGTCCTCGGGCCCAGATAATTTGCATTGACTCGAGTTGAGTGTCGGATCAGGTTCCGGCGAAAAACCGGGTTACCTTCCATTGAGCCCTTAGTGACGGCGTAACGATATAGCCGTCGACGAGCGGCAAGCGCGATAGCTGAATGATGCGTGGCGAGCCCGGGTACTTTAATCAGACAGCGATTTTCTCTAGAGCTCGCCGCTTTCCATGCTCATTTTAGGTTTGATACATCTAAGGCGCTATGATCGCCAAAACGATTCGCCGGACGTTTGTGTTGCTCCTTATAGGTGTCTGGTGTGGACCAGCTCAGCCCGCCATTCCCGATACCCCAGCCGGACATACGCTTCAAGCGTGGTTGGAAGCTTTTAACAGCGGAGATCGCGCCAAGATTGAAACATACGTAAAGACTATTGACCCATCCCAGTCTGTCGATGGAATGATGTCGTTTCGTAACCAGACGGGTGGATTCGAGCTATTTTCGATTGAAAGTAGCGAGCCAACGCATATCCGCTTCCGCGTAAAAGAGAAAGACAGCCCTACGACTGGGCTTGGCAACTTGGTAGTCAAGGACGGCCAGCCACCAACGGTCGAGACATTCGGGTTGAGAGCGCTGCCGCCTGGCGTCGTGCCAGTGAACGTCATGCTAGATGCGGTGCTACGGAAAAGGGTGATTGAGGGCGTGAGTGCTGATCTTGCGGAGTTCTACGTAGATGCCTCGCTGGCGAAGCAGATGCAGGATGCCTTGGGCGCCCATCAAAGAGCACGCGATTATGACTCGATCACGGACGGCGACGCGTTTGCTGAGCGACTAACGAAAGATCTCCGGGCAGTGAGTCACGACAAACACCTTGGTGTAAACTTTAGCCCTTTTAAGATGCCGGAGCGCCAGTCACCGAGTGCGGACGAGATCGCGCGAATGCATGAACACATGAAACATGATAATTGTGCGTTTGCGAAGCTCGAGATTCTGCCTCGCAACATCGGGTACCTGAAGTTCAATGCATTCATGGATCCGGGTGTCTGTGCGCCGACCGTCGTCGCCGCTGTGGGCTTCTTGGCCAATACAGACGCAATCATTTTCGATCTGCGCGACAACGGAGGTGGCGATCCCGCTATGGTAACCTTCGTCGCCACGTACCTGTTCGACAAGCCTATCCATCTTAATGATCTTTATAACCGCAAGGAAGACTCAACCCGGCAGTTCTGGACTCTCTCCTACGTGCCGGGCGAACGCTTGGCCAAGCAACCGGTTTTCGTGCTGACGTCGAAGCACACGTTCTCGGGAGCGGAGGAGTTCACGTACGACCTCAAAAATCAGAAGCGGGCCACGATTGTTGGAGAGACGACGGGAGGTGGAGCGCACCCGGTTGCTGGGCATACAGTGGCTGACTACTTCATGGTTGGAGTGCCGTTTGCGAAAGCCGTTAACCCGGTCTCGAAAACGAACTGGGAAGGAACCGGCGTGGAGCCGGATGTAAAAGTGTCCGCCGCCGATGCGCTAACCACCGCCGAGAAGCTAGCTGTAGAAAAAATTCAAACGCAAGGACAGAAGCCCAAATAGGCTACTCTTGCTCGAGACTCCTGCGGGGAGCGCCTGCCGGCTTACCGGTGGGTAGTTAGATTTGGGCTTAAGCACGCCATTGTTGGCCAGACACAGGATCATCGTAGAACTGATGCTGGTCAGAATAGATTCGAGCAGCCCACTCTCAATGGACGAGAACGCTACTAGTCGGGAGTTGAGGGCGTAAACGGGAACTTATGTTCCACCCGCGGGGTCTAATTTTATCGCCCGGTCCCGGCGAAACAGAATGAATTGAAACTCGTCCTGCACGAGCATTCTGGAGGTCAGCATTATGATTCGCGATCCCATGGACTCAGCCGAAGCGCGGGCGGGCGATGCTGCACTCCATCACCCAAGCCGGATTGCCTGCCCCAGCCGTCTCACTCGGCTCCGGCGCGGCGTTTGCGGCAGCGGCCGCCGCTCTGGTGGTGCTCTTCTACGCTGTCGCCGGTTACTTCGGTAGTGCTGACATGTTCGGTGACCACCCTCGTTGGCGCGGAATGAACCGCGGACCAGGGGATTTTGGACTACGCAGTGAAACAGTTTCATTCAATTCCAAAGACGGCATTCCCCTGAGGGCCTGGTGGCTTCCGGCTTGGGGTGCGCCACGAGGAGCGGTTATCGTTGCTCATGGGATCGATCACACGCGGCAAGTTATGTTGCCGCGCGCGGTGTTTCTTGTTCATGGCGGCTACAACGTTCTACTGGTCGATCTTCGAGGTCATGGCGAGAGCGGAGGGACCGTGGTATCCCCTGGACTCCTTGAGGCGCGCGATGTTCTCGGCGCGCTTCGATATATCCGGTCGCGCGGAAACCAAGAGCCCGTCGTGGTACTGGGAGTCTCTTACGGCGCAGTCGCTTGCTTGATCGCTGCTGCTGAGTCTCCCGGAATCTCAGGAGTCATTGCCGACGGCGCTTTCCTCACGGGTAAAGACGCTAACGACGACATCGCCCGACATTATGTCCACGACCGTCGCACGACCTTTTGGCTAAGAGCCGCATTACTGGCTTCGTCTGTTCCGGGCGTGGATCGTGCAACTGCGCTGATCTATTATCTCCGGTCTGGAATATACCTAGGCCCGCAATTACTGTCGGTCACTCCGTCGGCCAAGCGCATCAGAGTTCCCGTGCTGCTGATTTCGGGGCAACGGGACTGGATCGTGCCAACAGATAAAGCGCGGCGGATTCTTTCCGCGATTGCCGACAAGCGGAAGCAACTGTTGGTGATTCCCGAGGCCAATCACGACACCACATACAGCACGGCGCCAACGCTTTACGCCAGCACAGTCTTGAGTTTTCTCGGAAGGTATGTTGAGACTAACAACTCACTGCGCTATTAACGCGTTAATCATTGATATGGAAGAAAAGCTTGCGAGCCGCTGGTCGGCCTCTGAAAATATGTCAGCCTTCGCTGGCGTTGCGGTCGTGATACCGGGTTCACGGAAAGTATCCGTCCTGTCTCAAATTCGTAGGCGTTGCTCATCCAGAAAGCTCTCCGTCGAGCTTTGCAGATGCGTTCGCGGAGGGTGATTTCAGGGTGTATTTTTACTCCAACATTTCCGAATCGAAACGCCGATAAATTTCACGCTGGTGGGCAGGGTCGCGGTCGGCCTGGAGCGCCGCGATTAACGCACTCAGTCGTGGAGTGAGAACGATCAGATAACGCGCGTCCTCGCCGGCTGTGTAGGTGTGGGCGACACCGGCTGGCACGAATACCGTGGTTCCGGGGCCGACGGTCTCCGTCCGGTCAGCATACCGAAAAATCACTTCGCCCTGCAGGACATGCCACGCTTCGTCATCGGAATTATGGACGTGTAGCGTGGCGGGGCCGCTGCCACGCCACTCATGAATCCCAAACGAGGTGCCATAGGCGGAAAAGCGCGAGGCTGCCATGCGGCCATTTTCGCCTATTACGAGTCAGGTTGCGCGATAATTCTGACGCCAAATGCTGACCTGTCTGTCGCTTGGCAAAACCGCGTTACCGCCAACATGGCGGGAAGGCGGACGTAACCGCCGACGTCTGCAGGTTTGTTTCCGAGTGGGATTATCTGGCAGATTATGCAGATTATCGAGGAGAGATAAGATTCCTCTAGAGGCATCCGCAGGCGCTCTTCAGGTTGTGATGAGTTCCAATCGAAATGCGCACACAATCCCAATGGAGTATTGCGAATTTTCCGTGCCTCCGCTGCTGGCTTCCCATTTCCTTTGCCTTTGGACTCAGACCGCAGGCGGTAAAGTGGGTGAATATACACATCGCGTACTGCCCGACGCGTGCATCGATATCGTCTTCATGAATGATGACCCTCCAGTGGTGGTCGGGCCGAGGACTGAGTCTTTCATGGTTCGATTGCCGGCTGGCACGAGCATTATCGGCGCGCGCTTGTATCCTGGCCGAGCGCCCAGCCTACTTGGCCTTCCTGCCGCAGAAATTCTTAACCGGTCCATACCGCTCCTGGCCGTTTCCGGCGGCTTGCGGAAGACCCGATTTGATCGTGTGTTCGAGGAATCAAATGCTGCGGCGCGATTATCCGCTCTCACTGAGGCTCTCGTTGCCAGT
This sequence comes from Bryobacteraceae bacterium, assembly GCA_036272575.1. GTDB lineage: Bacteria > Acidobacteriota > Terriglobia > Bryobacterales > Bryobacteraceae > Bog-105. Next base: position 918 of record DATAYL010000558.1, on the reverse strand, counting down.
CTGAAAGCTGCCGCTCCGTTGGACGAAGCGGTCGCTGCAAGCGTCAGATGGGTTGGGTGCCACCCAGTCGCGCGAATTGAGCAACTGAGTCGCTCAATCGGGATCAGCCATCGTCAGCTTCAGCGGCGATTCTTAAGAGCAGTCGGTTACGGCCCGAAGATGTTTCAATCCGTGTTGCGATTTCAGCGCCTGCTCAAGATTGCGAAAGAAACAGGTGTCCAACGGACCCTAGCCAACCTGGCCGCGGACGCCGGCTATACAGATCAAGCCCATATGACGCGCGAATTTCGGCGGTTTGGGGGTGTCCAACCAACTGCGCTACTCCGTTCTGCCAAATGTACGTTGCAGATGTCCGATTTGTTCAAGACATAAGCCATTCACCAAGAGTATTTTTCAATTGATGACCAGAAGGGAATGGCTCGTCAGTTTATGTTTGGCGGACGCGCTAATTCCAGGAAAAGGAAATGGTATGCAAGAGATCGAGAAATTGGAAGTCTTGTTTATCGCGGGGTTTGGTCCCATTGTTCGGGATGTGGTCGCAAGTCGCAAACTCTACAGAGACGCTCTCGGAATTTCATTTAAAGAGGAGAGCGGCGGCTATCTCTACACGGGTGCACTCAATGGCGCAAAACATTTTGCTCTTTGGCCGCTGTCGCAAGCAGCGCAGTCGTGTTTCGGCAGTGATTCTTGGCCGGACGATGTGCCGGTTCCGCAAGCCTGGCTTGAATTTGATGTGGATGACGTCGAGCGAGCAACAGCGAAACTTGAGTCGCAGGGTTATCGAATGCTCCTCAAGAATAAGAAGGAACCGTGGGGTCAGACTGTCAGCAGGTTCATCGATCCAGAAGGGATATTGGTCGGGATTACGTTTACTCCTTCGATGCGCGGGAAGAAATAGCCGGATCTCAGAATTCACGG
>DATAYL010000557.1:0-5004 GCA_036272575.1 Bryobacteraceae bacterium | reverse complement strand
AATTTCTCCCATTTTACGCTTGACGGCGACTTTATATTTCTGCACTTATAGAACCATGGAACGAGAAAGGCGGGCTGCGGACGAAAACCCAAGCGGTTACAAGCGTGGCACCAACATCGTTGAGCTCGAACGCGTTTCCAGCACGTATTCCGTTTTGACCGACGCCCCATTAACAGAGCTGAAACGACAGGCTCAGGACGGATGTGTGCTCTGTTCTCTGGATTCCCTGGATGAGGATGAGTGGGATTAAATGGCAAAACTAAAGAACGAACCGGATGTGTTGCGCTATGCGGACATGTTCTCCGCAATGGGAACGGAGCCACGCCTCCGCATTATGCGCGTCCTTTTGGCCGCTTATCCCGACGGCATGATTGCGGGCGATATCGGGTCGGAACTCGATATCCCAGCCTCCACGCTTTCCCATCACCTTGACAAATTGAAAAACGAGGATTTAGTAAAGGTACGCCGGGAAAGCACCTACCTTTGGTACTCCGCCAACACCGATGCGCTTCAGGAACTGCTAGGCTTCCTCTACGCCGAGTGCTGCACACGCAACAAGGCAATTGAGCCAAAGGCGATCGTCCAACTCTGCAAATAGAGGCCATAATGCTGAAACCAAGAGTTCTGTTCCTTTGCGGCGCGAACAGCTGCCGGACACAGATGGCAGAGGCAATTTTGCGCGACTTGGCAGGTGATCGTTTCGGAGCGATAAGCGCAGGTTATGAACCCGCCGCCGAGATTTGTCCTGACGCCATCGAAGCGATGCGGGAGATTGGGATCGACATATCGGGGCAGCGGCCCAAGAAGACCGACGAGTTGCTCGGGCAGCCTCTTGCCTACGTAATCACGCTTTGCGACAGGCAGAAAGAGCGCTCTTGCCCAATCTTCCCCGGCGCCATGTCGCGATTGACCTGGCCTTTGCCAGACCCGCTCGAGAGCGAATCGCTTGAAGAGCGGAGGGCAAGCGTTCGGCTAATGCGCGACGAGATACGCCGCTGTGCACTCGAGTTTGTCAGTGAGCACGCATAGGAGCGTCTGAAAGGAGACGAGAGATGGAACTGAAAGATAAAGTTAAAGAAAAATATGGCGAGGCCGCGCGCCGCGCCATGACAGGGAACGGATTGCCCGCGGATTGCTGCTCGACGACATCGTGCTGTGAAGGTTCAGCTTCCGCGTCCTGTGACCCGATCACCTCAAACCTGTACGACGAAACGCAAGCGGGACAGATTCCAGATGATGCGCTGAAAGCTTCGCTAGGCTGCGGGAATCCAACGGCACTTGCCAAGCTCAATGCCGGCGAGACGGTACTTGACCTGGGCTCCGGAGGTGGCATCGACGTACTGCTCTCAGCCCGTCGCGTTGGACCAACCGGAAAAGCTTACGGCTTAGACATGACAGATGACATGCTCGCCCTCGCGCGTGAAAACCAACGCAAAGCCGGCGTCGAGAATGCGGAATTTCTGAAAGGCGAGATCGAGCACATTCCGCTGCCCGACAACAGCGTCGATGTGGTTATTTCCAACTGCGTGATTAACCTTTCGGGCGATAAGGACCAGGTCCTGCGCGAGGCTTTCCGCGTATTGAAACCAGGTGGCCGCTTTGCGGTGTCGGACGTGGTCGTGCGGGGCGAAGTGCCAATGGAAATCCGGCGCAATATGGAACTCTGGGTGGGTTGCGTCGCCGGAGCTTTGCAGGAATCCGAGTACGCCGAGAAGCTCACGAAAGCTGGCTTCGCTGCTATCGGAATCGAGCCGACACGAGTTTATGACGTTGAAGGCGCGCGAGCGTTTCTTGCCGATCAGGGCGTGGATGTTGACGCGATTGCCCCGGCGGTGGCTGACAAATTTATGAGCGCCTTCATCCGCGCCACGAAGCCGGCCGGCTGCTGCGGCCCAGGCTGCTGCTCCTAACAATCGTCATGGCAAACACAATTGATACAGACATCCGCGCCACAACGGGCGGTCTGGGATTCTTTGAGCGCTATCTATCTCTATGGGTGGCGCTCTGCATGGCTGCAGGCGTCCTGATCGGGAAGGCGCTCCCAGCCTTGACGGCAGGCCTGCGCGGCATCGAGTTCGGCAAAGGCAGTCAGATCAATGCGCCGATTGCCCTACTGATCTGGCTGATGATCACGCCGATGATGATGAAAGTCGATTTTTCGTCGGTGAAGAATGTTGGTCGCCGCCCGACCGGATTGCTAGTTACTCTACTGATCAACTGGATCATCAAGCCGTTCTCGATGGCGTTGTTCGCCTGGGCTTTCTTCCGTATTTTCTTTGCGCACTTCATTGCGCCCGCTGAAGCCGACCAATACATCGCCGGCTGCATCATCCTGGCAGCTGCGCCCTGCACGGCCATGGTCTTCGTATGGAGTCACCTCACGAACGGAGATCCCGCTTACACGCTGGTGCAGGTATCAGTCAATGACCTGATCATGCTGGTGCTATTCGTGCCGATCGTTCAATTTCTGGTGCATGGCGCCTCTTCACTGACGGTCCCATTTCAAGTGCTACTCACGTCCGTTATCGTGTTTATCGTCGTGCCGCTACTCGCAGGCACCGTCATACGATCGGTGCTCATCAAGCGGCAAGGCCGAGCCTGGTTCGAGGATCAACTACTGCCGAAATTCGCGCCGGTAACAATCGCGGCGCTGCTGGCTACGCTCGTGCTGATCTTTGCCTTTCAGGCGGACAACATTACCGGCCGGCTCTCGCATGTGCTATTGATTGCAGTTCCGATCACGCTGCAGGTCTATTTCAATGCCAGCATCACCTACATGCTGATGAAGTGGCTGAAGGTCGACCATTCTGTAGCCGCTCCGGGCGCACTGATTGGAGCTTCGAACTTCTTTGAACTGGCGGTGGCAACGGCGATTGCGCTTTTCGGGCCGGGCTCAGGAGCAGCACTCGCCACCGTAGTCGGCGTCCTGGTTGAGGTGCCCGTGATGCTATCGGTCTGCGCGGCATGCAATCGGACCCGGCACTGGTTTCCAGAGCGAGCGGCGTAGGGGCCATATGCGAGTGGCGATCATCGGCGGAAGCGATGCCGGAATCAGCGCGGCTCTTCGGGTACACGAATTCAACCCGTCGGCACATATCAGCGTCATGCTGGCGGATGCGTTTCCTAACTTCAGCATCTGTGGCCTGCCGTTCTATTTAAGCGGTGAAACGCCGGATTGGAAGCAATTGGCGCATCGCACAGAGTTTGATGGCATTGAAGTGCTTAGGAATCACCGGGCCAGTCACATCGACGCTGCAAATGGATTTGTCCTCGCCAGACATGAAGAAAAAACCAAAGCGGTTCCCTACGATCAGCTCATCATCGGCACGGGCGCCGTCCCGGTCAGGCCTCCCATCGATGGACTCAACGAGTCCGGGGTGTTTCTGCTGCACACGATGGAGGATAGCTTCCGAATCCACGACTATCTGACGAGAGAGAGCCCGAAATCGGCGTTGATCATTGGCGCAGGGTACATCGGTGTCGAGCTGGCAGATGCCCTGACGCACAGGGGACTCGCAGTTACGCTCCCAAGCCGGCCCGGAACGGTGTTGCCGTCGGTCGATCCTGATTTCGGGGAGCTTATTGGCCGAGAGCTGCAGGACCGCGGTGTCGAACTCTGGACCGGAGTTCAGGTAGAGCGGATCGAGTCATTCAATGGGCAACTCAAGGCGCACTCATCGCTGGGCGAGGAACGAACGGCCGACCTCGTGATTGTGGCTACCGGCGTGAAGCCCGACTCCGAACTCGCTCGAGGTGCTGGAGTTGAAATCGGCGAACACGGCGCCATTCGTGTTTCCCGCAGGATGGAAACGAACGTTCCGGGAATCTATGCGGCGGGAGACTGCGTCGAGACATGGCATCGGATCAGAGATGCCTATGCATACTTGCCGTTAGGAACCACCTCACACAAGCAGGGGCGAGTTGCCGGAGAAAACGCGGCCGGCGGGGAGGCGGTCTTTGCCGGAGTTGTAGGAACGCAAGTGGTGAAGGTCTTTGAAGTCGCGATTGCCCGCACCGGATTGCTGGATTGCGAAGCACGTCAAGCCGGATTCGATGCATTCACTGCTCAGACTGAAATGTGGGATCACAAGGCTTACTATCCGGGCGCGAGAAAGCTGTGCGTACGGATCACAGGCGATCGCTCCTCAGGCCGCCTCCTCGGGGCACAGATTCTGGGTCACTGGAAGGCAGAGATTTCCAAGCGAATCGATGTCTTGGCCACTGCGTTGTATCACGAGATGACTGTTGAGGCGTTAAATGAACTGGATTTGAGCTATACGCCGCCGCTCAGCAGTCCCTGGGACCCGGTTCAGATGAGTGCGCAAGCTTGGTGTCACGCCATCCGCACCCAACGTTCTAGTGAGGAGATCGTGAATGTCTAAACAATCCGTGCTGATTCTTTGCACAGGCAACTCAGCTCGCAGTCAGATGGCCGAAGGCCTGCTGCGCCACATGGCCGGGGATCGCTTTGAAGTGGCGAGTGCCGGAACTAAGCCAAGCATTGTACGGCCTGAGGCCATCCAGGCGATGAAGGAGATCGGAATCAGCCTGGATGGCTATAGATCAAAATCGGTCGAAGAATTCGTTGGGAAACCGATTGATTATGTGATCACGGTTTGCGACAACGCCAAAGAAAGCTGCCCCGTGTTCCCGGCAGGAACCAGCAGAATGCATTCGCCGTTTCAAGATCCGCCCGGGCCGCAGGAGGGTACCGAAGAGGAGCGCCTGGCTGTCTTCCGGATGGTTCGAGACCAGTTGAAGGCGCGTTTCGAATCCGAACTCGAGAGCGGTATCTTTACGCCAGTAGCGTCCAGTAGAGAGGAGAAATTATGAAAAGAATCGAGATCTTTGATCCAGCAATGTGCTGTTCCACGGGCGTTTGCGGGCCCAGTGTAGACCCGGTATTGCCCCGCTTTGTTGCCGATCTGCATTGGATCGCAAATCAAGGCGTTGCGGTGGCCCGCTACAACCTCGCCCAGGAGCCGCAAGCTTTCGCAGCGAACG
>DATAYL010000556.1:0-7206 GCA_036272575.1 Bryobacteraceae bacterium | reverse complement strand
CTTGTGCTCACGATGAGATGTCGTGTCAACCTAGTACGTGCCGAAACGAAGAAGCCTTCTCGCTCTTGATTGGATGAATTTCTTTCTGGCCGATGTGGAGACCGGCGTTGGCCCGTTTATGGCGACATATTTTGTATCGGCGAGGCACTGGAATCCGGCGCAAATCGGCCTGATACTCGCGGCGCAGAAGATCACTTCCGTTGCAGCTCAAGTTCCGGCCGGGTGGGCCATTGATCAAACAAAATTCAAGAAGTGGCTGATGGCCACAACAGCGTTCCTTATCGGAGTCGGAGCTCTCCTGATTGCCGTGCTGAAAAGTGTGGCGGCGCAGATTGCCAATCAAGCAATGGTCGGTATTCTGACGGCGATCGCCACACCGCTCGTCGCTGCGATTTCGCTGGGCGTCGTAGGCAGACAAGCGCTCGGACACCGGATTGGACGAAACGAGAGCTTCAACCATGCCGGGAATCTGATAACGGCTTCATTGGCCGGTTATCTGGGGTACGTCGCTGGACTTAAATGGATGTTCTATGCCTGCGGAGGGCTGGGCCTTGTTTGCGCCGGGACAACCTTCCTCATTCACGGCGAAGATATCGATGACGCGATGGCCCGAGAGGCTCCGGAGGATCAGGCCGCGGGAGTAACGGCGGCAGGCTTCCGCGACGTGCTGGCGAAGCCCTTCTTTATTGTTTTCGCGACGGCCATCGTGCTGTTCCACATCGGCAATGCCGCAATGCTGCCGCTGGTAGGCGAAGAGTTGCCGCATGATAGTGGGCATTCTTCATCGATCTACATGTCGGCATGCATCGTCATGTCACAACTGGTCATGATTCCCGTGGCTTTCGCAAGCGGCCGATTGGCGGATCACATCGGGCGCAAGCCGATCTTCCTGGTCGGTTTCCTAGCACTCATTTCGAGAGGGCTGCTATTCGCACTCAGCAGGAATCCGAATTACCTGGTGGGCGTAGAAGCGCTTGACGGGATCGGCACCGGCATTTCCGGCGTGCTGACTGTATTGATCGTGTCCGACCTGGCGCAAGGGACCGGCCGGTTCAATTTTTTGCAGGGCACGATGCAGGCTTGTCTGGGCCTGGGATCTTTTCTCGGGAACCTGGTTGCAGGTCTCTCGGCGAAATCGTTCGGCTTCCCTGCTACATTCGTTGGGCTCGCATGCGTGGCGATTGCCGGACTCGTGTTGTTCGCGTTGAAGATGCCTGAGACGCTTCATCGGGAAAGTGCGGAGCGAAACCTCAGGGCAGGTACTGCCTAGCGGAATCCGTCTCCGGCCCGCTAGTAGAAAAGCTGAACGATGTGCGAGCGACGTTTGAGTAGATCAGAATCTCTGGGTCATCCATAATCCAAAAATCATCAAAGTGCAGCCGGCGATTCTAGGCCAAGTCGCTGGGTGTACCTTGAAGCCCATCAATCCGAAATTGTCCAAAATAAGCGAAACGACGAGGGCGGCTGTGACATTTACGCCGGTAAAGACTCCGGACCCCAGACGTTGCGCGAAACCCGCACCCGCCATAGTTGTGGCGATACTGAGCAATCCTCCAGTCCAGGCCCACCAAGGGACCTTCGCCATCTTTGCTGCAGCCGGAAATGATTGTTGTGAGATTGCAGCTAGAACGAGCACGCCCAGCAGTCCCGAGAGGTAAACGAAAAACGTTGCCCCTGTGACTTGACCGAGCGTTTCTCGCAGTTCAGCATTGGCTGCGGCTTGGGCGGGATTGGCGGCGCCAGCGGCGGCCGAAAGTATGTAGATGATCCAGTTCACGGGAATATGGACGCTTGTAAAAATCAAAGGCATCCATAAATTCTGATCGTAGAAAGACCGAAACGTTCGATTTTGAAAATTCGACGACACAGAGCATCATCCGAGGTCGTGGTGCGCCAAAATGCGTGACTCGGATGTTGGAGTTCAGTGCTACTTCGCCTCATGAGAGAGTCCGGATAAGTCAGCAGGTTCAGCAGGACATGAACGACGTGCCGGCTCGTTCACGTCAACCTCGCCGCGCCGCCTCGATGACGGCGACGTCGATCTTCTGCATTGTCATCATCGCCTCGAAGGCGCGCTTGGCCTCATCGCCACCAGCCGCCAGCGCATCGGTTAGCGCGCGCGGCGTGATCTGCCAGGAAAGTCCCCAACGGTCCTTACACCAACCGCAGTCGCTTTCGATGCCGCCATTGCCGACGATCGCGTTCCAGTACCGGTCCGTCTCTTCCTGATCCTCTGTCGCAATCTGGAAGGAAAAGGCCTCGCTGTGGCGGAACGCCGGGCCGCCGTTGAGACCCAGACAAGGAATGCCCAGGACGGTGAATTCTACCGTCAGCACATCGCCCTTTTTGCCGCTCGGATAATCTGCGGGGGCCTGGTGAACCGCAGTTATTGCGCTGTCGGGAAATGTGGCGGCGTAGAAGCGCGCCGCCTCATGCGCGTCTTTGTCGAACCAGAGGCAGATCGTGTTCTTTGGCTTCATCTTTGTTTGCTCCGTGTGCTCAGTCAGGGAGAGCGCCCCGATCTTTGCGCGAATCGGTCCAGTGACTCACCATTTCATCTGCTGGTCTGCTGCCGCCGGCATCTGTAATCGGTCGCCATCCGTAGTGGCATTCTGAATCATATCCTTGGCTGGGATAGCAAAAGCAACGGGAGGCCTATGACGGCGGGTGTCATTCTCTGTCGGCGTTTGTCGGTAATAATGCGCTCCGCGTGTAGAGTAGCTTTATGAACCGATCGGTGGAAGAGTGTAATCGCCGGATGCTGCGCGCGAGGGATGCGATGGATCGCTCGTTCGCGGAACTGCTCTGTATTCCACGACTCGCGCGAATTGCGGAAGTATCCCAGGCGCATTTCATCCGTACCTTCCGCGCTACGTTCGGCGAGACCCCGCATCGCTATCTCCTGCGGCGGCGCGTCGAGCGCGCGATGTTTCTTCTGCGCGCGACGGATCGGAACGTAACGGATATTTGCTTCGACGTCGGTTTCAGCAGCCTGGGCACCTTCAGCCGCACCTTTCACGACGTCGTGGGCGAATCCCCGACGGAGTTCCGCCAGAGAGGAGGGATGCCGGCGGTCCCGACGTGCTTCATAATGTCGTGGGCGCGACCGAGCAGTTTTGGAGAAGCGCGCCTCAGTCCGACGACGCTAGAATGACTCACGATTCGAAAGGAGTCACTTACATGCTAAACGCTATCAACATTTCGCACGTTTTCGTCGCCGATCAGGACAAAGCTCTGGACTTCTACGTGGGCCGGCTCGGCCTGGAGGTCAGCAACGATCAGGATTTCGGGTTTATGCGCTGGCTAACGGTTCGCGTGCCGGGGCAGCCGGGGCGCGATATCCTGCTCGAGAAGCCGGGCCCACCGGCGATGGACGATGCCACCGCCCGGCAAGTCCGCGAGCTCATAGCGAAGGGAGCGTCCGGTTTCACAATCGGCTTCACGACGAACGACTGCCGAAAAACATATGAGGCGCTCCTCGCCAAGGGCGTCGACTTTACCCAGGAACCGGTCGAGCAGCCGTATGGAACAGACATCGGCCTCCGCGATCCGTTCGGGAATCACATTCGCATCGTGCAGCTCAAAGTCACATCATAAATCGATGAGGGACGTCGCCCAGGCGATGCCCTCCAACTCGCAACGGCGGCCCCGGAGGCTCGGTCTACTGCTCGATGAAGGAAACTCTTGAGGTGCTCTTGAAGCATATAGCGAAGGAGTTCGCACCGCGCATTGCTGTCAACGTTGTTGCGCCCGGCGCCGCCGCTACCGATTTCAGCGGAGGCATTGTCCGCGACAATCCAGTCGCGAACAAAATGGTAGCCGAAGCGACAGCACTGGGCCGGGCAGGTGTTCCGACGACATCGGTCCAATGATTGCCTCGCTGCTCTCCGAAGAAAACCGTTGAGTCGGTGGGCAGCGCATCGAGGTTGCGGGAAGGTATGGCAATTGTATGGCCCGGGACATGGATGACACTTTGGTCCTAGGACATAGGTAGCAATCTTCTCGTTGAGTATCGCGGAAGCGGTGGCGCGGAGCGGAGGCAGAGCGTCACCGCTTCCTGCTTTCCGTCACAGCCCCGAGGCCATTACATATGTGCAGCGGATTAAACGGGAGAATGGGAGGCCCAGGTACACACCGCACGAGTCGACTTGGGTAGATCGATATCCGCTCCCTGTTGCTCCTACAGAAGCATGCTACCCTTGCTCTTGTAGGAGCTGAGGGGGAATGAGTAGTCAACGCTTGGATCTTCCGCAAGGAACGCTAGACCTGCTCATCTTGAAAGCGCTGGCTTTGGAACCGCTCCACGGCTGGGCCATTTCTGAACGACTCCAGCAAATTTCACGAAACGCGTTGTCCATCCAGCAAGGCTCTTTGTATCCCGCTCTCCACCGGTTAGAGCGCCGCGGCTGGTTGGAGTCAGATTGGGCGGTGACGGACAATAATCGACGCGCGAAATATTACAAGCTCACGCGCCAAGGCAAAAAGCGTTTGCAAGCCGAAACGGACGCCTGGCGCCGATTGACAACTGCCGTCGGGCATGTTCTTGACACAGTGTAGAGGAACAAGGTGCTCAAAGGCCTTTTTTATAGGATCAGGGCGGTAAGTCAGCGAGACGCGCTGGACGCCGAAGTAGAAGGAGAATTGCAGGCTCATCTGGAGCGAGAAGCGGAGAAATACGAGCGAACTGGAGTCCCGCATGACGAAGCGTTGCGCCGCGCGAGGGTAGCGCTTGGAGGCACCATGCAGGTCCGCGAGGCGTGCCGCGATGCAGACGGGGTTAGGTGGTTAGAGGATTTCGTACAGGATTGCCGCTATACATTGCGGGGAACGAGGCGAAGCAAAGGGTTTTTCGCCTTGCTTCTCTCCGTGCTGGCGCTGGGTATCGGAGTGAACGCGGCGATATTCAACGTTGTCGACGCTAAACTGATCAGGCCGCTCCCTTTCCGCCACCCGTCCGAGCTTATCGTCGTGTGGGACACCTACATGCCCCAGTTTCCCAAGCTTGGCATCTCACCTCCGGAACTCCAGGCATGGCAGGCGCAAACGGATGTTTTTCAAGAGACGGCCTGGTATTGCTACGTCCCGCTCGACGGCAATATGTCTGCACCGGGATTGGAATCCATCGCCGTTCACGCATCCTTCGTGTCCGCGAACTTGTTCCGACTCCTGGGAGTTTCGCCGCTTACGGGCCGGAGTTTCAGTACTGGCGAAGATCCCTCGTCTGTGCTCATCAGCGAACGTCTGTGGAGAAGCCAGTTTTCGAGCAGTCCCGGTGTGATTGGAAAGACTATACGCTTTGGCGATCGGGAACTAACAGTCGTTGGGGTCATGCCTGGCGCGACACAATTTCCCGAGTGGGCAGATTTCTGGCTTCCTAAAGGCCCACTCCTGGGTGATCAGTTGGTAAATCCCGTTCAGCACGCTCTTGGCTTTATCGGACGTTTGAAGCCGGGAGTCAAGCAAGACCAAGCTACGTCTCGCCTGTTGGGATTGTCGCGCGAGCTTGCGAAGGAACACCCGAAAACCAGTACGGGATGGGGAATGCGCGTGAGTAGTCTGCACGATGATCTGACCGAAAGCATACGTCCCGCGCTATTGTTGCTACTTTGCGCCGCATCGTTTCTTCTGCTAACTGGATGCGCAAACATTGCGAGCTTGCTTTTTTCTCGATCCTCCGCGAGGTCAAAAGAGATAGCTGTACGCATCGCGATCGGAGCCGTCGGCTCTCGTATCCTACGCCAGCTATTAACGGAGAGCCTAGTGTTGGCTGTCTTTGGGGCGCTCGGCGGCGTCATCCTTGCTGGGGTGATGCTGAAAATCGTTTTACCTGCCCAATCACATATGGGGCCCGCCATTCTTCTGTTTTTGTTGATGGCGTCTTTGGTAACTGGAATTCTGGTCGGGATTGCGCCCGCGGTTCAATGTATTCGGTCGGATACTCAGTCTGTAATCAAATCGGCCACGACGACCGGGAGCGGTGCGAAACTTCGCTCCGGACTTGTCGCGTTCGAGATCGCTCTAACGATGATGCTTGTGATTGGGGCAGCAATCTTGGCCAAGAGTTTCGTCCGCCTCATGCACACCGATCCCGGATTCAATCCGCAAGGCGTACTTACAATGAGAATTCTCGCGCCATCATCGGAGGATTCAGGAACTCTGTTCCATTTGTTACAGCAAAGGCTTGTCTCATTTCCTAGTGTTCAGCAGCTGGCTATCACCAACACGCTTCCGTTGATAGCCGACCGGGCCGCAGGTTCTCGGTTCAACGTTCCAGGTAGCCCTTTGATCAATCCCGACGCCTTACCGGCCGCCCAAGTGCGAATCGCGAGCCCAGATTATTTTCACGCTCTGCAGATTGCCCTAACAGCCGGTCGTCCGTTTAACGAGCGTGATCTAAACCAGCCTGTGGTCATCATTAATGAAACGATGGCGAAGCGCTTTTGGCCGGGACGAAGCGTTGTCGGGCTCAAGTTCATTACTGGGCCATGGGGCCCGAAGCCGACCTGGTCAACCATCATCGGAGTAGTAGCCAACGTGAAGCAGTTCGGGCTGGATTCGGAGCCCAGTTTCGATATTTACTATCCGAGCTTGCAGGGCCAATACTTGATCATCAAGACGAGCGGCCATCCCTCGACGCTCGAAGGCGTAGCGCAGGAAGCAATCCGTTCGATAGATCCACAATTAGCGATCTCCGACATTCGATCCATGGAGGAAATTGCGAGCACATCGACGCTATCTTGGCGCTGGACTATGTATATTTTGGCAGCTTTTGCAGGCTTCGCCCTGTGTTACTGGCGCTCGTCGGAATCTTCGTCGTAACTTCGTGGGCGGTTTCTCAAAGAACTCGCGAGATCGGAATCCGAATGGCGCTTGGCGCGGAGCGGGGTCAAGTGCTACGGCTCTTCGTTAGTTACGGACTTACACTGACATCGATCGGCTTAAGCTGCGGGCTCTTAGGCGCTTTGGCTCTTAGAAAGGTTCTTGCCAATTTCGTCTACGGCGTGAGCACTGCGGATCCAGGTATATATGCCTTGGTCTCGATACTCATGTTAGTTGTCGCGCTCCTTTCCTGTTATATTCCAGCGCGAAGAGCTGCCAAAGTTGACCCGCTGGTGTCGCTGCGGTACGAGTGAAGAAGCGGAAGCAATAATCGTCGCACGCAGCTTCGAGTGGCGAGGTCTTCAAGAAGGCACGCCTTCCCACTAC
>DATAYL010000555.1:0-9696 GCA_036272575.1 Bryobacteraceae bacterium | reverse complement strand
CTTGCATATATAATCTAGGCAAAGGCAACTTATATGAAGCGCAAAAGAGAAGAGCGGGATCTGCTGCCCGGCACGCTCGAGATGCTGATTCTGCAGACGCTGCGGCGGGAACCCCTGCACGGCTACGCGATTTCGCAATATATTCAGCAGACATCGGACGAAGTGTTGCAAGTAGAGGAAGGCTCGCTGTATCCCGCCTTGCAGCGGCTGTTGCGGGAAGGCTGGGTGGCGGCGGAGTGGGGAATTTCGGCGCGCAACCGGCGCGTGCGGACATACAAGCTGACGCCGGCCGGGCGCAAGCAACTGGAGCGCGAGAAGGCGGGCTTTGAACGGTTGCTAGGAGGCATTGCGCGTGTCATGAGGCCGGCCGAGTCATGAACCCGATTGGGCGCTGGTTCGAACGGCGGCGGCTCGATCGCGAGTTAGCCGGCGAGATGAGCGAGCATCTCGCGGAACGTGTGGAGCAACTGATGGAGCAAGGCCAGAGCGAACCGGAAGCGAGAGCCAATGCCCGGAGGCAGTTCGGGAACCTGACGCGGCAGCAGGAGAAGAGCCGTGAAGCCTGGGGCTGGAACAGTTTCGAACAGATAGCACAGGATGTGCGGTTTGCCGGACGGGTTTTGCGAAAAACTCCGCTGCTGACCGGTGCGGCGATTTTGACGTTGACGCTCGGCATAGGAGCGAATGCCGCGATTTTTACGCTGATCGACAAGTTATTGCTGCGGCAAAAAGCTCACTCTCGAGCGCCACGTTTTTACAGTCGTGGGGGTGACCCCGCGAGATTTTGGAAGTGTTTTCGCGGGCGCTGCTCCAGGGATCACGATTCCATTCCGGGTGAACTCCGATTTGCATCCTAAGTGGGACATGCTGCATACCACGCGTCTGTTCTTGCTCTCGATATTGGGGCGGTTGAAGCGAGGTGTGACGATGGCGCAAGCGCGAGCAGAGTTGCCCATGCTGTCGCCGCAGATTGCCAAGGCCCACCGGCGCCCCCCGGGCGCCTATCGACCGATAGAAAGCCGTTTCAGCGTGCGATCTAGGGCAACTGGAACCGATTAGTTCGCAGGAGCTTCGCAACGCGCTGTTTGTGTTGGCGGCTGTATCGGGTTTCATCGCGAATCTTTTGATGGCGCGCTCGGCAGCTCGCGAGAAGGAGATTGCAGCACCTGACTGGCGCGTTCTGTTGTATTTGATTGGGCTGGCGATTGCGACGGGCGTATTGTTCGGCATTGTTCCGGCAATGCGCGGGACGGGCTTGGAAACGAATCGCGCGTTGAAGCAGGCGCGAATCGGTTTTGAAAAGCGAGGATGGAGCTTTGCCAACGGCTTGGTCGCGACACAAGTGGCGCTCTCGGCGCTGCTGCTATTGCGCGCTGCTGTTTGTGCGCACGCTCGAGAATTTGAAGACGCAAGGGACTGGCTTTTCACGAGAGAATCTTGGATTTATTGCGCTCGATTCGGAAAGGTCGGGCATGAACGCGCAGCAACTCCACCGCTTCTACGATGATTTACTGGCTAAGGTGCGGACATTGCCCGCGGTGCGCGCTGCGAGCTTGACGGCGGTGACGCCGCTGACGAACAGTTGGATTACGTATACGCCTGGATGCAAAAGAAAGGCCCAACTTAACGGAGGCGGAGCGGACTGTTTACACGAACCGCGTGGCGCCTGGCTATCTCAAAACGCTTGGCATGCCGCTCGATCAAGGTCGGGATTCTGACGAGCACGATGCGATCGGATTGTATGGAGTGCTGGGCTACGCGGTGACACGGCGGACAAGCGAGATTGGAGTGCGGCTCGCTATGGGTGCGACCGCCGGACAGATCCGGTGGATCATTCTTGGACAGGCGTGCGCGGTGACAACGGCAGGGGTAATAACCGGCGTAGTAGGCGGACTGATATTTCAACGGTTCATCTCGGCCATGCTCTTTGAAGCCAAGCCAACCGATCCGGACACGATTGCAACGGTGGTCGGTTTGTTGTTAGTGCTTGGGTTGACAGCGGGATTTTTTCCGGCGAGACGAGCATCGAAAATGGATCCCACCATGGCGCTGCGCTGGGAGTGATGCTCAGCTGCGTGTGACGTAGGTCGAATAGGGTTCGTCGTGAATTGCAGAGAACGGCAGCAGCTTGCGAGGTTCTCCGGTAATCGGAAACAACACGAGCGGGCCGCGCACGACGGCGACAGTCTCAGGATGCTGCTCGTCGATCGGTTCCCGGCGCGTGGCAAGCGGCAGATTTAGTTCGATGCGGTCGCCATCCTTCCAACGCCGGTTGATTGAGGCGAAGCCGTTTTCTGCTTTGAGCGTTGCGGGTTTTCCGTTTACTTGAAGAGAGGCTTGCGCGGCCCACGCAGGTATGCGCAGCCGCAGGTTGAAGGCAGACGCGCGTGAAGCTCGTAGAGACAGATGAATCCTACTGTCGAGCGGATAGTCGCCGGACTGCGTGAGCGCAAGTTGGGCGCCGTCCGCGCTCGTCCATTTGAGCGTGGACGGCAAGTAGAGGTTCACGTACAGCCCGCCCGGGTCACGGAAATAAATAAGGATGCGGTAATCCGCTGCCACTTGAGGTAAGGTGCCCGAGCAGCAAGGCCACGCGTCAGGAAAGTAAGTCTTGCGTCCGACGAAGTTGTAATCGGAGTAATAAAAAGCATGGCCGTCGCGCTCAAGTGGTTTGGCGCCGCTGACCGTGTTGTAAAGAACTCGTTCCATGCTATCGCCGTAGCGGCCGTCGCGCGTGACACGCAGCAGATAGCGGGTCAACTTGAAATGGGCGTAGCTGCCGCAGGGAGTTTCGAAGCCGCGGTGAGTGTCCTTGAGGCTGGCGTAAAGAGCGCCGGTATTTGGTTCGACAAAGCTTTCGTTCGGTCCCCAGCCGCCGGTGGCGAAGCTTTGTGTAGTATCGATGATCTGCCAGGCATTTGAGGCGGCTCGCAGATGCTTCTGGCTGCCGGTCGAAATATAAGCCTGCATGGCGGAACTGAGTGCGTTGCAGAAGCTGTAAGCGTGGTGGTTGGGCAGGACGTTGCGGTTTTCCGAGAGCGGATCGAAGTAAGTGCGGTCGAGTAGGAAACGGCCAGCCAATTTGCGGTAACGCTCGCCGGCGCCGCGTTGGGCGGCCAGATACAAGTTTTCAGGCAGCGTGTAGGACTCGTCCCAGGTGTAGTCATTGGCGGTCGATTCGCCGATCGAGGCGCGCCATTTTCGCTGGGGCTCATCGCGATCGAGAGCGGTTGGCGGGAGATGCGGCTCGGCGGCGGCCGTGGTGCGTTCGAGCAGTGGAAAAGCTTGCGGCAGGCTCGCGAACTGATGAGTGTCGATGAGACCGCAAACGAGTTTGTCGTAATTGTAGGCCGGAAAACGGAAGTTGGAGTAGAAGCGACCGGAGATGGTGGGTTCGTAAAGAGCGAGCAAGCGCTCAAGGCGCGCCTTGGTACGTGGATCGTGATTGACCGCGTACCCGCGAGCGAGTGCCGAGATCCATTGACCGAAACAATGCGCGGGAGCGAAGCCGTGGCCGCCGCTTTCGGTTTTGTCGAGAGGCACTTCGTCATACCAGCCGCCAAGATCGGGTCCAGGCGCTGGTAACCCAGCGCGCAGGCGAAAAGGCTTCAACAAACTGTCTTCATTCAGCGACAGGAGAACCGATTGGGTGTTTTCGAACTGCTGTTGGAGTGGCCCGGGTGCGAGTTGAACGTCACCGTAGCCGAATTCGTTAAGGAGAGCGGGTCGTTCTTCGCTAGCGAAAAGAGAAGAAGAGACGCCGACCGCGGCGGCGGTTTTAAGGAAGGACCGGCGGGACTGCATTGTAGAGCTACTTATTCTTATAGTATCGGGCGCGCAACCTGTACACTGAATTTGAATGACTCTGGAAGAGCTAGAAAGAGAGTATGTTGCGCTCCGGCAGCAAGGTGAAGCTGTCAGGAGCTATCTTTGACCCGGCCGCAAAGAAACAAGAAATAGACAAACTCGAAGTCGAGATTGGCGATCCTGATTTTTGGAATCAGCCCGAGAAAAGTCAGCGTATCATGCAACAGCGGAAGCGGCTGGAAGAAGCGATCCAGAACGCGACTGCGGTAGCGGCGACGGCGTCCGACATTGACACGCTTTTCGAACTGGGGCGTGAAGGCGAGAACGTTAACGGCGATATCGAGCGCGAGATGCAGGTGTTCAGCAAGAAGCTGGAGCAGCTCGAAACCGGGATGCTGCTTTCGGGCGAAAACGATGCGCGCGATGCGATCGTCACCATCCATCCAGGAGCGGGCGGAACGGAATCGCAGGACTGGGCGGAGATGCTGCTGCGCCTTTATTTGCGTTGGGCGGAACGGCATGGTTTCACAACCGAGATTACAGACCGGCTGGAGGGCGAAGGCGCGGGGATCAAATCGGCGACCGTCGAAATCAACGGCGAAAACGTCTATGGGCAATTGCAATCGGAAGTGGGCGTACACCGCTTGGTACGGATTTCGCCATTTGATGCGAATGCGCGGCGCCACACCTCGTTCGCTTCGGTGTTCGTGTATCCGCAGATTGACGACGATATCAATATAGATATCAAGCCGGACGATTTGAAGATCGACGTCTTTCGGGCGAGCGGCGCGGGCGGACAGCACGTCAATCGGACGGAATCAGCGGTGCGGTTTACCCATTTGCCGACGGGCCTGGTGGTGCAGTGCCAGAATGAGCGCTCACAGCACAAGAACCGCGCGAGCGCGATGAAACAGATGAGGGCGAAGCTTTACGAATATGAGATGGAGAAGAAGCGCGCCGCGGATCAGAAGCTCGAAGACACGAAACTCGGGATCAATTTCGGCAGCCAGATTCGCAGTTACGTGCTGGCGCCATACCGGATGATCAAGGATCACCGGACGAAGCTTGCGATTGGAGATGTGGATCGCGTGCTGGATGGCGATCTTGATCCGTTGATCCATGCGTTTTTAGTTTGGAAGCGGACGGGCAAGACGGCGAGTGACGGCAAGGACGATCTACCGGATTAATGATTGTCGAGCCGACTAAAGAAGCGCTGCGGCGCGCGGGGGAAATTCTTCGCGCGGGCGGATTGGTGGCGTTTCCGACCGAGACCGTGTATGGTCTGGGTGGCAATGCGCTAAACGAAGAAGCAGTTAAGCGAATTTACAGCGCCAAGGGCCGTCCGTTTGCAAGCCCGCTAATCGTACATGTGGCCGAGGAAGCCATGGCGCGGTCCTTAGCGGTAGATTGGCCGAAACACGCCGACGAACTGGCAACTCGTTTCTGGCCGGGACCGCTGACGCTAGTTCTAAGAAAAGCAGCGATGGTGCCCGACCTTGTAACGGCCGGATTGGATTCGGTAGGCATACGCATACCGGCGCATCCCGTCGCCCGCGATTTGATTCGCGAGGCGGGCATACCGCTTGCGGCGCCCAGCGCGAATCTTTTTTCGGCGATCTCGCCCACCACGGCGGCGCATGTGGCAGAGGGATTAGGCGAGCGAGTGGATTTGATTCTGGATGGCGGACCCACGGAAGTCGGGATTGAATCGACGGTGGTGACGCTGCGCCGAATGCCGCCGGCGGTGCTGCGTCCGGGAATGATTTCGCGCACGGAACTGGAAGCGGCCACTGGGATCGAATGGGAACAGGAGACTGACAAGCCGCATGTGACTGAGCCGGCAGAATCGCCGGGGCTGCAGGCACGTCATTACTCGCCGCGCACTCCTTTTTATGTATTGCCGCAGGGAGTGACCAGACGAGAGGGACGCGGACGGGTGATTGCGATGCCGCGCGATCGAGAAGAGTATGCGCATCAACTCTACGCAAAGCTGCGCGAGGCGGACA
The DNA here is from genome assembly GCA_036272575.1 of Bryobacteraceae bacterium. Taxonomy (GTDB): domain Bacteria; phylum Acidobacteriota; class Terriglobia; order Bryobacterales; family Bryobacteraceae; genus Bog-105. The sequence continues at coordinate 3,883 of DATAYL010000555.1, read as the reverse complement.
GTGAAGGTTGGGATTGGATTGCGGTGGAAGAGCCGCCGGAAACAGCCGGATGGGCGGGCATTCGGGACCGCTTAAGACGGGCGGCTACGCGTTGACGAGATCGAAGGCTTTGCGGTAATCGCTAAGGAACTGTTCGAGGCCTTTTTCGGTGAGCGGATGGAGGAACATCTGCTCAAGAACCTTATAAGTAAGGGTGCAGATGTGAACACCGCATTTGGCAGCATCGATTACCTGGCGAGGTCCTCGAATCGAGGCGGCGAGAACCTGAGTCTTGAAGCCGTAGTTCGAGTAGATTTTGACGATGTCGCTAACGAGCTGCTCACCCGGCCAGCCAATATCGTCAATGCGGCCGACAAATGGGCTCACGATGTAAGCACCCGCTTTCGCGGCAAGCAGGGCTTGGGCGGCACTAAAGCAAAGCGTCACGTTCACACGGATGCCTTCTTTGGAGAGAGCCGAGAGAGCTTTGATGCCTTCCTCGATCAGCGGAACTTTTACAACAACGTTTTTGTGAAGACGGGCAAGCTGCCGGCCTTCGGCGATCATACCGGGTGCATCCAATGAAATTACTTCGGCGCTCACGTCGCCATCGATCAGATCGCAGATGCGCGCGATTTGCTCTTCGAGCGGAACGCCTTCGCGAGCAATCAAGCTCGGGTTAGTGGTGACGCCGTCGATGATGCCCCAAGCCGAGGCCTTTTTCAATTCATCTAGATTGGCTGAGTCGAGAAAAAACTTCATCAGGCCCGGTAAGTCGATGGTATCACTCGTTAGGATCTAAGAAAGATGCCAGGGCTTCGGATTGTAAAGGCGGAAGTGAGCGATGTGCCGATAATTCTTGAATTTATTCGCAAGCTGGCTCGGTATGAAAGGCTGGCGCACGAAGTCGCAGCGGACGAGGCGGCATTGCGTAAGTACCTGTTTGGAGAACGGCCGGCGGCGGAGGTGGTGCTGGCAATGAGAGAGGAACGGGCGGTGGGATTTGCCTTGTTCTTTACAACATTTTCGACCTTCTTGGCGAGACCCGGCATTTATCTGGAGGATTTATATGTGGATGTGGAAGAGCGGGGGAAGGGAATTGGCAAGGCTTTGTTAAGGCACTTGGCACGGCTTGTCGGAGAGCGTGGATACGGGCGGTTGGAATGGGCGGTGCTCGATTGGAACGCGCCATCGATTGCGTTCTATAAAAGCCTGGGCGCAAAGCCACTGGATGAATGGACCACGTATCGACTGACGGGTGAGGCATTGCGTGATTGCGCGGTTGCGGCAGATTAAGAACGGGTACGTTTTCGAGAATGAGCCGCTGCGCAAATACACACGCTTTGACCTAGGTGGGCCGGCCGCTGTTTTGTTTGACACGGAGGACGAAGAGGCGTTCGTCGAGGCACTACGGCTTATAGCGGAGCTAGGCGCGCCGCACCTGGTGATCGGGGGTGGCACGAACCTGGTGGTGGCGGACGAGGGTTTCGCCGGGGTGGTGTTGCGCTACCGGGGCGCCGCGATTCAGCGCGATGGGATGCGGTTGATGGCGGCGGCCGGTGCGGTGTTGCAGGACGTGGTCGATGCGAGTATCGATTACGCATTTCAGGGCATGGCGACGATGACTGGTATTCCGGGTTACCTGGGGGGCGCCGTTTACGGCAATGCGGGCGCGTACGGAAATTCAATGGACGAGGTGGTGGAGCGAGTGCGTTTCTTTGCGGATGGCGAAGTTCGCACGATGAGTAACGAGGAGTGCGAGTTCACTTACCGGGAGAGCATTTTCAAGAGGCAGAAGGAGTGGGTGGTGCTCGGGGCGGAACTGCGGTTTGCGCCGGGAAACAAGGAGGAACTGGCGCACGCGGCGCAGGGCATACGGAAAGTGCGCGACGCGAAGTACCCGCCGGAGATGAAGTGTGCAGGTAGCATTTTCAAAAATTTATTGCTGGCGACTCTGCCGCCCGAAGTAAGCGGAGGGATTCCGCCAGCGGTGACGAAGGGCGGGAAAGTGCCGTCGGCATGGTTCCTGGAGCAGGTAGGCGCGAAGGGGCTGCGGCGCGGCGATATTCAAGTCGCTCCGTACCACGCGAATTTGATTTATAACGATGGGGCAGGGACGACGCGGGACCTGGTATCGGTTATTCGGGAATTGAAAGGGTGCGTGTGCGAACGATTCGGGATTTTGCTCGAAGAAGAAGTGCAGTATGTGGGCTAAAACGGCGATCCTGATCCTCGGTTGCGGGTTGGCGCTGGCAGCGCAGGAGCGCATAACGCTCATCGTTTACGACGGCAAGATCTGGACGGAGAATCCGCAAGCTCCCGAAGCAGAGGCCGTGGCGGTAAGCGGCGGTCATATTGTGGCTGTTGGGACAACGGCCGAGGTTCTCAAGCTGAAGCAGCCCGACACAGAAATGCTCGATCTGCGAGGCAGAAGAATGCTGCCGGGCTTTAACGATGCGCATGTGCATTTTTATGCGGGGGGCGCCAGCCTGGCCGGGCCGCAGCTGCGTTATTCAAAGAGCAAAGAAGAATTTCGCGACACGCTGGCTGAGTACGTGAAGCACAAGCGAAGCGGGCAATGGATTCAAGGTGGCAACTGGGATCATGAAAACTGGCGTCCGGCGGAGTTGCCGACGCGAGAGCTGATCGATGGCGTGACGCCGCGCAATCCGGTATTCATTAACCGGTTAGACGGGCATATGGCGCTCGCCAATTCGCTGGCGCTGCGGCTAGCCGGCGTCGATAAGAACACGAAAGACGTGCCGGGCGGAGTGATTGTGCGAGATGCGCAAGGCGAGCCGACCGGCATCTTGAAAGATGCGGCGCAAGGGCTGGTGGAAAAGGTCATTCCGGAGCCGACGCCCGACGAAATACGAGACGCGATCCGGGCGGCGGTGGCGTATGCCAACGCGCAAGGCGTAACGAGTGTGCAGGACATGTCGGCGGCTCCAAACGTGCTTCGGGTGTATCAGGAAATGATGAAAGCGGGCGAGTTGCACGTGCGCATTTCGGGACGTCAACCGCTAATGGCTTGGCGCAATCTGGCGAACGTGGGCGTGATGGCGGATTTTGGCGGCGAGCAACTGCAGATCGGCGGGGTGAAGGGGTTTGCCGACGGATCGCTCGGCTCAACGACGGCGCTACTGTTTGAGCCCTACCTGGATGCGCCGAATACCAGCGGCATCACAAGTGCGGAACTGGCTCATCCGGAGCAAATGTTCGCCAACATCGAAGGCGCCGATGCGGCAGGCTTGCAGATTGCGATTCATGCGATCGGGGACAAAGCGAACCATACGATTCTTGATTTCTACCAGCGGATCGAGCAGGAGCACGGCGCGCGCGACCGGCGCTTACGGATCGAGCATGCCCAGCATCTGGTTCGCAGCGACATTCCGCGCTTTGGGCAGCTGCACGTGATTGCGTCGATGCAGCCGTATCACTTGATCGATGACGGGCGGTGGGCGGAGAAACGCATCGGACCGGAGCGGGCGAAGACGGCGTATGCGTTCCGCTCGCTGCTCGATTCAGGAGCCATGCTGGCGTTTGGATCGGATTGGGATGTGGCGCCAATGAGCCCGATTATGGGGATCTACGCGGCAGCGACCAGACGAACGTTGGACGGCAAACATCCGGACGGCTGGATACCGGAGCAGAAGATCACAGTGCGGGAAGCGATCCACGCCTACACGATGGGCTCGGCCTACGCGAGTTTCCAAGAAAAGATCAAGGGTTCGATCGAGCCGGGTAAGCTGGCCGATTTCGTGGTGCTCTCTGACGACATTCTGAGCATTGACCCGGTGAAGATCGCAGATACCAAAGTGTACGCGACCATTTTCAACGGAAAGGTGATTGGAAAGGTGGCGAAAAACCCCGCAGACGCACTCCTGAGTCGTTAAGCAGCGTA
>DATAYL010000554.1:0-4369 GCA_036272575.1 Bryobacteraceae bacterium | reverse complement strand
CTCGGCGGCGTCCAGGCGGTTGAGGGAGGTGTAATTGAGAGCGAGGATGTTGTACCCGATGGAGAGGTCCGGATCCATTTCCGTAACCTTCTTCGCTTCCGCAACGGCACTTTCATACTTGCCAAAGATGGGATAGATGATGCCGCTGAGAAATCCGTGGGGAACAAAATCACGGGGATAGGTTTGTGCCCACGCATTGCAGGTCTGTTGCGCTCTCTCCATATTGCCGGTCACGTGCATCTCGTAGGAGGCGGTTATGAAGAACCGCTCCGCATCGCTGACGCGATCGCGCAATTGATAGGCTTTGCTGGTGCTTTCTGCGGAGAGGGTGGGCTCCCCAAGGTCGTTGTAGCCGAATCCCTGAAATACGTATGCCATCGCGAATTGTGGGTCAAGCTCAGTCGCACGCTGAAAGAGGGGCAGAGCGGCGGCGTCCCCGGCGGACGATTGAACTCTGCGCGCTGCGCTGTATGCCTTCAATGCTTCGAGCGAAGTGGTGGTCGCCTCGCTGAGGGACGTGTCGTGCTTTTCCACTGTAGTGAGGGATTCGCCAACGCGCGATCGGAACTTTGTGGCCATCTGACTCAAAGCATCGAGGATGCCTTCTTTGCGTGCGGCCTGCGACTGCTCTTCGTCGAGGATGTCCCCAGTACGGCAATTTCTGGCTCGTAAACCCAACACGTATTGATTTCCCAGCTTCGCGATGGAACCGTCCAGGACGGCGGCGCTGCCGGTCCGTTCGCAAATTTCGCGTGCGATTGCCGGGGTAAGGCGCGCATCCGGATGCTGACCCATCATGCGCAATGTCTGCTGGATGCGGTCCTGCGATACAAGGCTGAGGAAGGGCGATTGTTCCAGTTGCACTTCGAGACCCTGGCGCAGCGCGCCGTCGAAGACTGGGTCGCCAGTGGAGTTGGTGAAGTCTGAGAGGAGAACGGAGTCTGTGCCCGCCAGTGCAATACGGGAATGACGTCGCGTCAGGAGGGCCACGCCGAGAAACACCAAAACACCCAAACCCGTTGCGAGCAATACGTAGGGCCAAAGACGCCTGTGACTCTTGGCCGCTGGCGCGGGAGGTATGACTTCGGGAACTACGATGTTGGGGGCAGAGCTGCTAATGCCAAGCAATTCCTCGCCATCCTGTGAGACCGTGCGCACCTCTTCTGCAAAGCGGTATCCACGACCGGGAACGGTGACGATGTATCGCCGGCCGTCGGCGATGTCTCCCAGCAGCTTTCGCAGTACGAAAATGTTCTGGCTGAGGTTGGCCTCCTCGACGAAGGAATCCGGCCAGACGGTTTTCATCAACTCTTCCTTCGAAACAACTTCTCTGTTGCGCCGCAGGAGTAGCAGGAGCGTTTCAAAGGCCTTGGGCGTGATGGCGACTGGCTGGTTCTGGCGCAACAGGAGTTGCTTGTCAGGATCGACGCGGAAGGGCCCGAATTCGTAAAAGACTCTGGGCTCTGCAGTCATGTCGAGGCGCGATCCCCGGAGATCAGCGTGTGCGCAATCTACCACGCGGACCCAACTCCGGCAACGGACCGCGGCCCTGAAACGAAATGCCTATCCATTAACTCCTTTGTTATCCGGTCCCAGAGATGGAGCAGCGTGGCTTTGAGATTTTTTGAGGTGGGCTCCAAGGACTTTTGAGATCGCCTCAAAGCAGCCTGCACTCACTCGGACCGGCAAGCCGGCCGAAGTTCAGGAGAAACGAAGATGAAGCCAAGTCGTTTAACAAGCACGTCATCACACATCCTCTGCATCGTACTGGCGCTCGCAGTTTCCGGACCGCTGTGGGCGCAGGCACACGAGACAGATCAACCCCGCTACCTCATCCAGGACCTTGGCCCATTGCCGGGCGGCAACTTCAGTCAGGCCGGCTTTGTGAACAACAACGGCTTTGTTGCCGGCGTGGCAGGTGCCGCCGACGGGACCCAGCATGCCGCCATCTGGCGCGGAAGCGGCATCGTCGATGCCGTAAAGCGTGGACTCGGTGGACCTAATAGTTTCGCCGTGTCCATCAACGAGTTTGGTGTCGCGGATGGCCAGGCAGAGTCCTCGGAGAAGGATCCATATAACGAGAACTTCTGCGCGTACGGCACCGGCCTGAAGTGCTTGCCATTCGTGTGGCGATTTGGCTCACTCAGACAGCTACCGACCCTCGGAGGCAATAACGCTTCGGTGGGCAATATCAGCAATCGCGGTGAAGTGGCAGGGTATGCGGAAAAGGGGACGCGGGATCCCGGGTGCCTGCCCGGAGTCGCGCCCAACGGTACCGGACCCCAAGTGTTGGGGTATGAGGGCGTCCTGTGGGGGCCAGGGCGTGGAGAGATCCGCAAACTGCGTCCACTGCGGGGCGACACCGTCTCGGCGGCTCTGTGGATCAACGACAAGGGCGAAGCTGTCGGCGCGTCGGGCGACTGCGCCAACACGATCATTCCCCCGATTGCAGTCGGACCGCACGCAGTGCTCTGGGGACGGGACGGTTCGGTCCACAACCTCGGAACACTTGGCGGCACGGTGAATCCTGCCGTCATCGCCAGCGGCCAGGTCGCTTTGGGAATCAACAACCAGGGCGAAGTGATCGGTACATCGGCACTGAAGGGCAATACGGTGAATCATGCCTTCCTATGGACCAGGGAGAGAGGCATGCGGGACCTTGGCACTGTGGGACAAGATCTGAACAGTGCTGCACAGGGAATCAATGAGAGGGGCCAAATCGTGGGCTCGTCTTATGACACTCTCATGCAGTCACGCGCATTTCTCGCGGTGCACGGCAAGCCTACCGATCTCAACACTCTTGTTTGCGGCGAGCCCAGCTTGTACCTTCTGGTCGCTTTTGGTATCAACACCGGCGGTGAGATTGCCGGTTTTGGAGTGGTGCCCAGCACGGGTGAAGTGCACGGATACCTGGCTACACCGTGCAACCGGTGCAACGAGGGACTTAAAGAGAATGCGAAGGCTGTGCTCTCGGAGAATGCTCGCAAAACGCTCACGGAACATCTGCGGCACTACTATCACATGCGCTCGTCACAGTAAGCGAATTGCAACCTTAGTTGTGTGGTGGGGGCAGAAGCCTTTTGCTGCCCCTCCTTTTTATGAGTCGCGCCAAACCTGTTGCGTTTTCAACCCGTTACGAAACTCTCAACGGTCACTGCTGACGAGAGCCGACTTATCAGTCCAGATCCCCTAGCATGCCTTAGCCGGCACTTGTCGAGATGATGGATAGGATCGCTAAGGGTCCGGAAGACGTGAAAAAATCAGTTAGGGCCGCAGATGAACTCCATGAACGTGGATGACCTACAGTGTTTTCCATCGGCGTTCATCCGCATTCATTGGGGGCACGCCTGGATTTTGCGCTGGGAGGACTGCGAGATGCGGAAAGGGTTTACGAGAAAACCACAAGCGGACGAGCCCGCGACGCGAGGCAAAAACTACATAACTCCGAGCGGGCTGCAGCGCCTCAAAGATGAGCACCAGTTTCTGCTCACCAGAGACCGCCCGGCCGTGACGGAGGTGGTGGCGTGGGCTGCGAGCAATGGCGATCGCAGTGAAAACGCCGACTATCAATACGGCAAGCGGCGGCTACGTCAGATCGATGGGCGGATTCGCTTTCTCACGAAGCGAATCGAAACCGCGGAAGTGGTGGACCCGGAAGCTCCGAGAACGAGGCAGCCGGAGACGAGGGCATTCTTCGGGGCGACCGTGCGCTATACCAATGCCGCGGGAGCGGAGCGAGTGGTGAGCATCGTAGGCACCGACGAGGTCGATCTCAACCGCAACCACATCAGTTGGGTGTCACCTCTGGGGCGCGCGTTGATGAAGTCGGCGGCGGGTGACAGCGTAGTTCTCGAAGCGCCGGGCGGGACAGAATACCTGACGGTGACGGAAGTGCGGTACGAGCGCATTGCTGTGGAACCGTTCCGTGAACCACCTGGATCCGAGGCCGCGGTAAAGGTCTCTCGCCGACGCTCACCTGAAGAAGAAGAGACGATTCGGCACAGGTCATGAAAGAGCGACGACCGTAGTAGAGCGCTACGGCTTTTGGTGAGCGACAGGAGATGAGTTGAGTCCTTATAAACGCGCTTCTCGCCACTTGGCCGATAAGTCGGCTTTTCGGACAAGTGGTCCTTAGCTCAACAGTTGCCAACGGGTCAAGGCACTCATTGAACCGACATCTGAGCGCGCTCAGGGAATACGTATCGTGAAACTGCTTGCTCCCAGCCACGCGACTTCCGTGGCGCCGCTGCAATGACTAGAGGCATTGGCTCCAAGAGCCGGGACTGATCGCGGGCGCGAGCTCGGTGAAATTCCGGCCCTCCCTCCTGTTCCTCAACCCGGCGAAGGACGGTTGAAATCGGGTCGCGAG
>DATAYL010000553.1:0-2319 GCA_036272575.1 Bryobacteraceae bacterium | reverse complement strand
AGACGCGCAACATGCCCGTTACAGCGGCGAACTCCGGGCGCGTGATCTTTGCCGACCGGCTAGGCATCTACGGGAACTGCGTCATTCTCGATCATGGCTACAGCCTGCAAACTCTTTACGGCCACATGAGTCGAATCGATGTCAAGGTTGGCGATATGGTCACGAAAGAGCAGCATCTGGGAGTCAGCGGAGCTACGGGAATGGCCTTCGGTGATCACGTACACTTCAGCATGCTCATCGCCGGTATTCAGGTGAACCCAATCGAATGGTGGGATGAACACTGGATCAAAGATCGTATCCTGAGCAAGATCGGAAGCGATCAGGAACGTGCCGCCGCCGTAACCTCACCTGTCGGACCGGCCGACGCGGCGCCTCATCCGCACAAAAAGCACCGGCGCTAAAAGCGAAAAGGCCCGGAGGTCTCTCGACCTCCGGGCCTTCGTTCTTGCGCTGTGAGAGCGATCAGGAGTTCTCGCTGCCCTCTTCGCCACCTTGCCGCATGGCGTTCAGGCGTTCTTCCCTGCGTGCTGCCCGTTCCGCGGCGCGTTTCACCAGTTCCGAACCCACCGTGTGTTTTCGGCAGTCGTGCATGATTTCGCATAGTGTTTCCTGATAGCGTCAGCTTACGGGAGAGACGGGGCCAATGACGCAGGAAACGACGGACGGGGCAGACGATCTGGAGCGGTTGAAGCGGCGGTTCGAGGAGTTCCGGAGTACGCAGACGTCGAGGGGACGTTTACCGGCGCGGTTGTGGAAGGAGGCTGCAGAAGTGGCGAAGAGCTACGGTCTGAATCCAACCGCAGAAGCTTTGCGACTCGACTACAACCGCCTGAAACAGCGAATGGCAGCGGTGCCCGATCGTGCGAAGCGAAGCAAAAAAGAAGCTCCGGTGCCGGCCTTCGTGGAACTGATCGGGCCGGGTTCGCTGGCGATCACCGAATGCCATGTGGAGGTGGAATCGGAGAAGGGCGCAAAGCTTCGCCTGGAACTGAAAGGCGTTGCTACAACCGAGTTGGCGAGCTTGATTCGGGCATTCGTCGGGCAGTAGGCGAGTGCTGCAGATCACGCCGCAAATGCGCATTCTGGTTGCCATTGAGGCCGTGGACGGTCGCAAGGGGATTGACTCATTAGTACAACTGTGTCGTGAGAAGTTGGGATCGGACCCTTTTTCAGGCTGTCTATTTGTATTTCGAAGTCGAAGCGCGACTTCGATTCGCGTGCTTGCGTACGACGGCCAGGGGTTTTGGCTAGCGCAGAAACGGTTATCCAAAGGGCGGTTTTCCTGGTGGCCGAAAGCTTCCGGTGCGGCGTGCCCGATTGAGGCATATCAGGCGCAGTTGTTGATGGCTGCCGGCAATCCGGACACGCAAGCGGCGCCGATGTGGCGAAGAGTGAGTTGAAAAGGTTGGGTCGAGGCCCTTGCGTTCGAAGCGCTTTTCTGTCACACTGCTGCTGTGCCAAACGAGTATCGCTACCGGGGCCGCACGATCAGCAGTGAAGAGATCCGCTTTCTGCGGCAGTTGATCGCAGAACATCCGGAACTGAGTCGTTGCGCACTATCGCGCCTGGTATGCGAAGCGTGGCAGTGGAAACAAGCGAACGGTGCGTTGCGGGAGATGGTGTGTCGCGGCTTAATGCTAGCGCTGGCGCGGGCAGGCCAGATTGAGCTGCCGCCCGTACAGCGGAAAGTGCGTAATCATCTGGTCGAGCGCCCGCGCCCAGAACCCGTGGTGCCGGACAACACCCCGGTGTGCGGATCGCTACGCGGGTTGGGCACAATCGAGTTTCAGCAGGTGCGGCGGACACCCGAAGAAGCTTTATTCAACAGCCTGATGGAGCAGTATCATTACCTCGGATATGAACAGCCGGTAGGTGAGCACTTAAAGTACCTGGTCCATAGCAAGAGCCAGGCGATCGCCTGCCTGGCATGGTGTTCGGCTCCGCGTCACCTGGCGGGGCGGGATCGTTTCATCGGCTGGAATGCCGCAGCACGGAAACGCAATCTTCATTTGCTCGCCTACAACACCCGCTTTCTCATCTTGCCCTGGGTGCAGGTGCCACACCTGGCTTCTCACATACTGGGCCGCATGGCGAAAATACTGCCACGTGACTGGCAACAGATGTACGCGCATCCGGTGTACTGGCTAGAGACCTTCATCGATCCGGCGCGGTTCCAGGGAACCTGTTATCGCGCCGCTAACTGGCAGCATCTTGGAAGCACAACAGGCCGTGGGCACAATGCGCGGATCAACCAGTGCACGCAACCGGTGAAAGAGTTATTTGCGCTGCCATTAACGCCGCGGTTTCGGCAGTTGTTAA
>DATAYL010000552.1:0-3374 GCA_036272575.1 Bryobacteraceae bacterium | reverse complement strand
ACATCCAACCCGGGTTGGCAAATCCGCTAAAGCCGTAGCCGCCCCAGGCTCCTCCGTAACTCGACAGGTCCACATCCTTCGCGGCCTGGAAACTGGAAGCGGCATTATATTCGGCGCGCACGTTGCTCCAGGCGTATAGATCATCCTGCTGCTTGGTGTCGAATTTATTAGTCTTCAGCCGGTCTTCGAGCACAATCTCGTGGCCTTTACCCACATCGGATTTTCGATCACCGTAGGAGACTTGTACCTTTCCTTCGAGCACCGCAATCCTACGAGGTTCGTTCCCGGCAAACCGATATAGCCCGTTCTTCTCGATCACCGCCGTCCCGCCACCGTTTACCACGGTCACGTGACTGTCTTTGACGATGTCGTCGGCCTCGATCATCGCCTCGCCCTTCTTGACCTCGACCTGAGTATCAGTCAAGGAAGGGGAAACCATTCGCACCGCCGTGTTATCGCCTATTCGCAGGAAAACGCCCGGCGCGAGTAACACCTCCGCCTTTCCTAAGTCGGTCGAGATCGTGTCATTCGCATTCAGGAACGTCGTTTTCTGATTTCTGGTCGAAATCTCCCGCCCGTTCAAAAAGGCATTTCCCTCCACGTAGTTGACTACTCCAGGTTTGGCAGAAATCGTGTAAGCCTGGGGCATCGCATACATGGCAGTGACAAAGAACCCGGTCAGGATCTTTGCGGTCGCCGGCCACGCGCGTTTCATAAGGTGCAACTCCTTTGCCTGACGTCTCAGGCCTAGACTGTCAACCGCCATGATTGTGCGGTTTCAAATCTCCCTCAACTCCCGAGACGCTGCCTGACGTCCGTTCTAGTACCGGATCTTACGTTCAGCGCTCGTGCTTTATTGTACGCCTGATTCACCCACCGCGAAACCTACAGGAATAGGGCAAAGGTGTAAAAATTCTGTGCACATGAGCAAGACGGGCCCCGGCGTGGGATGCTTCGGCAAGAGCAGACGGTTTCCTTTTCTGTTCGGCGGCGTACGTCCGTACCTTTTGCGGTGCTGCGGTACAATCGCTCGGGACGGAATGCTCCTTGACCCTTCGAGCAATTGACTACGCCAGTCTGATCATTTATTTCGGCTTCGTCCTAGGAATTGGGTGGCTCGCCAAACGGCGGATTTCCACGAGCGAAGACTTCCTCACATCCGGCCATTCCGTGCCCGTCTGGATTACCAGTCTGGCCTTCATTGCCGCTAACCTGGGGGCCCAGGAAATGATCGGCATGTGCGCCTCAGGAGCTAAGTATGGCATGATGACGGCGCATTTCTACTGGCTCGGCGCCGTGCCGGCAATGGTCTTTGTCGGGGTTTTCATGATGCCTTTTTACTACGGCAGCCGGGCTCGCAGCGTTCCGGAATATCTAAAGCTCCGTTTCGACGAAAAGACGCGCGGCCTCAATGCCATCACCTTTGCGATTATGACGATTTTTTCGTCCGGGATCAGCATGTACGCTCTAGGTCTGCTGTTCGAGCTGGTATTGGGCTGGAGTTTCACAAACTCCGTGTTGCTCTCGGCGGCCATTGTCCTTATCTATACGCTGCTAGGCGGTCTCACGAGCGCCATTTACAACGAGGTCGTCCAATTTTTTCTGATCGTGCTTGGTTTTGCACCGCTTTCCTATTTCGCGGTACGCAAAGCTGGCGGGTGGGGCGGCATCAAGGCCCACCTCGCGCCCGTCATGACCCACTCCTGGCGCTATGCCGCGAGCGCCAAAGAGAATCCGATGGGCGTTGAGATTTTCGGACTGGTGGCCGGACTGGGGTTTGTTCTTTCCTTCGGCTACTGGTGCACGAATTTTCTGGTTGTGCAGCGCGCAATGGCCTCCGAAACCATCCACGGCGCCCGGCAGACTCCACTTGTCGCAGCCTTTCCTAAACTTTTCATGCCGTTCGTGGTCATTCTCCCCGGCATAGCGGCGGTCGCTCTGATGAGCATGTCGAGCGGTTATACGCTACCGCCGAAGGCCGGCGGCGGCTACGACTACGATCAGGTGCTGACCACACTTATGGCGCAGTTCTACCCGTCCGGCATGCTGGGCATCGGCTTGACCGCGCTCATGGCTTCGTTCATGTCGGGGATGGCGGGCAATGTCACAGCCTTTAACACGGTTTTCACATACGACATTTACCAGGGCTATATTCGTAAAACCGCTCCGGACAGCCACTATCTCTGGGTGGGTCGCGTAACAACGGTGGCCGGCGTGGCTCTTTCGATCGCGACCGCCTATTTGGCTACGAAATTCAACAATATGATGGATTTCCTGCAGCTCATCTTCGCCTTCGTGAATGCACCGCTGTTCGCCACCTTCCTGCTCGGGATGTTCTGGAAGCGCACCACGGGACATGCCGCGTTTTGGGGTCTGCTGGCCGGTACGGGAGCGGCCGCGGCTACTCACGGACTGACGCTGTCGGAAGGCAAAGGCGGATGGCTGGGGGCCGTCTTACATGTTTTTCCCACGACTATGGCGCAGAATTACTGGATCGCCATCATCTCGTTCTCGTTCTGCCTGATCATCACCATCGGCATTAGTCTCTTTACCCAGCCGAAGGCCGAATCCGAACTGCATAATCTCGTTTACGGCGTCACCGATCTACCGCGCGAAGAAAACGTAGCGTGGTACAAACGTCCGGGCCCGCTGGCGCTCGTGGTTATTGCCGTGCTGATCGTGATGAATCTCATCTTCTGGTAAGAATCCCATGAACGATCTACGTCGTCCGACTGGTTATCTTTTCGCGCTGCTGGGGCTGATCCTCCTTATATACGGTCTGGTGAGCCCGGAGGTTCGCGCGCCGCTGGATGCCGAGACGAACGTAAATGTCTGGTGCGGGGCGACCATCCTGATCTTTGGAGGAATTCTTCTTTGGCTCTCGTACCGGGCGAAATCGTAAAGCTGTTTCAGGAACGCTATCAATCAAGCGTCACTCCGCAACTGTACCTAGCACCCGGCCGCGTGAATCTGATCGGCGAGCACACCGATTACAATCTGGGGTTCGTTTTTCCGATTGCGCTCGAGATGGCCTGCTACGTGGCGATTGCGCCGGCCAGCCACGGCCGACTTGACGTATTCTCGCGCGACATGCAGTCTGAATTCTCGATTCCGGCGGCTGAAATCGGCAGCGCCCAGCCGCTCGGGATCTGGAGCGACTATGTACTCGGGGTCGCTCGCGAGCTGGCGCAGGCCGGCGTTGCGCTTGAAGGCGCCGATCTTTTTATCGCGAGCGATGTTCCGGCAGGCTCCGGGCTCAGTTCCTCCGCTTCGCTCGAGATCGCGTCGGCGTTTGCACTGCTTGGCTCACGCCAAATGGAGCCGCTCGAGATTGCGCTCCTGGGACAACGGGCGGAATCGAAGTTTGTCGGCAT
>DATAYL010000551.1:0-19875 GCA_036272575.1 Bryobacteraceae bacterium | reverse complement strand
ATGTCCCGTAGCCGTTGAGCGGGCTCCACGGCCGCCGCCAGCAAATGCGGTGCCGCAGCCAATGCGGAGAGGAAGGTTCGGCGATGCACTAGGAGATCATATCCTCTGTATGAAAATCAGCGCGATCGAAACCGTGCGTGTGGCGGAGTTTCCGCAGCTGTTATGGGTCCAAGTCGAAACCAGCGATGGATTGAGCGGCCTCGGCGAAACGTTCTTCAACGCAACGGCCGTCGAAGCCTACATCCACGACGACTTGGCCGCGCAGTTGATCGGGCGCGATGCGTTCGCCATCGATGCGATTGCCCGCGACCTGGTAGGCTATGTCGGATTTCGCTCAACGGGCGTCGAAACGCGTGCCGCTTCGGCGATCGATATTGCCTTATGGGATTTGTTTGGCAAGGCAACAGCACAGCCCATCGTGCAGCTGCTAGGAGGATGGACGCGCGACCGGATCCGCACCTACAACACGTGCGCCGGCACCCAATACATGCGTCAGGCGGAAACCCAATCCACCCGCAACTGGGGTCTGTCAGCCGTGCCCGGCAGCGAAATCACCGGTTTCGATGATTTGCACGACTTCATGACGCGCGCCGACGAACTGGCCGAATCCTTGCTCAGCCAGGGCATTACCGCGATGAAAATCTGGCCGTTCGATCCGGCAGCAGAGGCGAGCTTCGGACATTACATTTCATGTGCGGATTTGAAGCAGGCGCTTGTGCCTTTCGAGAAGATTCGGAAACGCGTCGGCGACCGAATCGACATCATGGTCGAGTTTCATTCCATGTGGAAGCTGCTGCCGGCAATCACAATTGCGAAAGCGCTCGCGCCATTTCAGACCTTCTGGCATGAAGATCCGATCAAGATGGACAGTCTGGGCAGTTTGAAGCGATATGCCGACTTTTCAACCGCGCCGGTCTGTGCCTCGGAGACCTTGGGCAGCCGCTGGGCTTTCCGCGATCTGCTCGAGACAGGCGCGGCCGGCGTAGTCATGCTCGATATTGCCTGGTGTGGCGGGTTATCCGAGGCGCGCAAAATTGCCGCTATGGCCGAGGCCTGGCATTTGCCGGTGGCGCCCCATGATTGCACCGGACCAATCGTGTTTGCGGCTTCTACACATCTTGCGCTGAATGCGCCGAATGCGTTGGTGCAGGAATCGGTTCGTGGGTTTTATCGAGGATGGTATCCGGATGTGATTCGTGGCGTGCCGCTCGTCAGGGACGGGTTTGTAAGCGTGGCGAAAGAGCCGGGGCACGGTTGCGCTTTGGCGGAAGATCTGGAACGGAAGTTTACCGTGATGAGGCGGAGATCTTAAGAGATAACCTGCTGCGCGATTACCTGCTCTGATAGCATCGGCCCGAGGGAAAAGCGCGTGGCGACATTCCATAAAGGGCGACAGCTTTCAAGATCCGAATTAAAGGAAGGGATGCATGTCATATTGCACCGACTCGACAAGGAGATCTCTGAGGATAATGAGGCCGAAGCCAAAGTCACGGATGATCTGAATATCTTTTCCAGAAGAACCGAGTCTGGAGAATGGAAGGAATTTGTCGCGCAGGGATGGGACGGAGACACAATTGTCCATGGTCAAGGAAAGCGCTTTAAAGTGTACGCGGCGAAATAGAAATTCACGGCGGAACAGCCTGCGGCTCCTCGGCGACGTAGCCGCGTCACGCCAGTTCTCCCCCAAGCCTTAACGCTTTTTGAATTTTACAGTCGCGGTTATAAAAAACCCGGAACTTCGGCGACTTTGCTTTCCACAATGAATCAAACCTTCTCCAGTTCTTCGAATGAAGCCGGGCGGTAACGGCGGCTCCAGGTAAGCTCAGTATCGTCCGCCAGACGTAAGCGCGCATCGCCATGGGTCCAGGGGTGGATTTCGGCGATGCGACGCAGGTTGACAATCTCGGAACGGCTAATGCGGCGAAAGATCTTGGGATCGAGTTTGGCCGCAAGCTGTTCGAGTGTGCTCCGAAGAATGTGAGTCTGTGTGCCCGCGTGGAGACACGCGTAATTGCGAGCCGATTCGATCCAGTCGATGCGTGCTACGTCGAGGAAGAAGATTCGCTTGTTATCGTCGATCAGCAGTCGCGAAACGTAGTTCCGGCTCCGTACAAGTTCATCAAGTCGGCTGGCCAGCTCGCGTGTGTCGCCCGACTTTAGAAAATGACGGATGCGCGTGATAGCCGCCGAAAAACGGCCGGGCTCAACCGGTTTGAGGAGGTAGTCGAGCGCATGCACTTCGAACGCCTTCAGCGCGAAATCGTCATAAGCAGTCACGAAGATGATCTGCATATTGCGCCGTCGATCCAGGGCTTCAACCACATCGAAGCCGGTGGCGTCCGGCAGGCCGATATCGAGGAATACCAAATCGGGCTGCAGACGTCCGAGAACCTCAATGGCAGCCGCCGCCGATTCCGCTTCCCCCACAATTTCGAAATCAGGTTCCGCCGAGAGCAAGTGGCGCAACTTGCGGCTGGCGGGCGGCTCATCGTCAACCAGGACCGTGCGGATCATGTCGAAACCGGTTCGGTGTACGGCAGCAGGAGAGTGGCCAGCGCCCCGCCGCCGTTCGCGTTTTCTAGTGAAAACCTTTGGCGATCGCGATATAACCGGGACAAACGTTCACGCGTGTTGCGCAGACCGATGCCTTCTCGTAACGGGACGGTCGAATCGAGGCCCGGTCCGTTATCTTTTACTGTGAGGAGGAGCCGATCTGCGTCGATGCGCGCGCTGACTTCGATCTTGGCCATGAAGGTGACCGGATCCATGCCGTGCCGAATGGCGTTCTCGACTAGCGGCTGCAGGATGAACTGCGGTACCGAGGCGCGGCGCACGTCTTCCGGAATATCAACGGAAAAGTGAAGCCGATGCTCGAAGCGCGCCTCCATAATGCGTACATAGAGCTGGAGTAGCGTGAGTTCACGCTCTAACGGTACAAGCTGCGATCGTTCGCTCTTCAGCAATTGACGAAGCAGTTCGCTGAGGCGTCCGACCATTTCATCTGCCACCCTCGGGTCCTCATAGATCGCAGCCGAGATGGCATTCAGGGCGTTGAAAAGGAAATGCGGTTCGAGTTGCAGTCGCAGGTTTTGCAGCTGGGCTTCGGCCAGGCTGGCTTGGAGCTTCGCCTGATGAACCTCGCGTTCGCGGGCGAAGCGGATTTCGTGGAACAGGTAAATGAGGCTGACCGTGACCCAGTAATAAATGAAGAGGTGCGCAAACTCCATGGGGTACCGCACGGGTAGATAGCCATAGCTCACATCGCCAAAGCCGAACAGGGGAAAGAGAATGGCTCTGAAGGTTGCAATGAGAGTCGTATGCACCACCGAAATCACACACACCGCTAACAAGTGAATGGCAAGATGCCTCGGCCAACGCGGAGAGAGCAGCGGAAAGCGAACCGCTGCCAGGTAAACGAAAGGAAAAACGCAAATTCCCGCCAGCCCGCCGGCGGTTTCCTCAAGAAAGGTCAGCAGGGGCGGATACCCGATGCCGTTTGCGACGTGATCAAGCTGCCTGTAAACAAATAGGCACAGAGTGTTGGCAGTAATGAGGGCAACAACCAGACGCCAGCTGATCTGGCGCAGCGGCAGGTAGGTGCGCGGAGAAGACTCCACAATGAAGACTATGTTAGCGGAATACCGTTTTCCAGGAGCGTGCCGCGGACTTCTTTGTTGCTGAGGCGCGTGGAGTCATATTCGACGAAGAGTTCATCGCCCGAGGGAAGAACCCGGGTCGCGAGCATACCATAGACGGAGTGGACGTGCGAAATGTGTTTCAAATCGTCATCGGTGAGGGGCCGTGAGAGTTTGAAAGTCGTTTGAACCTTCGTCATCGGGAATCAGGATAGCATTCGAAATGACCCGTCTTCTGAATCCCCACTTCTGACTAGAGTCCCGACTCCCGAACCTTAAAGGCTCGGCGCCCTCAACTGCTAGCTTTAAAGTAAATGGCTTCAACTGTAATAGGCACGCGTCAGATTCGCCCCGTGCGCTTCTGGGATTCCACCAATGGCCAAAAAGCCGTCATGGCCGCCACCGGCGTCGTCTTATTCCTGTTCGTCATCTTCCACATGATCGGCAATTTGCAGGTTTTTGAAGGCCGCGAACAGCTTAATTTTTATGGTTTTGCCCTGCGCCGCTTCCCCGAAGTACTGTGGGCCGCCCGTATCGTTCTCCTGCTCGCTGTCGCCCTGCACATCTGGTCTTCAGTGAAACTCGCCGTTCGCAAGACCAGCGCGCGTCCAGTCGCCTACGCTAAACGGCAAAATACCCATTCCTCCTATGCCTCGCGGACCATGTATTGGAGCGGACCCATCATCCTCGCCTTTCTCATCTTCCACCTGCTGCATCTCACGGCTGGCTACATACATCCCGGCAGCCGCTTCATCGAAGGCGACGTCTATCACAACCTCGTCGCCGGCTTCCAGGTCTGGTGGGTATCCATCTGGTACATCTTCTGCATGCTTCTGCTCGGTCTTCACATCCGCCATGGGGCCTGGAGCATGTTTCAATCGATCGGCCTCAATCACCCGCGCCACACTCCTGTTCTTCAGAAAGCCGCCGCCGCGCTCGCGGTCGTCATTGTGGCCGGCTATATCTCGATTCCGCTAAGCGTCATGTTAGGTCTCGTAAAGTAAATGGAACTCAACGCACGCATTCCTTCTGGCCCGATTCAAGATAAGTGGGACAAAGCCCGCTTTGACCTGAAACTCGTCAATCCCGCCAATAAGCGCCGTCACTCGCTGATCGTCGTCGGCTCCGGGCTCGCCGGCGCTTCTGCCGCCGCTACTCTCGGCGAACTCGGGTATCACGTGAAGTGTTTCTGCTTCCAGGATTCGCCCCGCCGCGCTCATTCGATTGCCGCGCAAGGTGGCATCAACGCCGCCAAAAACTATCAGAATGACGGCGACAGCATCTACCGCCTGTTCTACGACACTGTCAAGGGCGGCGATTTCCGCGCGCGCGAAGCTAACGTCTATCGTTTGGCGCAAATCAGCGTCCATATCATCGACCAATGCGTTGCTCAGGGCGTTCCGTTTGCCCGTGAATACGGCGGTACACTAGCCAATCGTTCCTTTGGCGGCGCGCAGGTCTCTCGCACCTTCTATGCCCGCGGACAGACTGGCCAACAATTATTACTCGGAGCCTATCAAGCCCTTGAACGCCAGGTCCGGGCCGGCAGCGTCGAAATGTACCCGCGTACTGAAATGCTCGACCTCATCGTGATCGATGGCAAGGCGCGCGGCATCGTTACCCGCAACCTGGTCACCGGTGAAATTCAAACTCATCTTGCGGACGCCGTTATCCTCGGCACCGGCGGCTACGGCAACGTCTTCTATCTCTCGACCAACGCCAAAGGCTCCAACGTCACCGCCTGCTGGCGCGCTCATAAACGCGGCGCCCTCTTCGCTAATCCCTGCTTCACGCAAATCCATCCCACCTGCATACCGGTTTCGGGCGATTATCAGTCCAAACTCACCCTGATGAGCGAATCGCTCCGCAACGACGGCCGTATCTGGGTGCCGCTAAAGAAGGGCGACAAGCGTCCGCCCGACCAGATTCCGGACTCCGAACGCGACTATTATTTGGAGCGCCGTTATCCCAGCTTCGGCAATCTCGTCCCGCGTGATGTCGCCTCTCGCAACGCCAAGTACGTTTGTGATGAAGGCCGCGGTGTCGGTGAAAGCGGCTTGGGCGTTTATCTCGACTTCGCCGACTCTATCAAGCGCCTTGGTCAGAAAACAGTCGAAGAGCGTTACGGCAACCTCTTCGACATGTACCAGCGCATCACGGACGAAAATCCATACAAGGTCCCCATGCGCATCTATCCTGCCATCCACTACACGATGGGCGGCTTGTGGGTCGATTATCACCTGATGAGCACCATACCCGGCCTCTTCGTGGTCGGCGAAGCCAACTTCTCCGATCACGGGGCAAATCGACTCGGCGCCAGCGCCCTTATGCAGGGTTTATCGGACGGCTACTTTATCGTGCCCTACACTGTTGGCGATTACCTCGCCAACAATAAGCTCTCGACTGTTGCAGATAACGATCCCGAAGTCCGCAATACGGTAGCTTGCGTACAGCAGACGATTCAAAAACTGCTTTCGATCAACGGCAAACGCACCGTCGATTCCTTCCATCGCGAACTCGGCAAAATTGTTTGGGACTACTGCGGCATGTCGCGCAACGCCGCCGGCCTCGAAACTGCCATAGCGCAAATTCGGGAACTGCGCGATGAATATTGGGAAAACGTCAAAGTCCTCGGCAGCGCTGAGGACTTGAATCAAAGTCTCGAAAAGGCTACCCGCGTCGCCGACTTCTTTGAATTGGCCGAACTGATGTGTATCGACGCCCGTGAGCGGAACGAATCGGCGGGCGGCCATTTCCGCGAAGAGTTCCAGACCGAA
The DNA here is from genome assembly GCA_036272575.1 of Bryobacteraceae bacterium. GTDB lineage: Bacteria > Acidobacteriota > Terriglobia > Bryobacterales > Bryobacteraceae > Bog-105. The sequence goes on along the minus strand of DATAYL010000551.1, from coordinate 13,463 downwards.
GACGGCGAGGCACAACGCGACGACGACAATTATTCGTACGTTGCGGCCTGGGGCTATCGCGGTTATGGAAATTATCCGGAGCTCGTGAAAGAACAACTGGAATTCGAGTACGTTCATCCGAGCCAGAGGAGCTACAAATAGATGCGTTTCACGCTGAAGGTCTGGCGTCAAACCGGACGAAAGTCTTCAGGCAAGTTCGTCAGTTATCCATTCAACGATGCCAATCCCGACATGTCGATGCTCGAATGTCTCGACGTGCTCAACGAACAGTTAATCGAGCGCGGCGAAGAACCGATTGCTTTCGAACACGATTGCCGGGAAGGTATCTGCGGCTCGTGCGGCTTCATGATCAATGGAATCCCGCATGGTCCGCTGCCCGCCACCACCGTCTGTCAGTTGACCATGCGCCATTTCAAGGACGGCCAGGAACTGGTTCTGGAACCCTGGCGAGCCCGCTCATTCCCATTAATTAAGGATCTTGTAGTAGACCGCCGCTCTTTTGACCGCATCATCGCCTCGGGCGGTTATATCTCGGTCTCAACCGGCAGTGCTCCCGACGGCAACGCTATTCCGGTTGCCAAAGAAGCGTCGGACCGCAGCATGGACGCCGCTGCCTGTATCGGCTGCGGAGCTTGCGTCGCTGCCTGCCCCAACGCTTCCGCCGCACTCTTCACCGGAGCCAAAATCGCGCATCTAGGCATTCTGCCGCAGGGAAAACCCGAGCAGGACCTGCGCGCCGTCCGCATGGTGACCCAGATGAACACCGAAGGCTTCGGCGGCTGTACCAATATCGGCGAATGCACCGGCGTCTGTCCGAAAGAGATTCCCCTCGAAGTGATCGCCGCCATGAACCGCGACTACCTGCGAGGCTCCTGGCGCGAACGCGACAACCTTGTCACGCCTATCCGCCCCTTCACCGAATGGAGCACCGGCTCCAAGCTCCAAAACGACCCAACAGAGTAACGCAAAAACCGGCAAGAATCGGGGCAGCCTGATCTTCCCCCTTTTTTTTCAAGGCGACACAGCCTAATCCGAGACCGTGATCGTAGGCCGCGCGCGCTGCTTAGTCGCCTCCGCTTTCTCAATGACAACGTGAGCCAGCTTAGTGAAAGCATCCGCCTGTGCGTTCGGCTCCTCGAGCGTGCTGATCGGCCGACCATTGTCACCCATCTCGCGCGTCTTCGGATCGAGCGGAATCTCAGCCAACAGCGGCACCTTCATCCGCTCCGCCGTTTTCGCGCCGCCGCCTTTTCCAAACACATACAGCTTCTCGCCATTGTGCTCCAGGTAGCTCATGTTCTCGACAATGCCCAGCACCTGCTCCCGGACCTGCTCAAACATATTCACCGCTTTACGCGCATCTTCCATCGCCACGTCCGACGGCGTCGTAATCACAATCGCTCCCGTGAGCGGTGTCGTCTGAATCAGTGTCAGCTGCACGTCGCCTGTCCCCGGCGGCAGATCGATCACTAGGTAATCCAGTTCGCCCCACTCGACGTTTCGCAGAAACTGTTGAATCACGCTGTTCAGCATCGGCCCGCGCCATACCAGCGGCTTGTCGCCGGGATTTAGCAGCGCCATCGACATAAGTCGCACGCCATGCGCTTCGAGCGGTTGAATTCTCTGCCCAATCGCATGCGGCGTCTCCTGAATTCCCATCATCAACGGTACATTCGGTCCATACACGTCCGCATCCATCAGACCTACCCGATGACTGAGCTTTGCCAGGCTGATGGCCAGGTTCACCGCGATCGTGCTTTTCCCGACGCCGCCTTTCCCGGAACCGACTGCAATGATGTTCTGAACGCCCGGGATCGGCAATTTCGGTTGCTCGTTCGGAGCTTGTGGACCCATGACTTCAAGCTAGCACCAGGCTCGCTTGCGCCTTCAAAGCCAGATCCGCAAACTCGCCGCGCGCGTATTTCGGAAATGCTGCCGCCGCAATCATCGCTGCATTATCCGTAGACAAAGCCGCTGTCGGAAAGAAAAACTCAAACTCGTGAAGTCGTTCGGCGGCGTCGCGCAAGCCTGCATTCGAAGCAACGCCGCCGGCAACCAGGATTGATTGTGCTCCGATTTCTTCAGCCGAACTCGTGGCCCGTTTCAATAACTCCTGAATGACGGTATGTTGAAAGCTAGCCAGCAGATCGAGCGTTCGTTGTGGTGTTGCAGCCCGCCATTCGTCCAGTGTCGGATTCACCAGGCCTTTGCGGGCTGCGACCTCGGCCGCCACGTCGTTCTCCTGCGTCCACCGCAAAACTGCCGTCTTTAAGCCGCTGAAACTGAAATCGAACGCGTTCCCTTTCATGCGAGCCAGCGTAAACTTAATGGCTTTCGGATTCCCAAAAGGCGCCAGCTTGTCGATCAACGGACCGCCCGGATAACCATATCCCAGCAGCTTCGCCACTTTGTCGTACGCCTCGCCTGCCGCATCATCGCGCGTTTTACCGATTAAGCGATACTCGCCGGGTTTCCGCACTTCAAACAGATGCGTGTGGCCCCCGCTCACGACCAGCGCAAGGGCAGGGAACTTAACATCCGGATGCTGCAACAGCACCGAATGAATGTGCCCTTCGACATGATTTACCGCAATCAAGGGGAGACTGTTCGCGTAGCAAATCGCTTTCGCGTAAGTAATGCCAACCAGTAAAGAGCCGACCAAGCCAGGCCCCGCTGTCACCGCTAACGCCTGCAAATCACCAAACGAAATTCCTGCTTGCGAAAGCGCCTCCCGCGCCACCGGCACAATCGCGCGCAAATGTTCGCGGGACGCAAGCTCCGGAACCACCCCGCCATATTTCGCATGGGTAGCCAACTGCGCGGCCACCACGCTCGACCGGATCTCACGGCCATTGCACACAACCGCCGCCGCCGTTTCGTCGCACGAACTCTCGATCCCTAAAATAAGAGTTTGCAAGTTTCTGATTTCCATTATGAGCTTCCGCCGGAGCTGATCGCCCAAGAGCCCGCCGAACGAGGCACATCGCGCATGCTGGTCGTTTCGCGCCAGACGGATTCCTTCCGCGACGACGAATTCCGCAATTTCAGCAGGTACATCCGCCCGGACGATTGCCTCGTGCTGAACGACACGCGTGTTTTTCCCGCCCGTCTGCATGGGCACCGTAACACCCGCGACGGAGCTGCGATTGAAGTCTTGCTGGTTCGTCCCGATAGCAATGACGAAAAAACGTGGAGGGCACTGGTCAAACCGGCCAAGCGAGCCCGCACGGGCGACCGGATTCTTTTCTCGGCGGACCTGACGTGCGAGATCCTCGAAGAAGAGGAATTTGGCGAGCGAATTATCCGATTCGAAACACAACGAGATCTGAGAACGCAGTTCGAGCAGCTGGGCGAAATGCCTCTGCCCCCCTACATTCACCGAAAGCCCACATCAAAAGATAGCGAACGTTACCAGACGGTCTTCGCGCGCGAAACCGGCTCAGTAGCTGCCCCAACCGCCGGGCTCCACTTCACCCAAACAATGCTTGATGAATGCCGCGGCGCTGGCGCCGAAATCGCGCGCGTAACACTGCACGTCGGCTTAGGGACGTTTGCTCCGCTGCGCGGAACCGCGCTCCACGAAATTGCTCTACATGAGGAAAGTTTTGAATTGAAAGCGGCTGAATGTGAAATCATGCGCCGTGCCAAACGCTTGCTCTGCGTCGGCACAACGAGCGTTCGGACGCTCGAAACTGCTTATCTGCGTGGTGGTCTTCAGCCTGCTCGAGGAGAAACAAATTTATTCATCTATCCTGGATTCCATTTTCAAGCCGCCGGCTCGATGCTGACTAATTTTCACCTGCCGGAATCCAGTTTGCTGCTTCTGGTAGCTGCATTCGCAGGCCGCGAACTGATGCTCGCGGCCTACCAACACGCGGTGCGCGAACGCTACCGCTTCTTCTCTTACGGCGACTGTATGCTTATCGAATAGCAAAGTACTGCCGATAAGCCAGCAGCCCGTCCGCAACATACCTCTCGAGCGCCGCACGCCCTTCGTCCACCGCGCGTTTGTCGTGCAGCAGACGCCGCCCGGTCCGTGCGATATCGAGCACATCATCCACATCCGCCTTCCAGTCGTCCGGCGCCCAATCGATCGCGTTCGAAACTACCGACGGCACACCTTCCGCCACGCCATCCGCAGTCACCATATTGAACGACTCCGTGTAGCTCGGTTGCAGCAGCAGATGCATGTGCGCCACGGTCTTGCGGAAGCTGGGCCACGATTGCCAACCGTTCAGCTGCAAAGTAACACCAGGAAGCCCGGTCAACATCTCCCTTACCGCTGCCAACACCGTCTCGCCGCCGCCTTCGGTGCGAGCACCCGAAAGCCAAAGTTCAAGCGGCGCCCGCGAGTGCCGCGCGATCTCGAGTGCCGCGCCCGCCGCGCTCATCAGATTCTTAAGCGGACGTGTTGCCCCGAAAACGCCGACGCGCAACGGACCACCGCACCAGCCGCCCTGCCGTACCGCATGATCCTGCAACCAGTAAAGATTCGGCAGATATGCGCACGTCGATCCGAATGCCGATTCCACCCAATAGCAGAACCGACGGCTGTTGCCCGCCAGGTGTACGTTCGGCATCCCCAGTTCCAATTCCATCGTTTCTCGCATCAGCTTCACGCCGTTGCGATCGGCTTGCAGGAAGCCCACGTTCGAGTGGCAGTTAACAGCAAAATGAGTATTCGGAAAATCCAGCGCGAGACCCTGCAACTCAACAGTTGGGATCCAGGGCGCGGATATGATTACTTGCTCCGCGGCTTGTTTATCCAGCTTGGCGTGAAGATCGGCCGCGCTAAGCACCGGCCAGACTTCCGTCGGGATTCCTTCACGCCGCAACACTTTTGCGGTGTTGATGGCGGCAACGCCCAGACCGATGTGGCTGATGTTTCGGTTGGCGGCAAAATTTTTGTAGGCGAGAACTACGCTCAAGATACGGGCCTCCTTGACTGGCAAGCTCTTACTCTTGCCGTGATCAGGATGGCCGTAGCATCCGGTGAAACGAGCGCTTTTTCGATCGTTAACTTTCTGTAAGATCGAGACTTAAATTTTTTGCGGCTCTTGTGACCGACTTGCAAAAAGGAGGTGACGAGCAGGTGGGAGCGTTGCGGAGGTCTGCAGGAGCTGTAAATTGCATTGGTCGGGGCCGGGTGAAAGGACGAGAGTCAGGTTGGCTGTGAAACTGGGCACGCCGCGACGCAGGCTTGCGCCGCTATAGCGTTCAGGAAGGGGTTCTGACGTTTAATCGGTGAGCTTTAACAGCTGATCGATGGTGAGGGCGAGGATGCCGAACATGAGATGGGCCATGATCTTGTGCGCTCCGCGGACGCGGATCAGGCGGCCCCCGAACTCGTCCTTTAAACAGGCGTTCACGCGTTTCGACATGCAGCGCAGGTTGTAGCGGGCCGCCTCTGCGGGCGTGAATGGCGGTCTTTTCCCGTGGTATTGCCGGGGTGCTTCGCCAGTGTTTGTGGTAGCCTCGCAAGCTGTCTTGCACGCGATTGGAATGCGAGGCTGCACTCGGTTCCGGCCCGATCAGAGGCATGTGCCCGAGTTCACGGCTGTACTGGTAAATGTGGTTGGCGTCCTAGGCTTTGTCCATCAGGTCACAGAGCGACGTCACCCGCCGTGCGGTAAGCGTGGCCAGCGGGATGGCGGCTTGCGAATCATGCAGCAAGGCGGCAGTCGGCAGGCAGGTCACCGGGATGTCGCCATCCGCCACATCGATATGCAGTTTGTAACCGCGCCAGTACTACTGATAACCTTTGCACTGTCGGCGAAACGTTCACGCGCTTCGATGGCCGTTGAGTCGCACGCAATGTGGTTGATCAGGCGTCCCTGCTGTGTGCCGATCACCAGCGCTTCATGCAAAGTGGCGGCAATTCCGTTTGCGCGAACTCAGTGGCGGCACGCGAAAAGGTCGACTCGACTGCAAAACGAGATCCAATCGCTGACTCCAGCGCCCCCCTTCCTGCTACCTTGTCTGAATAACAACCATGCTTCGACTTCCTTTGCTGTGCTGCGCCCTGGCCACTGTTGCTTATGCGCAGGACAAACCCGCGGCCCCACCAGCTGAGAACTACGTCAAGGCGCATTACACCAAATACGAATTCCGCATTCCCATGCGTGATGGCGTCCACCTGTTCACCAGCGTCTATGTGCCGAAGGATCAGTCCCATTCGTGGCCGATCCTCATGGACCGTACACCGTATTCCGTCGCTCCTTATGGCGAAGATGTTTATAAGCCCGTGCTCGGCCCCAGCGACGAATTTGAAAAAGCCGGCTACATCTTCGTCTATCAGGACGTCCGCGGCCGCTATGAATCGGAAGGTACGTTCATCGAAATGCATCCGCATATCGACCGCAAAGCCGGCCCGCACGACGTCGACGAATCATCCGACATGTACGACTCTGTCGAATACCTGCTGAAGCACGTCCCCGATAACAACGGCAAGGTCGGCATCTGGGGCATCTCTTATCCGGGCTTTTACACTTCCGCCAGCATCATCGATTCCCATCCCGCCATCAAGGCCGCCAGCCCGCAAGCGCCTATGACGAATCTCTTCATGGGTGATGATGCCTACCACGGCGGGGCGTTCATGCTTGCCGCAAATTTCGGCTTCTACTCGTCTTTCAAGCCCATGCCGAAACCCGCCCGGCCGCCCAAGACTCACGACGCTTACGACATGGGCACGCCCGATGGCTACGCGTTCTATCTCGACGCCGGCGCGACCGCAAATCTCGACAAGATCAAGCTCGATGGCTCGAACCCCCTCTTCGCCGATCAGCTCTATCACGATGCCTTCGATGACTATTGGAAAGCCCGCGATCTCTCCCAGCACATGCACAACGTCAAATGCGCCGTAATGACTGTCGGCGGCTGGTACGACGCCGAAGACCTCTCCGGTCCATGGCGCACCTATCGCGCTATCAAAAAGGACAACCCCGGCACCGTGAGCACGATTGTCGAAGGCCCGTGGGTCCACGGCGGGTGGGCACGCGGCGACGGCGATCGTCTCGGCGACGCGCAGTTCAACGCGAAAACTGCCGAATACTTCCGCAAAGAGATTCAACTCCCGTTCTTCGAATACTATTTGAAAGGCAAAGGCCAGCCCATGCCTGAAGCCTACATGTTCGAGACCGGTACGAACGTCTGGCGCAAATATGACGCCTGGCCTCCTAAAAGCGCCGAACCTAGAACGCTCTACTTTCACGCAAACGGCAAGCTGTCCTTTGACAAGCCAACCGGCGCTGCCAAAGAAAGCTACGATCAATACGTCAGCGACCCCGCGCATCCAGTCCCGTTTGTCTCGTACACTACCGACACCGTGCCGCAACGCTACATGGTGGACGATCAGCGCTGGGCCGCTCGCCGTCCTGACGTCTTGACGTACATGACCGACCCGCTAACCGAAGATGTTACGATCGCCGGCCCTATTAGCCCCCAACTCACAATCTCTTCGACTGGCACCGACTCCGATTTCGTCGTCAAACTCATCGACGTCTATCCCGAAGACTATCCTGATGCACCTGATGCCACTTCCGGTAACAAACGTATTCTCGGGGAGCCGCCGCTGCACATGGGCGGCTACCAGCAGCTATTGCGTGGAGAACCCATGCGCGCCAAGTTTCGTTCGAGTTGGGAAAAGCCTGCACCGCTCACACCCGGCAAACTTACTGCGCTCGAGTTCGACATGCCCGATCTCGATCACACATTCCGCCAGGGCCATCGCATCATGGTGCAGGTCCAGAGCTCCTGGTTCCCGCTGGTCGATCGCAATCCGCAGACCTTTACCGACATCCCTCACGCCAAGTCGGAAGACTTCAAAGCCGCCACCGAACGCGTATTCCACGGCGCCGATGCCTCGAGCGGTGTCGAAGTTGACATCCTTCCGCAGCCTTGAGTACCGAACCCCATCGCTTCACTCAAAGACCGCACCATCCGCTCGGGGGTAAGGCCGCGTAACCTGCGAGCCCTATTCCCTAATTCGCGTCATTTGCCCACAAATCGCCAAGCTCTTCCTTTAGACCTGGTCGAAAAAGTGGAATAGCCTGTACCGGCATTCGTGTCTGCGCTCGTGTTCTGCTCTGCGTTTTGGGCGAAACTTCAGCGCCGGACTGGTCAGTACACTTAGCGCCCCTGGTTCTTGCTGCACCGATGCCTCCCAACACAAACTGCACTCATGGCCCGCTTAGCGGCGAGCTCAAGATTATCTCGGAGGTTAAATGCGCTTTACTAAATCACTCTTAATCGCGGCAGTCACATTACTGGCTCCGTTCATTTCCCACGCCTCTCCTGTGTTGGTCACATCAGATCCGACTCTCTCGATTGGCGGAATGACTTTTAACGATTTCACCTGCTCAATTACCAAGGGCGGCTTCATCGCAACCCCTTCCAACTGCAGCCAGATCAAAGTGGGCACCATCACCACGCCTGGCACGGGCATCGAATTTAACAGCGGCTTTTCGGCGGCCTTTGGATCTTTCGATGACGCCGTTCTGAGCTACAAGGTGAGCTCGGATACGGGTATCAGCAACATCGGCCTGAACTTCGACGGTGATTTTCTTGGCCTTGCCGTTAGCTCTGTGGTGGAAACGGTGTTCAGCGGGGGGACGGAAGTTGGCCAGGCGACCGTCAGCTGCAGCCCGTTCGGCTGCAACGATAGCGACACGATTTCTCTCAACGGCTCTTACAACAACCTGAGCGTTGAAAAGGACATCTATGTAGGCGCTTCCTATATTGGGATCGCAACCGACAGCATCATCGATCAGACCTTCGACGCTTCCGCTCCCGAGCCTTCCTCCTTCATGCTGCTAGGCACCGCTTTCCTGGGTGTCGGTGGCCTGATCCGTCGCCGCGCCAAGGCTACCATCAAGGCGTAAGTCTTCGCTTTACCCCTCCCTCGTCCCTGTCCAAAAAAGGGCCGCTGGCAACCGCCGGCGGCCCTTTCCTATTCCGAACAATAATCACCGGAAGTGAGGTGCCCATTGTTGGCCTGGCGTACCTCTTAACTGCTGCACCGCACCGGAAGTTTACCCAGCTCCTCGTTAAGCGAAGTTAAGGTAGCCCGATTAATGCCAGGTGAAATAGATGAAAATCTGTCAGAAGAACCTGATTCCGTTTGAGCACGAGCGCTATCTAACCGCATATGGCAGACGAAGTTCAAGCGAATAGACGCGAAGTTCTACTGGCACTCGGCGCGGGTCTGGTGGGATCCGGGGCGAGCGGCGCGCCCCCGCCCAGCGAGATTCCTTACCGCACTCTAGGCCACACGGGCGAAAAGGTTTCCTGCATCGGAATGGGCGGCTTTCATCTCGGCAAGCCGGAAGTCAGCGAGAGCGTGGCCATTCAACTGATTCACAGCGGTGTCGGGCGCGGCATCAACTTTCTCGACAATTCCTGGGACTACAACAAAGGCGAGAGCGAGAAACGCGTCGGCAAGGCCGTCAAGGAAGGCAACCTGCGCAGCCATGTCTTTATGATGACGAAGAATGACGGGCGCACGAAAGAGGAATTCAACAAGCAGTTGGACGAATCGCTCAAACGGCTGCAGACCGATCACGTCGACTTGATCCAGTTTCACGAGATCATCCGTTTCGAGGACCCGGACCGGATCTTTGCCGAAGACGGCGCGGCCGAAGCGGCCCTGGCAGCAAAACAGGCGGGAAAAGTCCGCTATATCGGATTCACTGGCCACAAGGATCCGCACGTTCATTTGTACATGCTCAAAGTGGCGGACCAGCACAAGTTTCAGTTCGATACCGTGCAGATGCCCGTCAACGTGATGGACTATCATTTCCGGAGTTTTACTAATGAAGTTTTGCCCGAGCTGACCAGGCGCAATATCGGCGTTCTCGGGATGAAGAGCATTGGCGACAGCGTCATTTTGAAGAGTCGAGCAGCGACCGCGCTGGAGTGTCTTCAATTCTCACTGAGCCGTCCAGTGTCGGTGCAAATCACGGGCATCGATAAGCCGGAGATTTTGGATCAGGCCATCAAGGCAGCCCAGACCTACAACCAAGTGTCGAAGGAACAGATGGACGCTATTCTCGATCGCACGAAAGCCTATGCCATGGAAGGCAAGTGGGAATTATTCAAGACGAGCCCGATCTTTGACAGCACAGCGCAACATCCCGAGTGGCTCGGTTCAACCAGTCCGCATGTGAAGGCGGTGCAGCCGGCGATGTCATAGCGAATTTATGCTAAGATGAAGAAGTCTGAGCACTTTAGCCCATTCTGCGGATGTTACGAACTAAGTCAGGCTTCCGCATTTGACTTCCTTAGCAACCTCAGCCCCACAGGCTGACTTACTCCGCGCAGTCAAGCTGACTTTTCCCGTGAGCATTCACCTGCTCCTCGCGCCAGCCGAAAGGAAGAGACGAGTATGCAGTTTGCATATGATGGATTTAGTCACGTTGGGGAGTGCAGACGCTTCCTTTTCCGTAGTAGAGACGATCAAGCTGCCGTATCGACCTTCTGCATCAGCGTGAAGCTCTCGTTGTTATCGGAACACGGAGTGCTCGTACAGGACGGACCGCAGTTCTGCCTGCACATGCTCGAGAAAGCATCCACCGGGGAGCCCTGCTGCTTAGATCAATTTCATAGCTACGACGTGATGAGCGAGGATTTCCGTCCCTTACTCGTTGAACGCGAACGGAAACTGGCGGAGAAGGCGATGAAAACGTCACTACGTAGACCGATCCGTAAACCGCAACCCAAATCCAATCTATTCCTCGGACACGTTAAAGCCACGGTCTAGATTCGTCGAGCGTTCCATTCCATAGAATTGAGTGGATGGAACGGCCGCGATGACCAGACGCGATTTTAATGCCGGGTTGATTCTCGGCACATCTCTCGGCGCGAACGCTGAGAAGGTCGGCGTGCAACCTCCTTACTGGTACGAACGGGTGCGCCGCATCGGCCAGACTAACGTCAACGAACGGGATGCCGCTTCTTTAGACGTTCAAAAGTGGGTTCAATACTGGAGCAGTCTGCAGGCGGATGGCCTGATCGTTAGCGCTGGCGGCATTGTGGCTTTCTACCCGACTGAGATTCCCTATCACCACCGGGCTCGCTTTCTAGACGGTAATGATCTGTATGGAGCTTTCGCTAGGGAGACTCGCAGAGCAAATATGCGAGTGATCGCGCGTCTCGATCCGACTTATTCTTTTGAGGATGTGTTACAAGCCAAACCGGAATGGTTTGCTCGCGATCGGTTCGGGCAACCGGTGAAGCATGCGGAAGCGCGGGGACTGTATGCGACCTGCATGTTCGGGGCGTATTACGACGAACACATTACCGCAATCATCCGGGAGCTCAACCACCGCTACGACCCGGACGGCTTCTATACGAATGGCTGGCCTGGTACGGGACTGGGAACGATTTGCTATTGCCAGGAGTGCAGCACCAGGTACCGGCAGAACTTTTCGGCGGAGTTACCCCAAGCACCTAATCGCCAGGACGCAAATTTTCGCCGTTGGACGGAGTGGCGGCTCGATCGGGTGCTGGAAGTGTGGACGCTGTGGCAGGCAACAGCGACGCAGGGGCGTGCAGACCGTGTGTACGTCGGCAATCTCGGCGGCAGTATACGCGCCGAGGTCAATGTTCAAAAGATTGCCCCCGTGTGCAAGTGGATGAATGCCGATCATCAGGATCGCTCGGGCGCAACGCCGTTATGGGACTGCGCACAGCAGGGCCGGATTTCTTACAGCGTTATGCGCGGCCGGACAGCGACCAACGTCACGAGTGCATACAACCTTAGCGACGCGATCTGGCGGCATACCAGTAAAGCGCCGGTTGAGATGCGCATGTGGCTGGCACAAACGGCGGCCAGCGGCATGGTTCCGTGGGAAACCTGGTTGGGCGGCGATCCCAAGGACACACGCTGGGAACGACCTGCACACGATTTCTTTCGTTGGCTCGCCGCAAATGAAAGACATTATTTCAATCGACGCTCGCTTTCGGCGGTCGGCTTGGTGTGGCCGCAAAGAACACAGGTCTGGCATCCGAAGCTGGCGCAGAACACCGAGGCACTACAAGGCTATTACTATGCTCTGCTCGAGGCCCGCATTCCCTTTGATATCGTCCACGACGAGGATCTGACGGCAGAACGGCTCGCGGAATACCGTGTCATCATTTTGCCGAACGCAGCGCTCTTGTCCGATAGCGCCTGCCATGTATTGCGAAAGTATCACCAGGGCGGCGGGTCGCTGGTCGCGACGTTTGAAACCTCTCTTTATAACGAATCGGGAGAGTGGCGCAAGAATTTCGGACTGACAGACGTTTTCGGCGCCTCGGTGAAAGGACCGACCCAAGGCCCACTACACAATTCGTATTTACAGATCGAGCGCCAGCACCCAATTCTGCGAGGCATCGAGCATACGAGCGTTCTGCCGGGATCTATTTATCGCGTACCAATCGAAGACGTGGCGGATCCGGTGCTAACGAGGATTGCGCCGTACCCGGCCTTTCCACCGGAGTTCGTTTACCGAGAGTCGGACAAGACCGCGGGGCCAAGCGTGGTATTGCGGGAGGGCCAGGGACGCGTCGTTTATTTTGCCGGCGATATCGATCGGACTTTCTGGCGTAGTTGGAATCGCGATTTGGGAGCGCTGCTGACGAATGCCGTACGGTGGGCGGGAAGAGATTCATTCAACGCGACCGTCAGGGGCCCCGGATTGCTGGATGTTTTTTATTGGGAGACGGAGCCCGGATTGGCGCTCCACCTGGTCAACTATACGACGCCAGCGTTAATGAAGGGACCAACACGCCAGATTTCGGTGGTGGGCCAACAACAGGTTCGCCTGCAAATGCCGGAAGGCTTTCGGGCAGGCAAGGTTTTCGCGCTGAGCTCGCGGCAGGACCTGGCATTTCAAAATGAAGGCTCGGAGCTTGTGCTGACAGTGCCGCAAGTCGGCGAGTACGACGTAATCGCGATTACGCCCTGAAGCGGAACTGTGAATCATTCTGGAACCCCCGGCATCGGTTAGACAGTTGTAAAAGCGAATCTTTGCCGAGACGAGGCAGCCAAATACTTTGGCAGCGAAGATGGAAGCGTGATCAATATCGGTTCAACCGCCCGCAGGATCACGCCGGAGGGTTCGATTATTTACACGGCGACCAAGGGGGCGGTCAGTCACCGGAGTTCTGGCTTTGGATGACCGGCGAAATTATATTGGCATCGGTCGGCTCGCGATAAATCTACGAATCGTTGAGCGCCTCCATTGGCGAGATACGAGAAGCCCGGTGAGCGGGCAGCAGGCACGCGACAAGAGCCACGGCCGAGATGAGAGAGACCGCGGCCGCCAGCGTCCTGAAGTGCACGGCGGGTACGTGAAAGAGGATGGACTGCATGGCTCGGCCGGTGAGCCATGCACCACAAAGGCCGAGCAAGGTGCCCGTGGCGAGCAAGCGTAAGGCCAGCGAGAAGAAGCGCGCGCGAATCTGATCGGGCCGGGCGCCGAGGG
>DATAYL010000550.1:0-21033 GCA_036272575.1 Bryobacteraceae bacterium | reverse complement strand
ACAACCCGTGGTTCGAAGACCACTTCGGAGACACGAACGAGTTGTATGGACGTGCGCTGGCGCAAACAGCCGGTAGTCTGATGATGCGCGCGGCAGATGCCGACATCCTGCCGTATGACTTCACCATCCTGAGCCAAACATTAAAAACTTACGATTCAGAATTGAAAGCGTTGTTGAAGTCGTTGACTGACGATGCGAAAACCCGAAAGCGCAACCTCGATCTCGGGTTATACGCCTTGACCAACGATCCCAAAAACCCGGTGCAACCGCCGGCAGCACTGCCCATTGCTCCAGAGATGAATTTTTCATCCTTGGATAAATCAATCGGAGAACTCGAGAACGCGGCCGCGGTCTTTAAGAAATCGGAAAGCCGGTGGCTTCAACTTTCTCCAGGCAAACGCAATGCCTTAAACGCAAAGCTTAGTCTGACCGAACGTAGGTTCTCATCTGATGTCGGTTTGCCGCGCCGCCCTTGGGTTCGCAATCTTCTCTACGCGCCCGGAACCCTAACCGGATATGGGGCCAAGACCATGCCCGGCGTGCGCGAAGCATTGGAACAAATGCGCTTTGCTGAAGCGAAGGAACAACTGATATTGATTGCCAAAGTTGTTCACGACGAAGCGGAATATCTTGAACAGATCACCGTAGAATTCAACTCGCAATAGGTCCATGATCTTTACTCTCAGCAGATGTCTGTCCTCCAAGCCGATTTCGGACCTAAAGAAGGTCTACAGACTTGCACGAGTAAAGCCCTTCTTCTTAAAGCGCCGTTAACGCGAAATATCGGTATGAGTTTTCGGATCGGTCGCCACGTCTTCAAACCTGGGCCACGCTCATTTTACGTTGGTCACGAGCGGGTCGGAGTCTCCACTGCTCTCATCGGCGAACTAACTGCCTCTTGTACCATCGAGAAACTCGCTCCACTGAAGAACCATTCCGCCGCATTCAGCCGGAACACGGCGTCTTGTTCTGAGGTGGACAGATTGGCGCACATCTTCTCGTACGCGATGTAGGGAGCTGAAAAGCTGGTGGACAAGCCACATATGGGATGATGTCCGCCGAACATTGTCCGCTCCGGTCCAAACAGATCGAACACGGCCTGTATCCACCGTTGCGCCTGCGGCAATGACCACTCCATACCGAAGATACATTCCAACGCCGAGATCACGATGCGAACGTTCTGACATTGGCTGAGTTCTGCGAGGCTCCGTCTCCAGCGCGTGAATTCCAGATCGTTCGTCCTCACCGGCCATCCCATGACGGCGATCGTGAACCCGATATTAGGATTGAGCCGGACCGCTCGAAGCAGATCAGGGAGCTGCGGCGAGAATACCTCCAGTGAACATTTGAATCGATATTTCTCCAGAATCTTCAAACCCTGAAGCCAGCGAGAATCGTTCAGCAGATCCGGACATCTTGCAAAACGGCGCAGGGCATTGTTCTCGTGCCATGCCAGATGTTCGCGTACTCCGACCACCCCCGGGCATTGGGAATACGTTTCGAGCCTATTCTCGAGATCGGATCCGAGAAAGTCAACGAGACCGACGATGGACATTGGAAATGGCATGTTCTCTGAAAGCCGCTGGGCCCAAAGAACCTCGCGCACCGGGTCTGACGATAGAAACTCGTGCCATACGAGTCCCGCTATCTCCACGTCAGGTTCGTCTGTCAGGTAGTCTTGTAGCGAATATTGCCGGGGAAGAGCCGAGTAATCTCCTAGCAAAGCTTCAAGCATCTCATCGTTGTGCTCAAGAAAATCGTGCCGGTTCTCCTTGTGATCGTAAAAATGTACATGGGCGTCGATAACCTTACGTTTTGATGCGTTCATAGAATTGGTGATCTCTCACGGCTCATGAGCAGAACATTCTGTCGCATTGGTTGGGAGCTTCGATTCCTATAAAAAGTAACCGGCCCGTAACACGCTAATGCGCCCGAGCCACTTTTCTATGTTGCATGATTGGATACGAGGTATCTGTACTTACCGCCAATTTCGAAACACTAAATAAAATGTTGAAGTTCACGGCACTACTTATTTCCCTGCTCGTCTCGGCACGGACTGCAACTCCACAGGTTGTTAGCGTTGCCGATACGCCCAATCGCACGGTCGGTCCGCAAAATGATGGCTCGATCGTCGTATCGGACAATCAGACACTGACGCCCGCCGGAACGATCGTGCAGCTTGGTTCGCCGGTGCGCGCCAAAGCGATCGCGCTCAATCCGAACAGCAAGACCAGAAGCGGCGCGGTGATACTCATGGGCTCGCCCCAGCCCGTCATTGTGTTTAACACCGTCACGGGCCAAGTCCTCCAGCGATTCACTCCTACCACTGTTAACGGAACGAGCTTCATCTCCGACAAGGCCGGCTCCTTCGCCGGTATCACCTATTCCGCGGACGGTGCGCGGCTGTTCTTCAGCCAAGACGATAACCATGTAGCCATCACCGATGTGGATCCGAAGACCGGGCATTTAAGCCACTGCCAGAGTGTGACTCTGCCCCAGCCTCCGGCGGATGGCCGCACGTATCACAATGCGAAATCCATCAACCCTGGAGGCATCGCACTCTCGGCGGACGGAAAGCGCGCCTATGTCGCGCTGAACGTGGCTAACACGCTAGGCGTGATTGATTTGGCTGCGTCTCCGGCAAAGCTTGTGGCACAGATCCCCGTCGGCAATGCGCCGAACAGCGTAGTCATCCGGGGCCAATATGCCTATGTGAGTAATGAAGGCGGCCGCCCAGCGAGAAGCGACGATTTCACCAACGACTCCGATGGCACACCAATCGTTGTCGACCGGAAGGATGCTTTCGCTATCACCGGCACGGTTTCTGTTGTAGACCTGGCGACAGCCAGGAACGTGAAGACAATTGCGGTCGGTCTCCATCCCGCGGGTATGACAATTTCCGGATCGAATCTTTACGTCGCCAATGCCTACAGCGACAGCCTTTCCGTGGTCGATCTCAACGCCGGCGAGGTCGTCCGCACCATCAATCTCGGCGTGTCCATCGCGGGCGGCGCCTTCGGGTCCGGGCCAAACGGGGTCGCCGTAGTCGGTGACAGCCGCGCTTTTGTCACGCTGGGACAGGCGAATGCTATTGCTGTCGTCAACCTTTCCGGCCGGGATGCCAATCCGGTGATTGGTTATATTCCGACCGGCTATTTCCCGACTTCCATCGCTTATGACGCGGCACAGAGACAGCTCGTGGTCGCCGATGACAAAGGTCTGGGTGCGCAAGGTGCATTGGGTTTCGTGTTGGGAGCGACCGCCTTCAACACGCATCAGGATACCGGCGTGGTCAACCTGATTCCGTTGCCAAAAGCAGATCAGCTTGCAAGGTACACGAGACAGGTGATCAACAACGACCACTGGAACCTGACTACGAACATCCAGATTGGACCGGAGTACGCCGACCGCAACGCAAAGCCGGTGGCAGTTCCCAGGCATATCGGTGAACCCTCGCTCATCAAGCATGTCTTCCTAATTATTAAGGAGAATCGCACCTACGACCAGATGCTAGGTGACGTGCCGTGGGGGAATGGCGATCCGTCGCTTGCGGTTTTCGCGTCCGCACTGCCGAATCAGCATGCGTTCGTCAAGCGCTTCCCGCTACTCGATAATGTTTATGCCCCCAGCCGCCAGTCGGCGGACGGCCACCCGTGGATCGTCATGTCGGGCTCGTTCTATTCGAACGATATTCTGTCGCCGGATTGGATTCGTTCGTACCCCGGCGGCGACGCCGACGATCCTCTGACCTACACACCGAAGGGGTTCCTGTGGACCGCTGCGGAAGCCAAGGGACTTTCCGTGAGACTGTTCGGCGAGTGGGCCAACGGAGGAAAGGTCGGCACAAAAAGCGATGGCGCCAAATATACGTGGAGCGATTTCTACAGCACCGCGCTTTGTAAGGAAGGCAAAGCTCCCGCCTCAAACTGCATCGTGCCGGATGGCACGGTTACCGTCACCTCTCCGGTCCCGTCAGCGGCCAAAATCCTTGACCCGCACTATCCACCATTCAACCTTACGATTCCCGACCAATATCGCGCCGACTCCTGGATACCGCTTTTCCAGCAGCTGGATGCAGCGAGTGAGGTTCCCAATCTAACGATTCTGTGGCTTCCGGATGACCACACCGCCGGAACCAAGAAGGGCCTCCCCTACCCGATCAACTATCAAGCCGACAACGACCTCGCGCTTGGCCGCATTGTGGAGGCCATCAGCCACAGCAAGGTGTGGGCGCAGTCCGCGATCTTCGTCGAGGAGGACGATAGCCAGAATGGTGTCGATCACGTTGACGGACACCGCCAGCCGGTCTATATCATCAGTCCCTACACTGCAACTCCGCAGGCCGCTGGCCAGGGCAAGGTGATCCACACCACCTACACGGCCGAGAACATCAACCGAACGATCGAGAACATCCTGGGCACGCGGCCTTTGACCCAGTTCGACCTGGTCGCCTCGCCGATGTTCGACGCGTTTCAGAATACGCCCGACCTGACGCCCTACGATCATTTGCCGGCGGTCATCTCGCTGGATAACGGCCCGGACCTGCCGCACAGGGAAAGTGCCGCGTATACGCCGTTACAGAAAGCCTGGCTCAACGCCACGGCCGAGGTGATGAAGAATAAATACGACAAGGCTGATGCGGTTGACCCGAACTTTCTCAATCATGTGATCTGGTATTCGGCCACCGGCTGGGCGCGTCCCTATCCGGGGGAGCGCAGGGTCCAGATGCCCGGACTGTTCCTCAAAGCCGCCAAAAAGTTCCACGACGAGGATGACGACGATAACTGAAGTCACCGGCCGAATAGTGGGTTTATCCCGCAGGTGCGTGGCGCATCTCGCCGATCTTGTCCGCGAGATCGATCTCCCCTGCCCACACGCGCGAATGATAGTCCCTGCATGCGGGCACGAGCGTCTCCAATCGATCGGCTTGCCCGCCGCATCTAAGTGAAGGAAGGCCATGGTGTAGAACAAATGAGCGATCTGCCGCATCAGAAAGCGCAACGCGCCGCCCTCGCCTGCCGTATCCCGCGACAGTTGAGTTCATGACCATTCAGGTCGCCTCTGCCGATAATTTGAAAACTCGATATTACTCGACTTTTAACGTACAATACATGGGCTAGCCGCAACTTCATCGCTCGGGTACGCGGACGGAGGGCACATGGATTGGCTATTACGCGACCTTCTCTTTTCCTTGCGTACGCTTCGGAAGGATCGGGCCTCCCTGTTCCTTTCATTGTTGGCCCTTGCACTCGGCGTTGGATCCACCACCGCGATGTTCAGCGTCATCGATAACATCCTGTTGGAACCTTGGCCTTACGTGGATGGGAACCGGCTCTCCGTAATTGAGATCCACGACTCCACCTCGAATGAACCGTACGGACGCACCTTTTTCTCTCAGCCTGAGTTTGCTGAGTTGCAGAAGCATAGCCATATCTTTCGCGACATCATCGCAGCACATCCGGATCGAGTTCTCTGGATGCACGGTTCGACGCCCGAATCGCTCCAGAGCACGCTCGTGAGTGGAAATGCATTTCAGGTATTGGGAGTGGCTCCCTTGATGGGACGCTTTCTCCTACCGGTTGACGCGAAGCCGGGCGCCCCGGCGGTCTTCGCCATGAGTTACAAAATGTGGCAAGCGAAATTCTTCGGCAGCCGGGATCTTCTGGGAAAAACATTCACGTTCGATGGGAAACCCACCACATTGATAGGGATCATGCCGCCCCGGTTTACCTATTTCGGCGCCGATGTCTGGCAGCCTAGGGATGTCAACCCAGCTGAAACGGCTGCCTCTGCACCGTTTTTCCTGTTGACTGGGCATCTGAAGCCGGAACTAACTTTGAAAACCGCTCAACCCGATATTGCGCTGGTTGTGCAGCAGCTCTCCAAGGCTTATCCCAAGAACTACCCGAAGAAATTCGATGTACGCGTGATCTCACTTACCGACATGGTCGTCGGCCAATTTCGGCGAACTTTGTATCTATTGCTCGGTGCCGTTGGATTGCTGTTGTTGATTGCCTGCGCCAATGTCGCAAATCTGTTGTTGGCCAAAGCAACTGCACGCGAAAAGGAGCTTGCCGTACGCAGCAGCTTAGGCGCCGGCAAGTGGCAGATCGTACGGCTTCTGCTCACTGAGAGCATGCTGTTGGCGCTGGTTGGTGCGGCGCTCGGTGTCATTCTAGCCTGGGCAGAGTTGCATGTTTTGGTTGCCATATTGCCTGTAGACACGTTCCCATCCGAGGCCCACATTAGCCTCAACGGCCGCGTGTTGGTAGCTGCGACAGTGCTGGCGGCCCTAACGGCGATACTGTTCGGCCTGGCGCCCGCCCTCGGATTATTTGCCTCTAACTTGAACGAACCCTTGAAAGCGGGAGGTCGCGGCAACAGCGGTTTCCGCCGCGGCCGTTTGCGAAATCTGCTCATTATCGGCGAGGTCGCGCTTTCGCTCATTCTCCTCACTGCCGCCGGGCTCATGATGCGCAGCTTCTTCCTCATGCGGCAGGCCGATCTCGGTTTCAGGCCCGAGAGAATGGTCACTACCCAGATCAGGCTGGCTGGCAACAACTATAGAACTGCAGAAAAGCAGGCACTCTTCGGCGAGGAATTGACCACCCGGCTGCGAGCGCTGCCTGGTGTCTTGAACGTCACCGCAGCGGTCGACTTTCCTCCATTTGGCGGAATCGACACAGATTTTGAAGTGCCTGGCAAAACCCACACGCAAACTTGGAAGGGGCAGATGGCATTTTGCGATCCGCAGTTCTTTCCCACGGTTGGCATGCGTGTTTTGCGAGGACGTCTCCTCACTCCTGCCGATATCACGGGTAAACGGAAGGTCGCCGTCGTCAACCAGCAACTGGCTAGAAGGTTCTTTCCCGGAGAAGATCCGATCGGTAGACAGATCAAACTTCTCGGGCTGGAACAGGCACCGGAGCCAATTCCGAATCCCACATTCGAAATCGTGGGTGTCGTCTCTGATATCAAGAACCACGGCCTTCGAGAGGCAGTGGTCCCCCAAACGTACTCCCCTCTCACTCTTTCTTCTTATGGCATTTACATCGTGTTCATTCGGACAATAAGCAACCCGGCAACTTTGACCAAAGCGCTTGATGGTACGGTGCTGGCCATGGATCGCAATCTCCTACCACAGCAGACAAACACAGTGGAAGAGTCGATCAACCAGTACGAGCTTGCTCAACCGCGCTTTGGGCTGGAGATGTTTTCGGCTTTCGCCGCGATCGGTTTGCTGCTGGTCAGCGTCGGTGTGTATAGTGTGGTCTCGTACACCGTGTCTCAACAGCTACGCGAGATCGGAATTCGCATGGCGCTCGGTGGAACGGGCACAGATATTCGCAATTGGGTTCTAAGGTCGGGCATGCGTTTTATCTTGATCGGTATTTTTTGCGGCTTCGCCATCGCCTTTGTTTTACTGAGGCTGCTGAAGTCAGAGATCTCAGGCATCAACGCTGCCGACCCGATCACACTTGTCTTCGTGATCGTTTTATTGGCCTGTGTGGGATTTCTCGCCTGTTGCGTTCCCGCTTTGCGAGCTACCCGCGTAGATCCGGCCACGGCGCTTCGTCTGGAATAGTTGATCTCGAGTTGCACAGCAGAAGCCGCGCCATTCAAATTCAATTGGGGCGTGTAGCGGTGAAGGTGCCGTCGTAATCGGCGAACTGCCACGTGCCGGTCAACTTGTTGTCTTTCAGCTTGCCTTTCATTTTCAACGTGGAGGTCATGCCAGCCTCTTCGGAGTTGTACGGAAAGGCGAGATCGAGGGTGCCGTCCTTAAAGGTGCCCTTGGCGTCAGCTCCGCCATATTTGCCGGAGACCTTATCACCGTCCAGTTTAAAGTCGGCTTCCATTTCGCGATCACCCCCATCCGTTTGATAGACAAAATGCCATTTGCCCGTAATATCGGCAGCGGGGGCCGGGGCAGAGGCTGGAGCAGGTGTTTGACCGGCAACAGCGGCAACGGAGACGCGCGGCGCGCCAAAAAGTCCGGCGAGCGGCACGGCAGACGCGCTAATAAGAACAAAGAGGACGGTTGATCGCATAACTCACACCTTTCGAGGAAACGGCCCTGGGTCGTCAATCATCTTAACCCGAACTCAAACCGCGGCGGACTTCACAGATTTGAATATTTTGGTCAGCGTGCTAATAGCCCGGTCCACATCCTGCTCAGTAAGCGTGTAAGGCGGCAGAAATCGCAGCACGGTTTCGTGGGTGCAGTTGAAGAGAACTCCTTCGCGGATGCCATCGAGAACCAGCTGTTTGCCAGAGGAATCGAGTTCGACGCCAATCATGAGGCCTTGGCCGCGGACTTCGCGGATGAACGGGAAGGCGCGCATCAGCTCTGTAAGTTTCATGCGGAAATAGACACCTACCGAGTTGATGGAAGGGAGAAGCTCTTCAAGAATATCGAAGAATTCAAGAGCGACGCGACAGGCGAGCGGACCGCCGCCATAGGTGGATCCATGCATGCCGAGCTTGATAGTACTGGCAGCTTTTTCATTGGCAATGACGACGCCGAGAGGGATGCCACAAGCCATTGGTTTGGCGGCCAGCACAATATCGGGCAGCAGGACCGGATCGAGCAATTGGTAAGAGAAGTAAACTCCGGGACGTCCCACACCACACTGGATTTCATCGAAGACCAGCAGGGCGTTGAAGCGGTCGGCCAGTTCGCGGGCTTTGCGGGCGAAGGCTTCGGAGATGGGATTGATGCCGCCTTCTCCCTGAATGAATTCGAGAACGATACCGGCCGTGTTTTCATTGACGGCGGCTTCGAGGGCCGCGAGATCGTTCCGTTCGACAAAACGGGCGCCGGTCAGGAGCGGCTCGAAATCTTTCCGGTATTTGGGTTGACCGGTGATCGAGAGGGCACCGAGAGTTCGGCCGTGAAAGGAGTTTTCGAGCGAAACAATTTCGGTTTTGTTGGGCGAGATGGAGTTGCCATGAGCGCGGATCATTTTGAGCGCGCCTTCCATTGCTTCCGTGCCGGAGTTGCAGAAGAAACATCGCTCGAGGCCGCTGAGTTTCGAGAGACGCTCGGCGAGACGGCCCTGATACTCGTGATAGTAGAGGTTCGAGGTGTGCAGCAACAGACCAGCCTGCTGGCGGATTACTTTGGTGATGCGCGGGTGAGCGTAGCCAAGCGAGTTGACGCCGATCCCGCTGATCAGGTCGAGGTAGCGCTTGCCGTCAGCATCATAAAGGTAAACACCGCGTCCGCGCCGGAGGAGAAGCGGATAACGGGCGTAGTTCTGCAGTAGATACTGTTGCTCAAGGCCCATGATCTCCGCAAGTGGCGTGAGTTTGGCTTCGGAGTGCGGGGTGAGAGTTGCGGCCATCTCTCTATGATACGGAGAGGAGAAAGGCTGTAGTAGGGAAAGCAGCGTTCACGCGCGCGTCGAAATCGGAAGCTTCATCGACTTTGTCAAGCTGCGTAAGCGAGGAAAGAAGGGCCGCTTGCAAGAGAGGATCTTGCGGAGGTGCAGCCGCAGCCGTTCGCAGAAGCGGGAGAGCGGCTTCGAAATTGAGGGCGTGGTAAGCCGCAAGAGCAGGACTTGGCTCAGCTCCGGCCGTGAGCCGTAACGCGGCGAGCGTAAGACACCAGAGGGCGAGATACCGGCGCGTAGTGTGTCTGCAGGTGTGTCCTTAACAGGTTTTTTCTCCGGCTAAGAAGGGGCCGGGGAACTGAATTGTATCGAGGAAGGGTCGAATTCGGTCTTCGATGATACGCTGCGATCCATCCCGCGGCATCTTAATACCATGCGCGAGCGCGGACTGATAGACGGCGCGGGGCCAGAGACCAATCAGCTCCGTCTCTTCGATCGAGGCACCCGCGGCAGTGGCGTGATCCTGAACCGCCGCGTAAACCACCGGCAGTGAAGTCTGCTCAACGTCGGTGAGGTTCATGGAAACCTGCACCAGGTTGCGAGATACCAGGGGTAGGCCGAGAGCTTTGACCGAAGGAAAGCCGCCGCTACTGGCGCGAATGTGGCGGGCGATGGACCGGGCGAGAGCAAGATCGGTCGATTGAAGATTGATATTGAACGCGATCAGGATTTTGCGGGCGCCGACGGCGATCGCACCGGCAGTCGGATGAAAAGCGGGTCCACCGCAATCCGGCGCGCGAGTGTTGTCGAGCAGGGCTGCTTCGCGGAGCGCTTCAAATTGTCCGTGCCGGACATTTTCGAGAAGGCGGCGCGCGGGCAAACGGGCCGCCTCGCCATAGAAATAAACCGGGAGGCCGAGCTCGCAGGCGATGCGGTCACCAGCCTGATGCGCCAATGCGATGCAGTCTTCCATGCTGGCAGTCCCCAGCGGGATGAATGGCAGCACGTCGAGCGCGCCGATGCGCGGATGAACACCGCGATGCTGATTCAGGTCAATCGAATCGCGGGCCAGGCGTGCGGCTAAAACAGCCGCCTCTAAGACTGCGTGCGGACGCCCCGCAAAGGTGAGGACGCTGCGGTGGTGATCGTGATCGCTGGTTCTATCGAGCATCAGAACGCCTGGTACACGGGAGATTGCAGAAAAAATTCTTTCAACGCGCGGAAGATCACGGCCTTCTGAGAAATTAGGAACGCATTCGATGAGCGTTTTGTTCATGCAGCGCTCACTTTCCAGCCGGTACGGTTGAAAACGATGCGGCCTTCGCGAACAACCATACCGACATGATTAGTTCCGAAGCGGCGCGGAATTTCGCGATAGTCGGGCAGGCTCATGACGATCAGATCGGCGCGCTTGCCAATCTCTAAGGTGCCGATGGAATGGCCGAGTCCGAGAGCATGGGCTGCGTTGACGGTGGCGGCAACGATGGCTTCTTCCGCGGTGAGCTTCAGCCTGAGAACCGCCAGTGCTATCGCCAGCTGCATGTTGAAGACAGGCATCTCCTCTGCATCATAGCCGCTAGACAGAGCAAGGGGTGCGCCGCCATCGGCGAGCCGGCGCAGCCGGTCGCTGGGCTGGTCCTCGAGGAGGGAGCCAGTTGGGGAGAAAATGACGGGAACCTGGGAGTCGCAGAGAAGATCGCAATCCGGCTCAGCGAGATCAAGACTGTTGAGGAAATGGCATTCCAGGTGATCCAAAAGGTCCGGCAAGAGGGACGCGCAATCGTTCGGCCATGCCAAGTTCATTTTCAAATGGTTTTCACAAGCTGCTTCCCAAATGCGTTGACAGGTCCGGAAGTCGAGACGGCCGCCGATTTCGAGACGGCTGGCCAGTTTGCGCTTGCTAAGCAGATGAGCCGCGGTGGCGAAGTCAGCGGTTGCGGCGGGATCGAAAGAAAGATTGGTTTCAATGCGCCAGGTCCGCAGAGTGCCGATAGGTGAATTTCCGATGTGATTCAACTGGCGCAACAGAGTGAAATCCGCATCGACGTGGAGTGCCTGGCTGGCGGCTTTCAGCTGCGCGTTCAAGGTTCCATGTTGCAAACAGGAGCGCAGCAGCGCCAAGCTCTCCTCGTGCGAGTCGGCGACTTTACGACGCTTATGAAGGGCGGCGGCTGAGAGGGATCGCAACTGAATGCCGGGATCGACAAAGCCGGGCAGGATAATGGCGCCGGCCACCTCGATCTCGGCGGCGGCGCGGACTTCCTTAAGGTTCTCGATGCGCCTGGTGGATCCGACCTGCACGATGAGTCCATCCCGGATTAGGATCGAACCATCTTCGATAATGGCGAGTTCCCGGAGAGCTGCGCCGCGACGGAGGCCGCTCGGGCCACGCAACGTAAGCAGTTGCTTCGCGCCCCGGATCAAAAGAAGCTGTGACGGCAAGCCGGTTGGAAAAACGAATTGAAACCACCATCATGACATTCCTGGAGAGAGCCATTGAGCGAGGCAGACGGTGATGAACAAAGGCGGCCGCGGTTCAGTTTCGGTCGAGAGCGCGGTGTGCCTCGCTGTTCGAGGGGTCGAGGGCTAGCGCTTTCTTGAACAGCTGACGGGCTTGGGCACGATCGCCCTGGCGCTGCAGAACAAGGCCCAAGTCGAGGTAAGCAGAGGCAGACGAAGGATCATCGGCAATTGCCTGGCGGAACTGTTCTTGGGCAGCGGGTAAATTCGCTTGTGCGACGAACAAAGCGCCCAAATTGAGGCGGGCTTCAATGGCGCGGCTATTCAACTGCAAAGCCTTCTCAAAGGCTTCTCTGGCTAGTGGCAGTTGCTTCGATTGGAGGTAAGCGGTGCCGAGGTCGATCCAGGGATCGGAACTGGCGGGGTCTAAGAGTGTGGCGCGCTTATCGAAGGCGATCGCCTCTTCATAATTGCCTTCAGCCGCGAGCAGATTGGCGAGATTCAGCAGCGGGGAAACGTAGTTGGGATTGGCGGCGAGCGCGCGTCCGTAGTAGCGGATGGCAGCTTCATTGTCGCCGGCTTCGCTTTGGAGGACTCCAAGGTTGAAGAGCAGCACCGGGCTGCGGGGATTTGTTTGCAGTGAAGACTCGAAAAGAGAAGCTTCCGTACGCCAATCGACAAGACGTTTTTCGAGCCGGACAGCGCTGGCGATACTCCAGAGGCCAAGAAAGACTAACCAGGATTGACGGCGCTGATTTTTCAAGTAAGACACGACCGCAATGGCTGCCAAACTGATGCCGATGGACGCGAGATAGGTGTAGCGCTCGGCCATTCCTTGATAGACAAATACAATTCCGCTAAATGGCAGAAGGCAAATAAGAGTCCAGGTGATACCGGCGGCAATCCAGGGGACGCGACAACGAAGGAACCACAGAGTAGCCAGCAAAAGGGCGAGGGCAAGTAAGGCAAATATGGCCGCGAACGAGGCGCTGTCGGGCGGCGTGTCCGTGGAGCGTTCGACGCTCATGCCAACGGGTAAAAAAATCCAGCTGGCATAGTGGGCGAGCGAGAGGCCAACGGGAAAAATCGCCGGAGATCCCAGTGGTAAGCGAGCGCCTGCATGGTAGCGCAGTGGCAGATAGATTACGAAAGAAATCAGCGCGGCGCCGGCAAGCCGCAACCCGATTGCTTGCTTCAACCCGCTGCGTAGCCAAAGTAGAAAAGCAGTAAGCGGCAGAAATAACGCGCCCCACTCGTTTGACAGAAGCGCGGCGAGAGCAGCCAGGAAATAAAGAGCGAGCCACAGAGCAATTCTTTGCCCGGCGTAACGAAGAGCAATCCACAGTGTGAGCAAGATGAAGAACGCCGCCTGCAAGGTGTGCAATCCCGAAATCCAGGCGACGGCCTCCGAATTGATAGGGAGGGCGAGCCAGATCAACGAAATCGCAGCTGCCTGGTTCAGAGATGCATGCAGCTTGCGCAGCAATTGAAAAACAAGCAGGCCGTTTGCCCAATGAAATACGAGGTTGACGACGTGGTAACCGCTGGAATTGGGGCCCCAAACGTGGCGCTCGATGATGAACCCGAGCCAGATGAGAGGACGGTAAATGGATCCGGCCGCGCCGCGATAGTCGTTATTCAGCGGGACAGCCTGACGGAAGTAGTGACCGATGGCGGCCCAGGATGCCAGCGCCGCATTGTGCTGGATGGTTAGAACGTCATCGTAAACGAACGGAATCCGGAGCACCTGCCAGTAAAGCAGTGCGATCAGGCAGGCGCTGGCCAGAGCAAAGCAAACGGCCGGCTTCTGGCGGCACCAACTGGACATCGCTTAGCTAGGCAGAGCCCAACGTGCGAACGAGGCTGAGGTAGGAGTGGAGATCCTGCAGCCAGGCATAGGCGGTGACGGCGACGGCGGCACCGGCCAGGACGCGCCAGATCGTTTCGCGGGAGGAACCCGGCAATCCAGGTAAGCCGGCCACTAATCCGACGAGAAAGCCGCCGATAAAACCGCCGATATGCGCGGCGATATCAATTCCTGGAAAAAGACTGAGCACAATGCCGATCACGGCCCATTGCGCGTAATGAGAGCGGACAGCCTGCACCAAGGGGTCAGCCCGATTACGCAAGCCCATCGACAGCATGATACCGATCATGCCGAAGCAGGCGGCGGACGCGCCCAGCGACAAGCTGCCGGGGGCCCAGTAAAGGCTGAAAAGAAAACCGGTGAACGTGGAAAAAACGTAGGCTACGATGACGCGGCTGGTGCCATAGAACTGCTCCACCTCTCGGACCAGGATGTACAACGACCAGGAGTTCATCAGGATATGCACCACACCGCCATGCAAGAATCCGGCCGTGAGTAAACGCCAGTATTGACCGGCGTGAATCAGCGGAGCGTATTTGGCGCCAAGCAGGATGGCGACCTGGCCGCCCACGCTGGTGCTATGAGTGAGTTTGTAGCTGATGGCGACCTCGGCCAGATAGAACGCAACGTTGATGATGAGGATTACGATGCTGGTGAGATTGGCCTGCGGGATGAAGGACGCCACGAAATCGTTGGGCCGCAGATCGACGGCACGCGGACCTAACTGCACGTTGCAATACGGGCAAATCCGGTCAGAAACAGTTATGAATGCCCGGCAATTCGGGCACATACGGCGCTTCTCCACCGCTTCATTGTAGCGGTGGCACGTTTTTTGCCTTGCTAAAATCGGATTCGCATGAGCAAGACGGAGCAGGAGAATCGACAGGATCTCCTTCGTATTTGCCACCTGATTTACGAGAAGGGTTGGGTGGCAATGAACGACGGAAATGTCAGCATCCGGCTCGACGGCGGACGGATTCTCTGTACGCCGACGGCGGTGAGCAAAGGCTTCATCGAGCAGGAAGATCTGATCATCTGCGATATGGAAGGCAGGAAGATCGCGGGCGATCGGGAGCGGACGAGTGAAATCGCGATGCATCTGACGATCTATGCGGAGCGGCCGGATGTGTGTTCCGTCGTGCACGCACACCCGCCCACCGCCACCGGTTTTGCGAGTGCCGGAAGAGCGCTCGACAAGGCAATGCTTCCGGAAGTCATCATTCAGCTGGGGGCGGTTCCGCTGGCAGCTTATGGACTGCCGGGTACGCCCGCGCTGAGCGATGGCATGCTGCCTTACATCTCGCGCTACGACGCGATCCTGCTCGAAAATCACGGTTGCACGGCATTTGGCCGCGACGTTTGGGAAGCGTTTTTCCGGATGGAAATGGTGGAGCACTTCGCCCGCATTACGTTCGTGGCCGAGCTGATGGGCGGGGCGCAGGCGCTGCCGCGCGAGGAAGTCGAAAAGCTGTTTGCGGCGCGAGCTCGCTACAACGTTTCCTCAAGAGCCCAGATGGAACCCGGTATGCCATTGGTTGCAGAGGACTTAGCGCCGACCAAAAGCAAGTAGAACGTCTGCTTGGGGTGAAATTACCAAACGAACTCGGGCGGCGGTGCCATAAACACTTCTTATAATCGTATTCCCTTGCATAAAAATGGCTTCTAGGCTAATTTTGTACCAGGCGCGGCTTTCGGGCAGTCTCAACCGGGGTTGCATTGGAGGTCGGGCCACTAGATTTATGATTTGGCTTCAAACAGGTGTAAGGCTCCGGACGGTCGTAGTACTGACTACCGCTTAGGCGCCTTGCGATCCAATCCTTCGGGGCCACCGGGCGGGACAACCAGACCAGCCAGGTGGCCCTTTTTATTTAGAGGTTAGAAAACCAACCATGTCTTCGAATACGCTGTCCGGCGCCAAGATTCTTTTGAACTGTCTGCTACGCGAGGAAGTCGATTGCATTTTCGGGTATCCGGGTGGCGTGACGCTGCCGCTTTATGACGCGCTCTACGATCATCCGATCAAGCATATTCTCGTAAGACACGAGCAGAACGCGGCATTTGCGGCGCAAGGGTACGCGCGGTCGACGGGCAAAGTGGGCGTCTGTTGCGCAACCTCCGGTCCGGGCGCTACGAATCTGGTAACCGGCCTGGTGGACGCCATGATGGATTCGATTCCGATTGTGGCGCTGACCGGACAAGTAACGGCGAAATTGATGGGCACGGATGCTTTTCAGGAGGCCGATACGTTCGGAATTACGCGCTCGGCCACGAAGCACAATTTTCTCGTCAAGAACATCCATGAACTACCGCAGGTAATCCACGAGGCGTTTTACATTGCAGCGTCGGGGCGACCAGGGCCGGTGCTGGTGGACGTGACGAAAGACGTGTTCATCGGCAACGCGCAATACACGCCGGTAACAGAGATACATCTGCCGGGCTACAAAGTTTATAACGACGGCCATGGCGGGCAGATCCGGCGCGCGGCGCAGATGATGTGGGAAGCGGAGCGGCCGTTTGTGTATAGCGGCGGCGGAGTGATTGCGGCCAATGCGAGCGAGGAGTTGCGGGCGCTGGTAGAACTGCTCGATGCGCCTACGGTGTGCACACTCATGGGCTTGGGCGCGCTGTCCTCAGAGCATCCGAATTTCGTGAGCATGCCCGGCATGCACGGCAGCTATGCGGCCAATATGGGGATGACGCACACCGACCTGATCATCGCGCTGGGCGTGCGCTTTGACGATCGGGTAACGGGCCGGCTGACTGCCTTTGCGCCGCACGCCAAGATTGTGCATGTCGATGTCGACCCGGCGGAGATCGGCAAGATCCGGCATGCGGATTTGCCGATTGTGGGCAACCTCAAGCGCGTTTTGCCGAAGCTGGTTAGCGAATTGAAAGAACTGGCGCCAACCATGCAGGCTAAGAACGCCGAGGCGCGACGGGCCTGGTGGAAACAGGTGCGCGAGTGGAAAGCGGAGCACCCGCTTTCGCGTGAACAGTCGGAAACCGAGATCAAGCCGCAGCATTTGATCTCGGAAATAGACAGACTCTCGGGAGGCCGGGCGATTGTGGCGAGCGACGTCGGGCAACATCAGATGTGGACTGCGCAGCTGGTGCGTTTCAACGAGCCGCGACTGTGGATTAATTCGGGCGGCCTGGGCTCAATGGGATTTGGTTTGCCGGCGGCGATTGGGGCGCAGTTTGCCCGGCCGGATAAGCTTGTGTTTGCGGTGGTCGGAGACGGCGGGTTCCAAATGTCGATCCCGGAACTGGCGACAATCGCCAATCATGCGCTGCCGATCAAAATTATCGTGATGAATAATGGCCATCTCGGAATGGTGCGACAGTGGCAGGAATTGTTTTACAACAATCGTTTGAGCCAGGTGGAGCTGAGTTCATTTCCAGACGTGGAAAAACTGGCGGGCGCTTATGGGTTCAGGGGCCGAACGGTCGAGAAGGTGGCGGAGATGCCGCAGGCCTTGCGCGACGCAGTCGCTGAGCCGGGACCATTCCTTTTGAACGTCAGGGTATCGCCTTTCGAGAATGTGTTTCCGATGGTGCCGGCCGGGGGGGCCATCAATGAAATGGTGCTACGCCCGCCGCAGCCGGTCGAAGTGTAGCGGACCAAATGTAGCAAGCGACGAACTAGCGATGCAGCAAATTATTTCCCTTCTTCTCGAAAACAAACCGGGCGCGCTAATGCGCGTGACGGGGCTACTCAGCCAGCGCGGCTACAACATTGAAAGTTTAACCGTGGCGCGGACGTCGGATGAAACGCTATCGCGCATGACGATTGCGGTGGATGTCGAGGCGCAAATACGGTCGCAAGTCATCAAGCAGATGAATAAGCTGATCAATGTGCTGCAGGCGACCGATGTAACAGATGGACCGGCAGTGAACCAGGAACTGGTGCTGGTCCGGGTGCGCACGTCCCAGCAGAATCGCACTGCGGTGCTGAAGGAAGCCGAGATTTTCCATGCGCGCGTGGTGGATTCCACGCTTGAGGGTTTCGTTTTGGAGGCGACCGGCGATTCGGAGAAGCTGGACGAGTTTATCGACGTGATACGGAGCTATGGAGAGATCGAAGTAACTCGGTCAGGGGTAGTTTCCATGTCGCTCGACAACAAAAAATTGCGTTTGTCCCCGCCGGTACCGCGCGGTGGACCAACGGAAGAAGTGCTGGAGTATCAGGGCGCGGATTAGTCGAATCGCTACGCTCATGGTTCCGAAAAGCACGGACCAAATAAAAAGGAAGATATGCCAAAGCGTTTTTACGAAAAAGACGGGAGCCTTGCTCCACTTCAAGGAAAGACAATTGCAATTATCGGGTACGGCAGCCAGGGCCATGCGCACGCGCTGAACTTACGTGATTCAGGATTGAACGTGGTTGTAGGATTGCCGGCTACCAGCAAGAGCGTGGCCAAGGCAAAAACGGCTGGATTGCAGGTTCTTTCCGTCTCAGAAGCGGCCAAGAAGGCAGATATCACGATGATCCTGGTCCCGGATCATGTGCAGGGCGACACCTATCGCAACGATATTGCGCCGCACATGACCAAGGGCAAGACGCTGATGTTCGCTCACGGATTCAATATTCATTTTGGTGAGATCAAGCCGCCGGCGGATATCGATGTTTCAATGATTGCGCCCAAAGCGCCAGGTCATCGGGTGCGGGAGCTTTTTACGGAAGGCGTGGGCGTGCCGGCGCTGGTAGCCGTGGCACAGGATGCTTCGGGTCATGCTCTGGAAAACGCGCTGGCGTACGCGCACGCGCTAGGTTGTCTCAAGGCAGGTGTAATCGAGACGAACTTCCGTGAAGAAACTGAGAGCGATCTCTTTGGTGAACAGGCGGTGCTGTGCGGTGGTGTTGCCGAATTGATCCGCGCCGGCTTTGAAACTCTCACTGCAGCCGGGTATGCGCCCGAGATTGCTTACTTCGAGTGCTTGCATGAGATGAAGCTCATTGTCGATTTGATTTATGAAGGCGGCCTGGGCTACATGCGGTATTCCATTTCGGACACGGCAGAATACGGCGATTACACGCGCGGGACGCGAATCGTGAACGAGCAGACGCGCGCGGAGATGAAGAAGATTTTGAGCGAAATTCAATCGGGCGAGTTTGCCAAGGCATGGCTCAAAGAGAATCGTGACGGCCGAAAGAACTTCCTGGCGATGCGCGAGAAGGCCAAGGACCAACCGATCGAGAAGGTGGGAGCGGAACTGCGCGCGATGATGCCGTTCCTGAAGACGCGCAAAGAAACCGGTGTTCCGGAAGAAGTCGGCGTGAGCGCGTAGGATTTAGGGGCGGCGCAGGTCGTCTGCTGCGCAAATTAAAACCCTTACTGAGCCATGTTCTTCAGCTCCGGCGCCGGCATCAGCTTGTAACCGGCCGGCACTTCCATAGCCGCGGGATCCACCTGCTGAGAGAATTTCCCCACCTGTGTCATGGACTCCATCAGCACCCCGGCGGCGGGCGACGGGCCTGCGGCGGCTGGTGGCTGGGCGGGGGTGTCCTGCGCCGTATCTTTCTTCTTTTTTCTACCGAACCCGCCAAAGCCGCCAATCGCCGAACCCAGACTGCTTCCCAAGGCTCCGCGCACCCGGCTCGATGTCTCCTGGGCCGCAGTCTGCTGGGCAACGTCGCCGGTGCTTTTTGAAATCGCAGAACCTAGCGTGCCCGAGTTGTCGCCCGTGCTGGAGGCAGGAAGCGCCGCTTCACTGGCGGCGGGTAGCGGCTGTCCATTTACGGTCATGCCCATCCGCATCACCTGCAGTACCGGGACCCCTTGCAGGTCGGCCGACTCCTTTGCCAGAGTTTTCATGGCGTCACTCGCGGCCGCTTGCTGCACCAGCGCCGTCAGGTCGGGGCCGGCTTTCATTACCGAGCCCATCTTGACGGCAAACTTCCGGTTAAATTCGCGCACCTCGGCGTATCCGGGGAGGTCCGGGGCCATCCACATATCGTTTGTAACGGCGAGTGCGCCTTGTTGTCCGTTTGTTTTATCCTTTCCGTTCATTGCGAGCGTCAGGATTACCTCATTGGTGTCGAGTCCCGATACTTGTCTGGTTGCGCCCGTCTTTCGCACATGCGTTTCGAAGCTTAACTCGACATTCTGGGCATTTGAGTCCGCCTGAGTATTTGGGTCTGCCGCCTTCGGCTGGGACTTGCTTTGCTCGGCCTTTGCCTTTTCAGCCGCACGCTCCATCGCTTCGTTCATCTGGGCGAATGTGACCACCGAATATTGTTGCTTCAACTTATCGATCCGGGTAATCGTCTCTGCGTCGAGATCAATAATTTCCGCACTGTCCTGCGAAGCGCGCGCCATGCGGTTGCCTTTGACCGAAATGCTGGTCAGCACCGGCTGATCAAGCTTGCGAGCATCTTTGCTGAACGCGCCGGCAAACTTCATCATGCTCATCACAGACCCGCCGGTTATCCGGGTGGTCTCTTCGTAGCTCATATCGCCGGCGAGCATCAATTGCCCCGCGAGCAAGGACCCTGCTGCTAAACCGATTCTCAACCGCATACGCTCTCTCCTTGCGACTAGCAAACAGGCTTTGCAAGAACCGTGCCAAATGCTAATTCTTATCTACTAGGGCACAAGCCGATTGGAATGTAAAGTCTTTTCGTTCTAGTACTGCCGGGCAGACGGAACTCAGCGACTCGTTTCTATAACAGAATGCGTTGTAGGTGAGGGGAGGGGTGTTGAGAGCTGGACGATATTCAGTGCGTGGGTGCGGCCAAGTCTCGGACGCCACGCCGACCCCCGCTACGGGTTTGGTCTCAGCGATCTTAGGGAATCCAGCGATGATGGGCGTGGCCTCTGCGATAGTTTCTTTGAAGTACTGCGGCGCGGGAAATGCTTACTGCAGCTACTGCCATGACCGAAATTACAAACTGGCGCCGGTCAGTCATTCACCCGTTTATCCTAGCTCAGCGGTTCGCTCAATCTATTGCCTGGCGAGTGGAAAATTTGGGACTCTTGGCAATTTAACGCCGGAGAGCGCCCGTGGTCCGATTTCTTCAATTTGGACAAGACGTTCTTGAACAGTACTTCAGCCGTCGAGAAAATGAAAACTAAGTGTGCGGAACTCGGACGCGGTGTGCATGGGATGCGCTTTTGATTAGTGAGCTGTCCCGGCGGTGCTCGATTCGTCGATGGTGAGTGTCGCGATGAATTGCAACGCGGGCACGGGGAGTGCGTGCGCCACAATCAGCCGGCGACTTTGATGCAGTTTGACCTGGAACAGCTTACTAAAAGACGAACTTCGCGCCGATCTGGATGATGCGCGGGTCCCAAACGGAAGTGACTTTGCCGAAGTTGGCGTCGGTGAAAGTGCTATCCACACCATTAAATTGGGTGTGATTAAAGGTGT
>DATAYL010000549.1:0-4244 GCA_036272575.1 Bryobacteraceae bacterium | reverse complement strand
GTCAAGGACGACACGGGAGCGGCGGTGCCAGGTGCAACCGTAACGTTAAAGGGGCTCGACAGCGGGGATAGCCGCTCGTTAAAGAGCAATGGCTCGGGCGAGTACCGTTTTTCGCTCTTGAAGCCGGGGCAATACAGTTTGCAGGCGGCCACAGGCGGCCTGGCTTCAGACGTAACGAATATATCGATTCAGGTAGGGCAATCGACCAAAGTCGATTTGCTCGCCAAGGTACAGTCGACCCGGCAGATCGTGGAAGTTTCGGCAGCGAACACTGGTGTCCAGACCGACAATGCGAATTTAGCGGCCACGTTTTCGACCAAACAGATTTTAGAATTGCCAGCCCCAGGCGGAGACATTACGACGGTGGCGTTCACTGTCCCTGGAATCGCGGTGAGCACCGGTGCAGGGTACGGGAATTTCAGTTCGCATGGCTTGCCGGGCACTTCCAATCTATTCACAATCAATGGGAGCGATAACAACGACCCATATTTGAATCTGAACGATTCTGGCGCAAGTAACTTGCTGCTGGGGCAGAATGAGATCACCGATGCGTCGGTGGTCCAGAACGGGTACAGCGTGCAGTATGGGCGGCAAGCGGGCGCTCAGTTGAATTTCGTCACCAAGAGCGGCACCAATATTTGGCATGGCGACCTGAATTTCAATTTCAACAACCACATCATGAACGCGAACGACTTCTTCGCGAACCAGTCAGGTACTCCCCGGCCGTATTCGGTTTCGCGGCAATGGGGTGCCGACATTGGCGGACCAATTCTGAAAGACAAGTTGTTCTTCTATTCGGACGCGGAAGGACTGTATTACACGCTGCCGAGCGTCCACACAGTGGTCGTCCCGTCGCAGACCTTACAGAGTTACATCTTACAGAACATTACTCCGGCGCAGGTTCCGCTCTATCAGAACGCGTTCAACGTATATAACAACGCGCCGGGAGCGAAGGGTGCACACCAGATCGGGACCGGGAGCGGGCCGCTGGATGATTCCACAGGGAATCTAGGCTGCGGATCGCTAGCTGGAACCCCGGTGCCCGCCTCTTTGGGTGGCGGCACCTTCGGCGTGGATACGAGCTGTGGCAATGCCTTTGGATCCAGCGGATTGAACACCAATAAAGAATGGCTCGAAACACATCGCGTGGACTGGAATATAAACGACAAGCAAAAAATTTATTTTCGTTTCAAGGGTGACCACGGATTCCAACCTACCGGGACGAATCTGCTCTCCCCATCCTTAAACTTGCAGAGCATTCAGCCGTCCTACGAGGGAGAAATCAATCACAACTACGTGATCTCGCCGACTATCGTGAACAATTTCATTGTTTCGTTCTCCTGGTATAGCGCAATCTTCGGTCCGGCAAGTACATCTGCCGCACAGAGTGCGTTTCCGACCTATTTCAGGATTAACGGATCGGCCGGCACGAATAGTGCCGGTTTTTACCCCGTCGGTGTGAACTGGGCCAGCTACCCGCAAGGACGAGACGTAGGACAGGGGCAGATCATTGACGATTTGTCTTTTGTCAAGGGCAGCCACACGCTAAAAGTAGGCGTAAATTTCCGGAGAAACCGCGTCACAGACTACAGTTATGAATCAGGCGCCACTGGCACCTACAGCTTTGCGGATCTGACGGATTTTGCTAACGGAGTGACGGGAACGTCGGCGAACGGGACCAGTTCCTACGCGCAGAAGTTCAGTCCACTCTCGGACGCCCACATCCGGCTCTATAACATCGGCATCTATATGCAGGACGAGTGGGCGGTGAAACCCAACCTGAAGATCACCTACGGACTCCGGTTGGATCGGACAGGTAATCCTCAATGTCTGGACAACTGTTTCTCTTTGTTGAACCAGCCATTCACGTCATCAGCTTTCCAGAAGGATATCAACTTACCTTACAACTCCTCGATCAACAGCGGGCTTTCGCATGCTTATTACAACGTGGATTCAATCGTACCGGATCCCCGCCTGGGCGTCGTTTGGAGTCCGAAGAGCGGGAAGGGCACCGTTATCCGCGGCGGTATCGGATTGTTCTCGGACCTGGCGCCCGGCGTGCTGGCTTCGAGCGTCTTTAACAACGCGCCGTATCCATACAACGCATCGATCGCGGATGGCTCGCTGGTAGGCTTGGCCAACGTGCCGGGAAGTGCGGCGTCCGAAGCGGGGGCGCAATATAACGCTTTCAGGACCGGATTCTTTTCCGGGCAGACGTTCAATCAACTGAACAGTAGCATTCCGGGCGGGTTCAGCCCCTTTCCATATTTCTCGATTCCGCCAAAGTTCCTGACGCCGAATGTCATCGAGTGGAGCTTCGAGTTGCAGCAGCCATTGAGTACCAAGGATGTGCTGGTGATGACTTATAGCGGCAATCGCGGGTACAACCTGCTGGTAGAAAACTCGTGGCCGAATGCCTTCGTGAACACGGCAAGTTTCCCGGGCGGCTTCGGCGGTCTGCCGACGTCGGCGCCGGACGGACGTTTTGCAGCAGTAACGCAGCTGACTAACGGAGGCATCTCGAACTATAACGGATTGTCGGTGCAGGTCCGGCACACCTTTTCCTACGGTTTCCAGGGACAAGCCGGGTACACCTGGAGCCATGCTTTCGACGATGTTTCGAATGGCGGATCCGGACTTCCTTATTCGTTTTGCTCGGGATGCGGTCTCACCGAGCTGTCGAGTCCTAACCTGCAAGCCAACTATGGCAGTTCCGATTACGACATCCGGAATAACTTCACAGCTGATTTGCTTTGGGAGACGCCCTGGAAGTTCAACAATAAGATCCTCGGCAATCTGCTCGGAAACTGGACGGTTTCGGGCAAGTTCTACTGGCGCTCAGGAACACCCTTCAGCATTATCGACGGTACCCTGGCGGGCGCCGTGGCTGGAACTAACGTGGATACGGTAAACACGTTCGCGCTGGCCACCGCTCTCGGACCGCTGCCCACTACCTGCGGCGCCTCCGCGGTCAACACTCCCTGTTTTACGCCTTCCCAGTTTGTGGCAAGCGGCAGTGAAACAGCCTTCGGCAACGTGGGACGGAATTCGATGCGCGGTCCGAATTACGCAGACGTCGATGTCTCCCTATTCAAGAATTTTACGATTAAGGAGAACTACCGCTTCCAGTTCGGTGCCAGCGCCTACAACATCGCAAACCATCCGAACTTCCAAAACCCGAACGCGGACATTTCTGCGCCGAGCAGCTTCGGTACGATCACCGCGACGGCGATTCCCCCGACCAGCGCCTACGGTTCGTTCCAGGGTTCCGCCGTCTCCGGCCGTGTCCTAGTGGTTTCCGGACGCTTCCAGTTCTAATTCAAAGGTGGGGTGCTTCTTCGCACCTTTCGTAGGCCCGCTAATATCTAATTAGTGGGCCTTTTTCCATGCTGTCTACACCTACTCTCACCGAAGAGATTCTCGACCTCAAAACAGCGCGGCGCGCGATCATTCTGGCGCATCATTACCAGGACGCCGAGATTCAGGAAGCGGCCGACCACATCGGGGACAGCCTGGAATTGGCGCGGGTAGCCCAAAAGTTTGAGGGTGACACGATTGTCTTCTGCGGCGTAAAGTTTATGGCGGAAACGGCTAAGGTACTGAATCCCGAGCGTACGGTGGTGTTGCCCGACATTCACGCGGGCTGTAGCTTGGTCGACAGCTGTCCGGCGGAAGGGGTACGGGCGTTCCGGCGGAAGCATCCGGACCATGTCGTTGTGAGTTACATCAACACCTCTGTCGAAGTGAAGGCGGAGAGCGATATCCTCTGCACTTCGCGCAATGCCGTGGCGATTGTAAATTCGATTCCGGCCGAGAAACCGGTTCTCTTTCTACCCGATATCAATCTCGGGAACTACGTGAAAAAGCAGACCGGCCGCAAGAACATGCAGGTCTGGCAGGGAGCATGCATCGTGCACGCAACCTTCCCGGCGCGTCGTCTGGCGGCGGCCCGTGCCGAGCACCCGAATGCTCTTGTGGCGGCGCATCCGGAATGCCCGAACGATGTACTGCGGATTTCAGATTTCATCGGCTCGACCTCCGCCATCATCGATTGGTGTACCGCCCAGAGCGCAGACGAGTTCATCGTGATGACAGAGAGCGGTGTGCGGTATTCGCTCGAAAAGCTCAGCCCTGGCAAGAAGTTTTATTTCGTTGCTAACGAAAATTGTAATTGCAGCGAATGTCCCTACATGAAGATGAATACGCTTGAAAAGGTACGGGATTGCCTGGCCGATTTGACCCCG
>DATAYL010000548.1:0-6701 GCA_036272575.1 Bryobacteraceae bacterium | reverse complement strand
GCATCCGCATGGGCGCGATCGCGCGCGATTCCCGTTTGTGCGTCCGATTGTTCCCAGAAATACTGGAAACAGCGATGCGAAAGATCTTCGAGGAGTTGTTCGTCGGACTTTGTGATCGGCGGAGCAGCGATTGAGAGAGATGAAGGAAGAAGCGCCGCGAAGGCGCTCTGCGACGTTGAAGCAAGAAATTCGCGCCTCGAAGGCAGGATGTTGTTCACCGCGCTGCTACCCCCGTTTTAAAAGTTAAATCGCGCCTGCAATTCGACTACGCGCGCGCCTAACGCATTCTGCGCCTGCCCAAATAGCGGATTGCTGGTCGTACCGTCCGTACTAATGACTTTATTGAGGTTTGTAACATTTGTCTGATTGAAGATATTGTAGAAATCAGCATGGAACTCGAACTGGGCATTCTCTCCGAAAATCTTCATTTTCGGAACACCAAATGATTTCTGCAGCGTGATATCTGTATCGAAGTAATTCAGTCCGCGCAGGATGTTGCGGCCAACCCGAAGGAGCAGGCGAAGGACGAAGTTGACGTCCGTCCAACAGCAGAAACTCGTTCGTCTCATATCTCAAGGGG
This sequence comes from Bryobacteraceae bacterium, assembly GCA_036272575.1. Classification (GTDB taxonomy): domain Bacteria; phylum Acidobacteriota; class Terriglobia; order Bryobacterales; family Bryobacteraceae; genus Bog-105. The sequence goes on along the minus strand of DATAYL010000548.1, from coordinate 6,121 downwards.
CGAAACCGCCGCAAGGGCCGCGCGACTTTTCGATATGCATCCGGCGACCGTTTCGCGTCTGTTGACCCGAGCGCGAGCACGTTGCGCGTGAACGGCACTCCGTTCCCTTGTCCGACAACCCGACTTGAACGAACTCGCCCTCGGCCTACAGCCGTCGCGCGACAGTACGACGACCGTGATAACCTCCTGCTCAGTGGCTCTTCAGTTCCATTGGACTTCATTCCAAAGTGACCTCGGTTCACGCCCGGAAGGCGGCACAAAGGCGAAAAGGGCATTCAATCCACAAGATAGAGCTGCATTTGTTCAAGTAGGGTTATCCAAACTCCCTCGGCGTTCAATTTCTCTGGTGCCTCTCAACGTCTGCCCGCCTCGGGAGTTCCGATCAACCCTTATGACTTTTCAACCACAATCATGCGGACAGCGAGGCGTTGGCTGATTACGGATAATCCGTTCTACGAATTTCCTGAAGTGCTTCGTCAATTTCCAGTGCGGTTGCGGGCATATGTACAAGCTGCGTTCGCCTTTCCACGCCGTTCGGCCGCACCGCCACTAAAGCGCCTGTGACGGTCTGCAAATTACCTATGGAATAAGGACCGACACCAGCAATTCGAAAATTAAGCAGCCATGTTCCCTCAGTTGGCTGCTTCCAAAAGACTGCGCTCAAGCCGGGAATTTTGAGCTTCAAAATTCTCAACGGGATTGAGACGCGGCGGCCATCCAGCAGTCCCTCCGCTGTGGCGGTCACGGTTGTGCTCTCCCGGGGATATGGAATCCCATTGCCTTCGCGAGTGGCACCTAAGCAGTTGAAAATCCGCACGGTCACAAACGCGTCATGCGCTGCCGGATCGCTCGCAGCCTGAGGGTTCCCAACATCCAGAAAGAGGCCACAGCCCGCAAATAGTGGTCCTGAAAGCGTCATAAGCAACAAGCAGAGTAGTGATCGCATTTGAGCTTCTGCCTCTCGAGAAAAGGACGCAACCTACCTCAATAGTGTTAACGGGGGCGTGCATTTGGCAAAACAGGGCAGCACGATGTTCAACGATTGCATGGAGACTTTCTGCGTACTTGCGAAACCTTTACGAAACAGACACGAAGGTCCGCAGGTCGGGACTGAGATACCGGGTTCTGGAAACTGAGGCCAGCGCTGACGTTTCGCTCGAATAGAGCGGGATGCGGACTACCCAGCAAGTACCGTGGTTGAATGTTACAGACTGAAGATGACAACGGCTGACGATACAGTGAGCTCGGAACGCGAACGCCGAATTCTTGAGCGCGTTTCTCCGTTTCATCATTCCTATTTTCGATAAATCGGAACCTGGGGACGATCGAACTCGTTATACTGTGCTGCTATGTGCAAACTTGGTTTGCTGTTTTTGCTCGTCATCGCCGCGAACGATCAGAGCACACGCCTCGATCAGATTGCGAAAAATCGCGCCGACGCCAAGCACTTCATGGGAAACGTTCTGGTCGGCAAGGGCGATCAGGTGTTATTCGAGAAGTCGTACGGGTCAGCCAATATGGAATGGAATGTGCCGAACACGGCGGAAAGCAAATTCCGAATCGGCTCCGTGACCAAGCAGTTCACGGCCGCGTGCATCCTGCTGCTTGAAGAGCAGGGAAAGTTGAAAACCGAAGATCTCGTTAGTACATATGTCCCGAACGCGCCTGCGGCCTGGTCTAAGATCACCATCTATCATTTACTAACCCATACATCTGGCATTCCCAGCTTCACGGGTTTCCCTGAATACGAGCAATTCCAGACGCAGACAACTACTCCTGAAAAACTGCTCGCATTCTTCCGGGACAAACCGCTCGAATTTGAACCGGGAAGCAAGTGGAATTACAGCAATTCGGGATACGAAGTGCTCGGCTATGTGATTGAGAAAGCAACGGGCCAGACCTATCAGCACTTTCTGGATGAAAACATCTTCAAGCCCCTCAGTATGACAGATTCGGGGTACGACTCGAACTCGCTAGTCGTCCCGCACCACGCCTACGGGTACACGCCCGGACCACATGGTATCAGGGTTGCCGGCTATGTCGATATGACAGTTCCGTACTCGGCCGGCGCATTGTATTCGACCACGCGCGATCTCCTCAAATGGGAACGCGCCCTGTTTGGCGGTCGGTTGCTGAAACCTGCCTCGCTGCAAAAGATGATCACGCCATTCAAGAACGACTACGGATGCGGCCTGACCATTACAACTATCAATGGACGCAAGCGCATTGAGCATGGCGGAGGCATTCAAGGCTTCAATGCCGAGCTTGCTTACTGGCCAGACGACCAGATGACTGTAGTTGTCCTGGCGAATCTCAATGGCAGCGCCCCAAGCGATATCGCGGCCGACCTAGCCGCCACGGTTCATGGCGAGAAGGTCACTCTTCCAAGCGAACGCGAAGAGATCACACTCAGGCCGGAACAACTTGAACCGTTTACCGGCCGTTATTCGCTTACGCCCACAATTAATGTTGATATCACGCTCGACGGCAACCAACTGGAAACTCAGTTAACCGGACAGCCGAAGTTTCCGCTCTTTGCGGAGTCTCCAACCTCGTTCTTTCTCAAAGTAGTCGAGGCGGGAGTGAGATTTGAAAAAGACACTTCCGGCAAAGTAACTCAGTTGACCATCCACCAGGGCGGGCGGGATACAGTTGCCAAGAAGGTGTCCGACATTGTGCCGGCGCCGCCCCAGCACCATGAGATCAGCATTGCTCCTGACAAGCTCAAAGATTATGTCGGTACTTACGCGTTAGCCCCGGGATTCACCCTTACAATTACGCTTGCGGGCGATCATCTGGAAGCCCAAGCGACAAATCAGCCAAAAGTTCCCATCGTCGCTGAGGCTCCGGACAAATTCTTCTACAAGGTTGTGGAAGCGCAGCTCGACTTCGGTCGAGATGCATCAGGCGCGGTCACGCAGCTGACCTTGCACCAGGGTGGCCGAGACATAACTGGAAAGAAGCAGTAGGGGACCGATATACCGATACCGCCAAGTCGGTCTCTGAATGTCTCAGCTGCCGCCGGAATCGGGCTGTTGAATGCCGGCGGGCCCTCTCGACCGGTCCGCCTGAAACCACTATCTGGGCGCGTGTTAACAAAAAGAATAAAGGTGAGTTCTAGCCGATTCAAACTTCTCCGATAACCCCACTTCAAATCCGGCTACCTTCCGGATTGTGTCCTACTCGCCAGTTTGGATTTGGCCTTGGCCAATTTCGTCCGCGTACGCTGCCAGTAGTGAGCTATTCGTGCCGCAAGGCCACCGAGGGTTCAATCTGCACCGCACGTTGCGCGGGGAAATAGATCGCAAGCAGACCGATCGAGCAAAGGCCGACAGCAACAGTCGCAAATGTGAGCGGATCGGCAGGTTTCACACCAAACAGCAGCTTTGATAACAGGTGCGTCAGGGCGGAAGAAGCGACGAGACCAAGTGCACCGCCCACGGTAATTACGCCCAGTCCTTGACGAAGCACCAGCCACAAGACTTGTCCGGGCTGTGCACCTAGAGCCATGCGAAGCCCGACCTCCTGGACACGGCGGCTCGTCGCGTACGAAATTACGCTGTAGATTCCAATTGCCGCTAGTGCCAAAGCCACAGCGGCAAAAGTGGCCAGGAGAAATGCTATCCCTCGTCGCTGTACCATTAAAGATCCGATGAGCTGTTCCATGGTCGCCACATCGCGCACTGGCGCCTCCCGAGCCGGACCAAGAACGCTCTTTTTGACAGCTTGTAGCACCGCCCCGGAGTTCATAGAAGTGCGAACCAGCAGATTCATTCCGACCGTAGTTAATTGCATGAAAGAGTCGGGCAACTGGAAGAGTGGAGCGTAGACGGCGGGTTCGGGAGCCGAGCGGCGCTTTCATCGAGAGTCTGGTGCTTAATGGCTCCCACGGCGCCAATAATGCGCGACCTTCCGACGAATTGGAAGGACAGCTCCTTTCCGACCGGATCCTCCGAAGGGAACAGGCGCTTTGCCAGCCTTTCATCAATGACAATCACGGACGGACTGCCCACGCGATCGCGCTCTGTAAAGAAGCGGCCGTAACGATTCGCAGGCGTGGCCGCATAAATCAGTCGATTGATATTCTCCATCAAGTGATCGATGCTAGTGGATCCCGCAATAGTTTGACCGCGTAAGCAAGCCTGCAAGCTGGCCATAAGTAACGATGCCGGGACGCCCTTGCCTGACACATCTCCAATGCGGAGGAATGTCGCTCGTTGGACTGTTTCATTTGGGCAGTGCTGATGGGAGTTCACGGATTTTGATGTTGCGGAAGGAGACGGGAAAGCCGTGGTCCTGCAGGAGGAGGTAACCGTCGTTGGCTTCGCCGAAGTGGGGATAGATGTGGAACTTACTCGCGGCGACGAGGGCCCGGAACTCGGGCGTATCCCGATCGTACTCGACAACCTTGACGCCGTTCAGCCAATGCTCTCCGCGCGTTCCGCGTATGACGATGCGGGCGGTGTTCCACTGGCCTACGGGCCTGATCGGTTTCGATTTCGCTGCCGGGATCAGGTCGTAGAGTGACGCCACAGTGCGGTCGCCATCGCGGCCTTTCTTGGCATCGGGGTGAACAGCGTCATCCAGGATCTGGTACTCGAAGCCGACGTCGGAACCGTGGCCTTCCCGGCCAGGAGTGAAGGCGGGGTCGACGAAGTACTTGATGCCGGAGTTTGCGCCGGTGGTAATGCGGAAGTCAACCGAGAGCTCGAAGTTGGCGTATTTGCGTGTGCTGAGGATGTCGCCGGCGTTGCCGCCTTCTTCGCCACCGTGCTCAGTGACCGAGAGGAGGCCGTCTTTGACCTCCCATCCAGTGGCAGGAAAGTCGGGGCCGTGAGTGCTATGCCAGCCTGACGTTGTCCTTCCGTCGAAGAGGAGGTGCCAGCCTTCGGCTTTTTCCTTGGGAGTGAGGGTGTTGGGGATTTGCGGGAATGCCGGCATGACGGTGAGGAGGATTGCGGCGATGAAGAAGGGGAGTTGGCGCATGGAGCATCATTATACTCGCGGTGAGGAACGCAAGGAGCGGTTGCGCCGAGGAGAGTAGGGGGCCTTTCACATCGACATTGTTTCCGATGTTGTCCTGTGACGCGCAACACGGACATTGTTTCCATATGGTCGACAACACAGGAACAACTCGGACACAATGCCAACTGGCTCCTCAGTTTCCGAAAGCCCGACTTCGCGAGGACTGAAATGGACGTTGGTAAACGGTAGGCCGTCACCGTGGATCTGTCTGGTTTGATGTGAGTCGCGCGCAAAATCCGTTGCTGATTTCGATGGGCGCTCAACCGACCCGATAGCCGGTCCCATGTTAGGCCAACTGGTGGAGGCCGGGGCTCAAGGTGCAACGATATTTCAATATGGATTGCTGGCCGTAAGCGACACGCCCTATCCTCTGGCGCAATCCCTAATCAAGGGGCTCACCATCCGCGGGTACTGGCTCGTGGAGATTGTGTCGCAACGCGAGAGATTCGCGAGGCTAAGAACTATGTCTTCGAGAAGCTAAAGAGCAAACAGTTCAAACCGAGATTGCTAACACATTTTCAATTCGAGCAGGTCGCTCAGGCTTACCAATACATGGAATCGAACGCCCAAGTTGGAAAAATCGTCCTCACCGTACACAACTAACCCCCATGAAGTAGAGTTCGAGAATTTGCAGCGAGATTCCCCCCCCAACACACAGACTTCCGACCAGTCGGTTTCATGAATCGAATCCGGCAATCATCCATCCAAAGCATTAGGAGGGCATCATGCCTACAGACAAAAAAGTAGCATTCATCTCTGGCGCGAACCGTGGAATTGGCTTCGAGACGGCTCGTCAACTTGGACAAAAGGGTATCACCGTCATTGTTGGCGCCAGGACACAGCGGGCAGCGAAGGAGGCCGCGGACAAGCTTGTTTCACAGAACGTGGAAGCTCACCCCGTGACTTTTGACGTAACCAAGGACGACGATCGCAGAGCCGCGGCCAGGTTCGTTGCGGAGAACTTCGGTAAGCTCGACATCCTTGTGAATAATGCGGGCATCACCGGTGACGGCGGACTTCTCAATTCCGAGACCATTGAGACAAGTGAATCGGAACTTCAGGCGGTCTTCAATACGAATCTCTTTTCTGTGATTGC